>JANWJO010000168.1 GCA_025449435.1 Chloroflexota bacterium | reverse complement strand
CGCCGACACATCCTTGATGAGGCCGGGCATGAGCGTGGAGAGCGACCAGGCGCTGCAAGCCCCGAGAATGCCAAAGATGTACAGACCGGCCACCGAGTGGGCGGCAAAGCCGGTGCCGATGGCGACGATGGCGATCAGCGTGGTGAGCACGATCACCGGGCCGCGGCGACCGATGTGGTCGGCGATGCGGCCGGTCAGCAACTGGCAACTCGCGGCTAGAGCGAGGCTAATGCCAGAGTAGTACGCCGCGGTGGAAGCTTCGCCACTGGCGCGGTACAGCAAGAGCGGGATGAGCAGCGTCGCCACACCCCAATAGCATGTGGGCAGCAGGCGCAGACCGATGAGCAATTGCACATCGTGCCGTTGGATGATGCGGCCATAGCTGCGCGTGGCTCCGCTCAGCGACCCAGCGCCGGCCGTGCGGATGTGCTTCTGCCACGGCAGCCGCCAGGCCGCGAAGGCCATGACGACGCCGGAAGCGAGCAGCATGAGCACGGCAACGGTGGCGAAGCCGGTGTTATCCAGGATCTTGCCGGCGACGATGTTGCCGATAGACGAGCCCAGGGTATTGCCGATGAAGAACAAGGCAGCAGCCGAGCCGAGCTTGACCTGGCGTACGGCGTTCATGAGGTAGGTCTGGCCGCCGATGGTCTGCACGCTCGACAGAAGTCCACCCACGACGGCCAGCGCCACCATAAACCACGGGCTGTGAGTGAGGAACATCAGGGCGGCGAGGGGCCCGGACACGGAGCCGAGCAGCAGCGCGGTTTTACGACCAAGCAGGTCGGCGATGCTGCCGCCGACGATGGCGCCAATGGCGCCGGCCGCGAGTTGCAGCGCCAGTAACGTGGAGGTGAACAGCGGCGGCAGTTTTAGAGCGCTCTCCACGTACACAGGAAGCAGCGGCCGGCCTGGTGCGACGGCGAGGCCCAGCAAGAACCACACGACCAGCAGCACGATGAAGTCGGGGGTGAAGGTTGAGCCCGCTGGCGGTGACTGACCGAGCGCAGCGCTTGCCTGGCTCCGCGTGGCTTGCACGGCCATCGACGTTCTCCTCAAGTATTTCGGATTGAGCGTAGCACACAGCATGGTATGGTTAGCGGGAACTGCGTCGATGAGGACATACTGGTTGTTGGAGCGCGCACAGAGACGGTTGGGCCACCGGCTGCGAGCCCCCCGCGCGACCCTCACACCGGCACCACCTCGGAGCTAGATGCCAACGCCGCGCTGCTGACAGCAAGCGCCGACCAAAGCATCTCGGGTCCGGCCCGATAGCGCCGGCACAAAGCTCGGCAGCGCCGCGTGCGCCGCCGGGGAAACGTGGTGGAACCGCGTGAGCATTTGCGCTCTCGCCCAACGTGGGCGGGGCGCTTTTTTGTTGCGCGTTTGCGGAAAGGACGGTCCGGCAATGGCAGATCAGGGAGCAGCAGAGCACCAAGTGCTGGCGGCAAGCCCAACGAGTACGACCGGCGTCGCTGCAACGACCGACTCGCACTTGGCGGCCGGTGGGCGCAACGCTGATGCGCCCTTTGTGTACAAGATGCGCCACTCCTGCTCACACGTCATGGCGCAGGCGATCCAACGGTTGTATCCCGGCACGCAGTTCGGTATAGGGCCAGCCATTGAGGACGGCTTCTACTACGACGTCGATTCGTCACACGCTTTCACGCCAGACGACTTCCCGGCGATCGAGGCGGAGATGCGCAAGGTGATCAAGGCAGCCTACCCGTTTGAGTACCAGGAGCACTCGCGCGCGGAGGCACGCGCCTACTTTGACGGCAACGGCCAGACCTACAAGGTAGACCTCATCGACCGCTTGCCGGTGGATGAGAAGATCACCTTTTACGTGGATGGCGACTTCACCGACTTATGTGCGGGTCCGCATGTGGCAACGACCGGAGACATTAAGGCGTTCAAGCTGCGGTCGGTGGCGGGTGCCTACTGGCACGGCGACGAACACCTGCCGCAGTTGCAGCGCCTGTACGGAGTGGCCTTCGAGACGCAAGAAGAAGTCGATCAATACTTCTGGCGGCAGGAGGAGGCGAAGAAGCGCGACCATCGTCGCTTGGGCAAGGAACTCGGGCTGTTCACACTCAGTGACGACATCGGGCCGGGCATCCCGCTGTTCTTCCCCAAAGGCGAGATCATCCGGCACTTGATGGAAGAGTATGTGCGCGACACCCAGACGCGCTACGGCTACCAGCACGTGTGGACCGCTCACCTGGTGAAAGTGGACCTATACAAGAAGTCGGGCCACTTCGACGCCTATCGTGAGTCGATGTTTCCCTTTATGACGGACGATGAGAATGGCAACGAGTACGTGCTCAAGCCGATGAACTGTCCGTCGCACATGACGCTGTTCAACGCCGAGCAGCATTCGTATCGGGATCTGCCGTTGCGCTATGCCGAGTTCGCCACCCTGTATCGCTATGAGAAGAGCGGCGAGTTGGTGGGTCTGGCGCGGGTGCGCAGCCTCACGCAAGACGATTGCCACATCTTCTGCACCGAGGACCAAGTGCAAGAAGAGTTCGCTCGGGCGCTAGCGCTCGTCAAGGAAGTGCTCGCCACCTACGGCTTCACGGATTACTGGATTCGCCTGTCGCTGCGCGGCGACAAGGAGAAGTACATCGAGGGCACCGAGAACTGGGCGCGGGCCGAGCAGATGCTGCGAGACTCGCTGGATGCCTCCGGCGTGCAGTATGTGCCCGTGACCGGTGAAGCGGCGATCTACGGACCGAAAGCCGACTTCATAGCGCACGACGTGTTGGGGCGCGAATGGCAGATCAGCACCATCCAGGTGGACATGATCCAGCCGGGACGGCTGGGTTGCCAGTACATCGGCGAGGATGGGCAGGCCCACACGCCCATCGTGCTGCACCGCGCCGTGACCGGGGCGACCGAGCGGTTCCTGGCGCTGCTCATCGAGCAGTATGCCGGGGCCTTTCCGCTGTGGCTGGCGCCGGTGCAGGCGCAGATCATCCCCATTGCCGACCGGCACAACGACTATGCAAATGGCGTGGCGGCCACACTCAAAGAGGCTGGTATGCGTATCGAGGTCGATGCGCGCCGGGAGGGAATGCGCTCTAAAATCCGCGACGCGCAGTTGCAGAAGACTCCGTACATGCTCATCGTGGGCGATAAAGAAGCGCAGAACGACCAAGTGTCGGTGCGGCTGCGCACCGGCGAGGACTTAGGGGCGCAGCCGCTGGACGAGTTCAAGACGCGAGCCACCACGATCATCCGGGAGCGCGGGTTCGCGTTGTAGCAGAGGCGACGAGTCGCAAGGGTTCCGTCTCCCGCGGTAGCCCGACCGACCGTGAACGGTCGGGCTACGTTCGTTCGCCTGCTCAAGCAGGCTTAGGTACGGTACATGTGCTTCCCAACCGCTAAACCCCCTTGATGGGGCGAACGAACATAGCCTGCAGCTTCAGCGGTAGGCACCGTTTCGTACAATAGTTCTATATTCGTTGCCTTGTAGACGTGTGGCCGATTAGGCTTATGCCGATCCGATCCATACGAAGGGCAAGGCAGTGGCCGCAGTGATGCTCGCGCTGACCGGGCGACGGGAGTGGCAGTTCTTCGCTGCCATGGCCCGTGCAGCACCGTGGCTGGGTGCGGCATGGTGGGCGTTGCTCCTGGCGCGCGGTGTACTGCCGGCAGTGTTCAGCGTGGCCATGGGCGTGCTGGTGGGCGCCGTGCAAAGCGGCGCGGACTTCAATGCGCCGCTCGTGTTGGTTGGCCTAGTGTTTGCCGCGCTCCAGGTGCTCGCACCCATCCACGCGGCATTGAGCGCGAGCGTGGGCGACCGGTTTGCCGCGTGGCTACACGCCACACTCACGGCGGCGTGCAGTGACCCGCCAGGCATCCACCACCTGGAAGATCCAACGCTGACGCGTGACCTGCTGGCTGCGCGCGACTTTGACGTCGGGATGGCCGGTCCGCCGCTGTCGATGTCCATGGATTTTATTGCCGGCGGCTTCGTGATGTTGCTCGGGGGTATCGCCAGCGCTTTGGTGCTCGCCCGGTTTCACTGGTGGGCAAGCGTGCTGCTGGTTGTCGCGTGGTCGGCCACGCACTGGCTGCTGCGCGAGAGTGGCGTGTGGCGCGATCGCAACACGCCGGCGGTACGCACCGCCCAGCACCACGCCGCTTACGCCTACGACATCGCTGTGGCGCCACCGGCGGCCAAGGAACTGCGCCTGTTTGGGCTGGCATCCTGGACCATCGAGCGATTCCTCAAGCAGCGCACGCATCTTCATGAGTTGCAGTATGAGGCGACGCGCTTGCGGGAGCAGCCGCTTCTCTGGAGTGTGCTGATCGTGCTGGCTGCCAACGCGTTGGTGTTCGCCTTGCTGATCGCCGCTGCCTACAACGGGTCGTTGGGATTGGGGCCGCTGGTGGTGTACGCGATGAGTGCAGTAGGCACGTCGGCCATCGCCTTCGGCGGACTCAACTGGTCATTCGATGGGGCGGCAGAAGCAGTGGTGACCACCCTCCGGCTGGCCCCGGCAATGGCCCGCGAAGGCGCGTTACCAGCGCCGCCGCAGCCGCGCGGTGTCCAGGGGTTGCCGGAACACCAGGTCCGCTTTCGTGATGTCACGTTCGCCTATCCGGGCACGGGCACAGCGCCAGTGCTCAACGGGTTCGACGTCACTATTCCGGCCGGCTCATCGCTGGCGATCGTGGGCCAGAACGGTGCCGGGAAGACCACCATGGCCAAACTGCTGTGCCGCCTGTACGACCCGCAGGCAGGGAGCATCGAGGTCGACGGCATCGACCTGCGTGATCTCGCGATTGGCTCGTGGCGCTCGCGCATCACGGTGGTTTTCCAAGATTTCATACGGCTGGAACTGCCGTTGCGCGACAACGTGGCGCCACTGGGTGCGCCGGAAGACACCATCCAAACCTCGCTGGAGCTGGCTGGCGCTTCTGGCATTGCCGGCCTGGATACGGTGCTGGCTCGTGGCTACCAAGGCGGCACCGACCTCTCCGGTGGGCAGTGGCAGCGGGTGGCGCTGGCCCGAGCGCTGTGTGCGGTGCAACTGGGCGCAGGGCTGGTGATCCTGGACGAACCAACCGCCCAGCTGGATGTGCGCGGCGAGGCCGAGATCTTCGACCGGGTGCTCGCCGCCACCCGGCACTGTACGACGATCCTGATTTCCCATCGCTTTTCGACTGTCCGCCACGCCGATCGTATCGCGGTGCTGGACGCGGGCAGGATCGTCGAGCTTGGTTCGCATGCCGAACTGATGGCGCTGGGTGGAAGGTACCGGACGATGTTCGACTTGCAGGCGCAGCGCTTTAGCGCCGGCGAAGACGAACTGGGAGTGCCCTACGATGTCCTCACCTAAGGTAATTCCCGAAGATAGGCTGCCGCCCGGTCTGCCCTCGATGTGGCGCTTGTTCAAGCTCGGCTATCGCCACGAGCCGGGCTTGATGGGCGCTGCGCTTGGGCTCGAACTTCTGGCGGCGCTGCCGGAATCGCTGGTGGCGCTGTGGTTCATGCTGCTCGGCATGGCGCTACTCGCCCACAATCTGGTGCTGCTCGTAATTGTAGGTGTAGCGCTGGCGGTCTCGGCGATCGGCACCTGGTTGATCCGCACCGTGAGCACCCGCATCGGCCGCCGCTACCGTGACAAGATCACGATCGTGCTGGAGGGCCACGTAGCGCAACTGCAAGCGTCGGTCTCCACCATAGCTCACCAGGAACGACCGGAGTATTTGGACCGGCTGGCGGTGTTGCGCAACCAGGTGTTCGTGCTCGACCACATGTATCAGTCGGTGTTTGGGACCTTGGGCTGGCTGTTGCGTCTCACCGTGACCATCGTGTTAGTGGCATCTATCCACCCATTGCTGATTCTGCTAGCGGTGCTGGCCTTGCCGGCGGTGTTCACCTCGTCGTGGCGGCCAGACGTCGAGCGGCGGGCCCAAGAACGGGGGGCACAGGCCCAGCGGCTCGGCCGCCACTTGTTTGCCGTGGCGACTTCGCCGGCGGCTGGCAAAGAAGTGAGGGTCGCAGGGATCGGCCCCTCGCTCGCGCGTAACCAGCAAGCGGCGTGGGCGCGCTGGAACTCACTGATGCTCGGCGCACGCTGGGGGTCAGCGCTATGGCACTCGCTGGGTTGGGCGATCTTTGGCCTGGGCTACGCCGGCGCTGTGGTGTTCGTCGCTGCCTGGTTGCGCGCGCCCTCTGCTAGTGTGCTGCTCGTGCTCGCTGCGGGGTCGCGCTTATCCGCATATATCGCCGCAACCGTGAGTGAAGTTGGCTTTATGCGTGGCATGTGGCTGGATGGCGCCCGCCGCCTGGCCTGGCTAGAGGACTATGCAGCGGCACATGCGGCCCGAGCCACGGAGCCTGCGCCCGCCCAGTTGCGAGATGGCATCCGATTCGACCACGTGTCGTTTGCCTACCCGGGCAGCAACCGGCTCGTGCTCGATGAGGTCTCCTTCGAGCTTCCCAAAGGCAGCGTGGTGGCGGTGGTGGGAGAGAACGGCGCCGGCAAGTCGACACTAATCAAGCTGCTCGCCAAGATGTATGAGCCGGTGTCCGGCGTGATCTACGTCGATGACGTGCCGCTCTCCCGCATCAACGCCGATACCTGGCGGGAGAAGCTAGCAGGCGCATTTCAAGACTTCTTCCGCTTCGAGTTGCGCGCTCGCGAGTCGGTTGGGCTCGGCGATGTGCCGCAGCTGGAGAACGAGCCTGCCGTGGCGCTGGCGGTCAGCCGTGCGGGCGCGGAGGACGTGGTCGGCAGGTTGCCCAGTGGCCTCAACGCGCAACTCGGTCCGGCGTGGGCGGAGGGGGTCGATCTGTCGTTTGGGCAGTGGCAGAAGCTGGCGCTAGCTCGTGGTTTCATGCGCGACGGCCCGCTGGTACTGGTGCTGGATGAACCCACGGCTGCACTCGACGCCGAGACCGAGCACACGCTGTTTGAACGCTTCGCCGCCGCCGCACGAGGATCGGGAAGTGCGGTGCCCGGACGCGACCCTGGGCGCATCACGCTGCTGGTGTCGCATCGGTTTAGTACTGTCCGGATGGCCGACCTGATCGTGGTGCTGGATGGGTCGAAGGTGGTGGAGGTGGGCAGCCACACCGAGCTACTGGCCAAGGGCGGGCAGTACGCCTCACTGTACGCAATTCAAGCAAAAGCGTATCGGTAGCGGAACTCACTCCCCAACCTACGCCCAAAGGGCAACCGCCCCGCAGCCAGCTCCCTAAGCTAGCGAGAGGCGGAGCCATGCTTGGCGGCCGTCACCCCAGCCGTTGCTGACATTATTTGTCATTTCTCCATTTATGCGCTGACATTGTCAGGACTACATGGTAGACTGGTTCGTGCAACTAGATCGGAGGTGACGTGTGCCGGACTTAGACATTCTGGCAGCCGGGATAAGTCCAAAGTGGGCGCGGCCATATCGCCTCCTCGCTGGGATGGGTAGTCCTGCGGACGTAGCAGCAGCAAGCATTCAAACGCTGGCAGCCACTTTCCGCAGTAACGGTGGTTTCGCGGAAACGGCAGCTATTGCAGCCATTTTGGACAAAGTGGCAGGGGGTCAACTGGCGGCGTCGGCAGCGTGTGATCAACTTCGCATAATTGAGTCGCAGTCCGGCGGTGAACTCCACGTCATGATGGAGTCTCGCAGTGCGAAACGGTTGATCGTCGAGCTTGCGAATGGGCGACAGCCTTATGCGAACACCGAACTCGCAGTCACCGAAGGCGCGTGCAACGAGCTAGTCGCGAATCGGCTGTTTGATCCAGCGCGCATTCAGCTTGTAGGACATCGATTCGCTAGTACCGAAGAGGCGTTGCTGTTTGAGGAGGAGACGAGGGCACTGCTAGCACCACAGGTTGCCAAGCTATCGGCAGGACTCGTCCACGACCAGCGTGCAGACCATCTGCGCGCGCCGAGACGACCGACAGGTGCTCGCCGTTCCACGGCCGACATGTTGTTCGACCCCATCTCTAAAAGTGAGCGTAGCTGACGGATGCGACAGCAGCTCCCACCAGATCCCGCCCGATATTGTTGGAGTATCCGTGCCAGCGCGAACGGAACCCTACATCTCGTGGGATGCGGCGACCGCGTACAAAAGCAATACGCAATTCGTGTGGAT
>JANWJO010000167.1 GCA_025449435.1 Chloroflexota bacterium | reverse complement strand
CGTAGCCGCACTCCACCACCACCAGTCCAACGGCCACGATGGCGCCATCGATCACCAGCGAGCCGAAGCGGTGCTCGGGGATGATCCGCTGTAACAGCGCACGCAACAGCGGTACGAACGGCCGGTCAACGCCGTTAAGGGTGACACAGGCCTCCAGCCAGCTCTCGGAGCACTGCGCTTCCAGAGAAACCGGATGGCTAGGCGCTGGAGCGGTGCTGGCCAGGTCGCTCACTTGAATTTTGGTGACGCCTTCACGCCCATAACCGGCAGCGGCGAGGTGAGCGTCAAGATCAACTGGCTTGGCTGCAGGCGTGAGCTTGAAGATGGCGCTCGCCCCTTGCGCGGCGTACACCTGCTCACAGTGAGCAATCTTGGCGTGCACGTCGATCGACGAGGGGTACAGGCTCTGCACGGAGTTGGCCCGGCGGGAATAGGAGCTATTGAACCGCAGCAGCCACCCGTCGTAGCACACGACGTTCGCAGCCGGAAACGCGTTGAGCGATAACTCTTCGAGGAAGCGGACGTACCCGGGATCGGCGACGTTTGGCTCAGACATCCGAACAGAATACCAGGTGGGTACCTGCCGGCACTGGGGCTGCCAGCGCTTGTCGAAATGCTGGCAGCCTGGGTCGCTACCGCCGTTACGCCACCGAGGCGACCGGATACTCCTCTTCCTGGAGCACGGCCTTCATCGTGTCGATGCTCACGGCTGCGGCGTCGTACTCAACGGTGACCTGCTTGGCAGGAATATCTACGCGCACGGAGCGCACGCCAGCAACTGGCTTAAGCGCGCTGGTGACGGTGTGCTCGCAGTGCTCGCACGAGATGTCCGGGACATTTAAGACGACTTTGGACATAGATGGATTCCTTTTCCTTCTAGTGAGTCGGTTGGCTGGCTCGAGCGACACACCCGGGCCAATAGGTGATGTGCGGTTACATAGGCGCGCCACTCCCCGCTCCCGCGCCTTGCTGGGCCAGCACCATGAGGCCGAAGCCGATAGCTATCGCGACCACGGCCACAACCACCAGGAACGCGTACTCGCGCACGACCTCTCCCCGCGGTGGGTGAGCAATGGACTCCGCGCTTCGGTATCCCTTGAAGCTGCGCAGCCGCAAGGCGTTGGTGACGACGCTGACGCTGCTCATGGCCATCGCCGCTGCCGCCAGCATCGGGCTGAGCAGCAGGTGCCAGATGGGATATAACGCACCGACAGCCACCGGGATCAGGATGACGTTGTACGCAAAGGCCCAGAACAAGCCCTGCTTGATAGTGAGCACGGTCCGCCGCGACAGCGCCAACGCACTGACAATGCCGCGCAGGTCGCCACCAACGAGCGTGATGTCCGAGGCGGCCATCGCCACATCCGTGCCTGCGCCCATGGCGATGCCGAGGTCGGCTTGTGCCAGCGCAGGCGCGTCGTTGATGCCGTCGCCGACCATCGCGACGACCTTGCCTTGCTGTTGCAGCGCCTTCACTTGTTCGGCCTTCTGGCCGGGGAGCACCTCTGACAGTACGTTGTTGATGCCGACCTGGTTGGCGATTGCGCTCGCCGTTGCACGGTTGTCGCCGGTGAGCATCCACACGCTGAGACCCAGCGCTCGCAACGTAGCGACAGCCTCCGCCGACTCTGGCTTAAGCGTGTCGGCCACGGCCAGCATCCCGGCTAGCCGGAAGTCAATCGCCACGAACAGTGGCGTGGCACCCTGATGTGCGAGCCGAGCTGCCGGCACTTCCAGTTCGTTCACCGCGATGCCAGCGCTCTCCAGCAACGCTCGATTACCTGCCAGTACAACGTGCCCCTCAACCCGCGCACAAATTCCGTGCCCAATCAACGCCTCGAATCCCTCGGCTGCCGGAACAGCCAACCCTTTGGCCCGCGCCGCGCCGACAACGGCTTGTCCCAACGGGTGCTCCGAGCCAGCCTCGGCGGCGGCAGCAACGCGCAAGAGTGCATCACCGGTCCAGTCGCCTAGCGGTGCGATGGCCGTTAAGGATGGCTTGCCGCGTGTGAGTGTGCCCGTCTTATCCAGCACGATGGCGGTGACGCGGCGCGCCGACTCCAACGCCTCGCCACCTCGAATCAGCACGCCTAGCTCCGCCGCCTTGCCGGTGCCGACCATGATGGCGACGGGAGTGGCCAGGCCCAGTGCACACGGGCAGGCCACGATGAGCACCGCGATGGCGGTTTGTAGGGCCAGCGTGAGCCGAGGCTCCGGACCGAGCAACAGCCACACCACTACGTCGACGACGGCCAGGGCCAGGATGAACGGTACAAAATAGGACGCCACCACGTCGGCCATGCGCTGGATCGGCGCCTTTGATCCCTGCGCTTCTTGTACCAGGTGGACGATCTGGGCCAGCGCCGTGTCTTTGCCAATCTTGGTGGCCCGGAACACCAGGCTCCCACTGGTGTTGAGCGTGGCACCGATCACCGTATCACCTGGGCCTTTGTCAACAGGTAGGCTCTCGCCAGTGAGCATGCTCTCGTCGATCGCCGAACGACCTTCGAGCACCACGCCATCCACCGGCACTTTCTCGCCAGGTCGCACGCGCACCGCATCGCCTACGATCACTGCGTCAAGGGGAACCTCGGTCTCGACAGTGTTGCGGATGACGCGGGCCGTGCGTGGCTGCAAACCCATCAGCGCTGTGATGGCAGCACCGGTCTGAAAGCGCGCCCGCGCCTCCAGCCAGCGGCCCATCAAGATGAGGGCGATGATGATGACGGCGGTCTCGTAGTACAAGTTTGCCGGGAACCCCCAGCTAGCCGCGAGCCCCGGCCACAGCGACACGAAGGCGCTGTAGCCGTAGGCGACGCTGGTGCCGGCGGCAACCAGGGTGTTCATGTTGGTGCTACCGTGCCGCGCCGCCGCCCACGCCGCGCTATAAAACACGCGGCCAGCCCAAAACTGCACCACCGTGGCCGCGATCAGCAGCACCGGCGCGACCAGCGTCATGTCCAGGCCGAGCGGCACATACATGACGGCCATCATCACTGCACCAACAGCCAGGCTCACGAACGACTTGTTGCGCAGCTCGGCGATGTCGTGCTGGCGGCGCAGTGCGTGCTCGTCCACCGGTTCGGCCGCAATGGCCGACGGAGCCGCCCGTACCGCTGGCGCGGCTACGGTTCCGACGGCATACCCAGCTTTCGCCACGGCGTCGCGCAACGTGTCCAGCGAGACCGCACCAGGCGCGACCTTCACGCTCGCCTGCTCGGTGGCCAGGTTGACGGTCGCGGTGTGCACACCCGGCACTTTGACCAGGGCCTTTTCCACCCGCCGGACACACGAGGCACAGGTCATGCCTTCGATGGGGAGCAGCAATTGATCAGCGCTCACTTCAACGGGGAGCAGCAGCGCCGGAGCGACCGGTTCGGGAACGCGCAGGCGGTATCCCGCCTTGTCAACGGCCGCTTGCAGCAGGTTCGGCGTCGCCTGGGCGGGATCGAAGGTGACGCTGGCTTGCTCGGTGGCGAGGTTGACAGTTGCCGCGCTCACTCCAGGCACTTTGGCCAGGGCCTTTTCCACCCGCCGCACGCACGACGCGCACGTCATGCCTTCCACGGCGTACTGTGCGCTGGTAGTGCTCTCCGTAGGGAGAGCGGTTATGGTTGCCGGCATGGTGCTCACTCCTGGGCTAACGCCGCATCGGTGTGGCACTCGGTGGGCCCTAGGGCCGCCACTTGCACGAGGTCGGGCGCCGTTCCGGTGAGCCCACCGCTAAATTTCACCGCCAGCATCAACTCGTCGATCTTCTGCTCACCCTGACCACTGCGAATAGCATCGGCTACGCAGGTCGAGAGGTGATTGCGCAACAGGGCACGGTTGACCCGTTCCAACTGCGCTTGCACCGCCGACACTTGCTTCATCAGGTCAACACAATAGGCGTCTTCCTGCACCATCCGGCGCACACCCTCCAACTGGCCGGCGGCCACCTTGAGGGCTACCTCGATTTCGCGTTTCGTTTGCGCCTGCATCATACTAACCTCGTCTTGTTACCCCACCCCGGGTGGGGTGTACCTAGTGTACGGCGTGCGTCAAGCCAGGCAACGCACGTAGCACGAACTCAACACCATGAAGTACCTCACTAGGCAGGACACAAAGGCGCTAGACACTGCCATTTCGTCCACCGTACGTTGCCTGAATGAGGGAGGGGCGCACATGCGTGTTCTCAAAGGGTGGTTTAAGCCACAGCGGCCCGGGGAACACGGCCAGGTGTTCCTTCTGCTGGCATTGCTCATGCCCGTGCTCATCGGCATGGCTGGACTAGCGCTCGACCTAGGTGTCGGCATGGCCAGCCATCGCACCGCACAAAACGCCGCCGACGACGTGGCCGACGCAGGCGCCATCTTGATTGGCGACAATGATCCGAACTGCTCGCAAACTAGTCCCACCTGCCTGCACTTCACCAGCCAGGACATCTACAACGCGTTTGTCGATGCGGTACGCCTGTCCGGCGTGCCGTCGAGCCCGACCATCACCGTCCATTTGTACGATCCTTCCGCTGGCGGTGCGCCAGTAAATACCTTGGGTACGGTAGACGTTGCCGCGCAGTTCGTCGATAGCTCAGGCAGTGCCGTCACGGCCAGCAACGGGAGCAGCTACCTCTACGATGACAGTACGTCATTCCCCGGCTCAGCTGCGGGCATACTCGCCACGGTGTCGTGGCCTCAGCAAACGTTCTTCGGCCGGGCACTCAACTGGAACCAGTACACGGTCGGCGCCGTTGCTGGCTACCTGGCTACGACGGTACACCCCACCAAAGTGACACTCGCCCCGTTCGCGGTCTGGTGGGACCCACCGTACGGCGCGTGCTACGCCTGGCAGCTCACTTCCAGCACGACGCTTGGGTGTACAGGGCAGAATAATCAGCCCGCACCCCCACCGCCATACCCATACCCGTGGTCCACGATCTGCGTCCCGACCTCCGGCTACTACGGTGCGACGTGTCCCCAAGATCCGGCGCCTGCCGGCTACTCGCTCGACGACCCTAGCCAGGCATCTCCCATAGCACCACCTCCGGGTACTCAAGTGCTGATCTTCGATAAGTCATACAAGAGCGACTCTGGTGCGTCCAACGCCGTCCTGCCTTCCCCCGTCGATCCCAATTACTTCTTGGGATCCAACGACTACAAGGGGTATTTTGGCTGGACTGGCAGCCAGCCGACGTGCCTCGGCAGCTACGCCAACGTGACAGGCAACGGGCTCGATGGCAATAACGCGGTGGCCGCTTTGTAGGCATCGTTGAGCATGATCCCAGGTACGCATCTGGGCGTCATTATCGTTGGCCTCGCTGATCAGGCCCTCAAGAGTGGCTCCGTTGCCATCCATATCTACGGTGCCATCCCGATTATCGTCGATGTCGACCAGGTTGCTGCCGCGGGCACGAATGGGCCGTGGTATGGCACGGTCACGAACCTCGTTTCCACCACGACGAGCACCTGTAGCGGCACCTCGAACACCGGTTCCTCTCTCTTAAATGTTTCTCCGTTCCGATAAACCACTTAGTGGGAGGATGGGTGACACCGTGAAGTTGTCTGTACCAGATGCCCGTGGCGCCGGGTCGGAGCATCGCCGCAAGCGGCAAAGCGGTCAGGCAGTCGTCGAGCTCGCCCTAGCCGCGCCCGTGCTGTTGATGCTGGTCTTTGGTGTGATCGATGGTGGTCGCGCGATCAACGCCTGGATTATCCTCCAGAACGCAGCGCGCGAAGGCGCGTTCTACGCTGCCAAGACGCCCTCGGCGACAACCACGGACGTGACAGCGGTGGTCCGCAACGAGGCTGCTCCGCTCTTAAATGGTTCGGGTGTCGGTGTGACGGCTACGCTTAATGTGACCGGCCCCTATACCGTCGATGGCGCCGAGGAAAAGTCCTCGTGGGTGATCGTTACCTATTCATTTCCTTTTGTGACGCCGTTTGCCTTCGGGCACACGATGACCATGACCGCCGAAGCTGCCGCACCGGAAGGGCCTTAAGTCAATGTCGCGCCGGAGAACGCGCACCGCCGGCCAGGCGATGATCGAGTTCGCTTTGGTGTTACCCCTGTTCTTTGCTTTGATGTTTGCCACTATTGACCTTGGCAGGGCGATCTTCATCCAGAACGAACTCAATAACGCCGCCGCCGATGCCGCCCGCTACGCTTTGGCCCACCCGACCAGCACCTGCACGTCGGGCACGGCCTGCTCGACCAACCAAGCCGCAGCCGCAGCCGCTACGTACGCCGGAACGGGTCTTACGATCTGTTCAGCGAGCTTTTACAGCGCGAGCATCCTGTCCTCGGGATCGCCGCCCAGCTGTCCGAACAGTGCCACCACGTCGCAAACCTATGGGTACGTCACCGTGCAGCTCACCGTGCCGTTCGCGCCGTTTGCTGGCTTTTTTGGCACCGATTGGAACATCTCGCTGACGTCACAATCGACCATGCTGTTCCAGCCGTAGCCGAATCGCGCCGCCGGACACGGCACTAATCGCCGATCACGCCATCGGCCAAGCCCGGCTGCAGCATCGCCGGGCGCGAGCACGTGCTCTGAGGCGTGACATATTGACCACTGGCTGATGCCTCGTGAACGCCGATCATGACGTCCAGCACGTGGAAGGCGAGCTCACCACTGGCGCGGTGCGGCCGCCGGTGGGCAATACCTTCCGCCATGTCCAGCACCCCTAACGCCCGGCTGTTAACAGCGTTGCCATGCGTCAGCGGCATGTCCTGCCACTCGGCAGCGCCGGCTGCGCGCACCTGCACAGGACCACCAAAGTTGTTGGGGTCGGGCAAGCTTAGGGTGCCTTCCGATCCGTAGATCTCCAGGCGCGGCGCGTTGTGGGACCAGATGTCGAAACTGGTCACGATGGTGGCGATTGGTCCCGATGCGAAGTCGAGTACGCCAGCCACGTGTGTTGGCACGTTGACCGCGATCTCATGACCATACAGCGGCTGGCTGGTGACGGTGCGCGTGGCAAACGAAGCGCGCGTTGACCCAGCTACACGCTGCACCGGACCGAGCAACGACACCAGCGCCGTGAGGTAATACGGGCCCATGTCGAACATCGGACCCGCACCGGGTTGATAGTAAAAGTCAGGGTTGGGGTGCCAGTTCTCCGGGCCGTGGCTGAGCATGAACGCCGTCGCCGCCACCGGTGTGCCAATAGCGCCCTGGTCGATCAACTGGCGGCAAGTTTGGAGCCCTGCGCCGAGGAACGTGTCGGGAGCGCAACCGACGCGCAACTCTTTGCTTGCAGCCAGTTCCAGCAGCCCTTGTGCGTCGTTACGCGACACGGACAGTGGCTTCTCGTTGTACACCGATTTGCCTGCTTGAAGGGTCTGACGTGCCACGGCGGCGTGAGCCGCCGGGATGGTGAGATTGATCACGATCGTGAGTTCAGGGTCGGCCAGTAATTCGTCCACAGTGCAGGCTTTCGGCACGCCATACAGGGCTGCCTGTTCGTGCGCTCGTGCCATATCGATGTCTGCGACGGCCGCTACCTCGATGCCGTCGAACTTCTTGCCGTTTTCAAGGTAAATGCCGCTGATCTTGCCGCAGCCGATAATGCCAACCTTGGTCGCTGCGTTGCCCATCGCCTCCCCGTTCTGGTGATTGTGCTGTCCGGCCCCACCCTGTTCAATCCGGCGCCGAGTATAGCGCACGGCCGTTGAGGGTTCGTTACAGCGAGGCTGCCCGTATCAGCAAGCTCCCAGATCGATTTGAACTATTCTTCACGAAACGCCGGTAGTTTCGCTGCGAACACCGGCAAGAGCCCTGGCTGCATTAGGGGACGTTGCGCAATTAGACTCCAGGGCCGGCTTTAGAAAAGGGTTGGCATGCGATTCCTCCATCAGCTCGCCATTATTGTCCTGGCTCTCGCCATCTGCTCACTGCACCTCGCGCTGGACGCGATACTGTTCCACTTCCACCTCTCGCCCTTCGCCACCTTCAACGGTAGAAGCGTGTTTATGCCACTGCCCATCCTGTTCATCCTTAACTTTGCTGGCTTTGTCGGTCTCACCGTCCTCTTTGTGATGGCCACCTTCGTGCGCCCGAACCTCGTTCGTCTTATCGACTTCCTGCTCCTGCTGATGACGCTGGCAACGCTCTTTGGCTGGAATCGTTTTGGCCGGCCCAACCCGCGCGGACTTGGGACCGTAGCGGTCACGCTGGAAATTGTGCTCACCATCGTCATCGTGCTGCACCTGGTGTTCGCAAGCGCGCGCCGCACCATGCCTGCATCGGCGCCCGTGGGGTAAGGTTGGCCCTCCCGGTCGTCCCTCCTGGCGGTGGGTCGCACCTGCTGGACGGGCCGTACTCGTCGTGCCCGTTCCACGCAGCCCGCACACTGCCGGCAGCCCGTTCCCCTGCCAAGGGGGACGGGTGCCCTCTGGGCATGGGGTTCTGTCATCCCCCACGCTGCCCGCCATTCACCACCCACCCTCCGGCAACTCGGTCACTCCTCGGGGAACCTTTAAGGAGGGCTCGGTTAAGTATCCAGAGCAGCTTCGCTCGGCTCAGTCACCCTCCGACTGTGCTGGGGCCTGCTTGCCCGTCGCAATATCCTTGACGATGGCGACCGGACTTGCAGTCGGACCGCCGATACGCCCGTCATCGATCCGCCAGATGCCAAGGTTGCCAAAGTCGATCACATTGATCCCCCCGCCGTTCGGGTCGGCAACGAGTGCGGCAGGCATAGCGCCGGCGTGCAGCGTGGCCAGCGGCACAAGTGATCGGTCAAGGATCGTGACCGTACCTGTCGTGCCGGCCGCCACGAAGACGTGCCCGCTCGCCGGATCGGCTGCTATGTCACCTGGGCCCCGCCCTAGCGGAACGGAAGCGACCACGCCGTCAGTTGCCTCGCTGATCACCGTCAGCCTGCCGGTCGCGAAATCGGCGGAGTACACCCGGCCCCTCTTTGCGTCGATAGCAAGGTGGGTCGGTGTTCCCCCAACAAAGGTGGCGGCCACCACGGCCAGGTGATTACCGGCGAGAGCCAGCACGATCCCCTCGGCAGCGTCCGCCAGGTAGACCCGATGGCGGTGCGGATCGATCGCCAGGGCTGTCCGCGCCGTGCCCGCCGGGACGGTGGCCACGATGTCTCCTGTCCGTGCGTCCAGAGTAATCAAGCTACCGCCAGTGGACTCGCCATGGACGAGACTATCGGAGGCGACGTACAGCCGGCCCGCCGGAGCATCGAGAGCGAGGGCGACGGATTCCTGCCCCGGTGGCAGGGCCACCTGCCAGGGCGCGGTTCCTCCAGCCAGTGCAATGATGGCGTCAGCAGTGGCGACGTAAACCCGGCCGGTAGTAGGGTCGGCGGCTAGGGCGGTTGGCTGGCCGTCGTCAGCGATCTCGCCGAGTGGGTGCGAGTTGCCGGCGCACAGCGCCCACACACGGCTATCAGCGGTCGCCACGTCGAGGCAACCGACCGGGCCCGCCGCGATGGCGAGAGGAGAGCTCGACAGCGGGATAGGCGCGCTGGCGGAGCGCGGCCACAGTGCGAGCAGAGCAACCGCTGCTAGGGCGGCAAGTGGCGAGCCCGCGACGGTTCGGCGCAGCCCGAGAGCCCGGCGCGCGCGCCAGAGCAAGAGCGCGCCGCCGCGCGGCTCCGGTGATCCGGGCCGCCAGGGGCGCGCCAGGCGCAGCGTCATTGCCTCTCATTTCCCTTCCCGCATCGGGTCGCCACACCAGGCACTGTCCGGCGAGCGGGCGCAGGTCGCCACGTGCTGTACGCAGTGCTGGCCACGAAGCCGGGGCGATGTGGGAAACTTCTCGGGTAGCAATGTCTTTGGCTCTCATCACCGAGCCGATAATCCTTCTATGCACCGCCGGCTCCCTGGCACCGTCAGCTTGTTTGTTCTGCGCGAGGAGGGAGGTGTCCTATGGACCCAAACGCAGCCGTCTTTGGTGCCTTGTTGCGCCGCCATCGCCTGGAGGCCAGCTTGACGCAAGAATTACTGGCCGAGCGAGCAGGCGTAAGCGTGCGAAGCGTCCAGGACTTGGAGCATGGCCGGAGCCGGCCACTCCAGGACACGGTCCTGCGCTTGGCGTCCAACTTGCCGATGGACCCCAGCGCGCGCGCCGCATTTGTTGCCGCGGGAGCCCCGACCCCACGCGACCGGGTGCCGGCTGGGCTTGGTGCGCGTGCCGGCTTACCAGCGGAGATGACGCTATTCGTCGGTCGGTCCCTGGAGTTGGAAGCCGCGCGCAGCCTGCTCGGCGCCGCCCGACTCCTGACGTTAACTGGCGTCGGCGGAGTGGGCAAGACACGCCTCGCATTGCGCCTAGCTGACGAGGTAGCCTGCGATTTCACAGACGGCGTGACCTTCGTCTCGCTGGCCGAGCTCTCCGACGCAGCCCTCGTGCTGCCGGCGGTGGCACGTGCTTGCGGGGTCCAGCAAGGCGGCCGAGACCTGGGCGAGGTGCTCGCCGAGCTATTGCGGCCGCGCTGCCTACTGCTAGTGGTGGACAACTGTGAGCAGGTGACGGACGCGGCTCCAACACTGTCGGTGCTGCTCGCCGCCTGCCCCAAGCTAACCATCCTGGCGACCAGCCGCGCCCCGTTGCGGCTGGCGGCGGAGCGCGAATTCCCCGTGCCGCCGCTGGCGCTTCCCGAGGGGCTGCACCAACTGCCCGAGATATTGGAGACGGTCGAAGCCGTCGCACTGTTTGTGGCGCGCGCACGGGCAGTGCGGCCGGCCTTCGCGCTCACGCCTGACAACGCGGCGGCCGTGGCCACCATCTGCCAGCGACTCGACGGATTGCCGCTGGCGATCGAACTGGCGGCAGCGCGCGTCCGGCTCCTGCCACCAGCGGCACTCCTGGGCCAGCTCGCTCACCGCCTCGACCTGCTCACCGGCGGCGCGATCGACCTACCGGCGCGCCAGCGCACACTGCGAACGACGCTGGCATGGAGCTACGACCTGCTCAACTCCGGGGAGCAGGCACTGTTCCGGCGGCTGGGCGTGTTTGTTGGGGGTGCGACACTGGCGATGGCCGAACAGGTCGCCACCACAGCTTCGTCCCTCGATGTAAAGGTGCTGGACGCTCTGGACGGATTGCTCCGCCATAGCCTGCTGCACCAGGAGGAGCACGACGGCGCACCACGCTTCGTGCAGCTCGAGATGGTGCGCGAGTTCGCACTCGAAAAGCTGGCTGAGATGGGCGAGGTCGAGGCGACACGGCAAGCGCACGTCGAGGCGATGCTGCGCTTCCTCGAGCGCAACATGGGGCTGGACGACTTGGGCCAGATCAACTGGAACATTCTGGAACTAGAGCGAGAGAACCTGCGCCAAGCACTGAGTTGGTGCGTCGAGCGTAACGACGCCGTGCGAGGGCTACAACTGGTGACCTTTGCAGCCGACTTCTGGGGACATTCAGGGCCGCTCGCGGAGGGGCTAAACTGGCTACGCTGCTTCCTAGAGCCAGCGACGCCAGACGTGCCGGAGGAGCTCCGCCAGCAAGCGCTCTGGCTCATGGCTTCACTCGCCGCGGACCTTGGCGAGTTGGCACTGGCGCGCGAATCCCTCGCAGCCGGGTTGGCGATCGCCGAGCTGAGGCAGGATGCGCAAGTACTCACGTACCTCAATTGCTCCATCTCATTGGGATTCAGGGAGGGCGATCTGGTAACGGTCCAGGCCTGCGCCGAACGGCTGCTCGTGATGACGCGCCGGATGGGGCACGTTGAGGGGCAGCGGAAAGCGTTTAATGACCTGGGAACCGTGGCCCATCTGCGTGGCGACCGGGCGGAGGCCAGTGCGCTGTACCGGGAGACGCTGGCGCTGCGCGAAGCAACGCCCATGTGGTTCTGGGCCCAGATGTACCTCGGCTACCTGGAGCTAGAGGCCGGTAGGGTCGCTGAGGTGGCGTTCGGCTT
>JANWJO010000166.1 GCA_025449435.1 Chloroflexota bacterium | reverse complement strand
GTTGCCGTACTCAGCGACGATTGGCGGGGCTACACGGTACGGGTGACCGTGGGGGCAAAGCCGGTGCTGCTGGTGCTCAATCAAGCCTACAACTCGAACTGGCGCGCCACCGTAATCTCAGCGCCTCCCGCGAGCGCCACCTGCCCCGCGTCCACGCCGCAGCACGTGACTGTCAACGGCATTTCCAACGGCTGGTGGCTATCCAATCCCGGCACGTACGTCGTGCGGCTGGCATTCGCCGGGCTCAACCAAACGCTTGCGGCATACGCCATCTCTGGCAGTGTGCTGCTGGTCGGTGTCCTCTGGCTCCTGGGCAGACTGATCGCCTGGCTGGTCATGCCCCCTCCTCTCCCCTTTTTGGGCAAGGGTAGGGGGAGCGGCACAATCTCCAACTAGACACGGGCTACCGCAAAGTGGAATACTAGCCGCCGGTACACTGCGCGAAAGGGAGGCAGCGGGTGCTCGCCAGCAAGATCCGCGATATTCCCGACTTTCCCAAGCCTGGCATCCTGTTCAAGGACATCACAACGCTGTTACTTGATGGCCCAGCCCTGCAGGAAGCCATTTACGCCCTCGCCGATCGCTGCCGTGGCCTCAAGCCCGACCTCATCGTGGGCATGGAGTCGCGTGGGTTCATCTTTGGCGCTCCTGTCGCCGTGGCGCTGGGCACTGGCTTTGTGCCCGTGAGAAAACTTGGCAAGTTGCCCGCCGAAACGATCCGCGAGGAATATGCGCTGGAGTACGGCACCAACACCGTGGAGATCCACCGCGATGCCATCAAGCCCGGCCAGCGCGTGGTGATCGTTGACGACCTGCTGGCAACCGGCGGCACCTGCAGAGCCACCGTCAAGCTTGTCGAGCGGTTGGGTGGGGTGGTGGCCGGCACCGCCTTCCTGGTGGAACTCTCGTTTCTCAACGGTCGCGATGTGCTGACTGGCTACCCCATCGAAGCCATCATCCGGTACTAGCGGTGAGGAACACACCATGGTGAGTGGCCAGCTCACGCTCACTGCCGTGCCCGGCCAGACACTGCTCCCCGTCGCTGGCGCACCCGCCAAAACCGTGTGGTGGGAGGCCGGTGAGGTGCGCCTGATCGATCAAACCCGGCTGCCTGCTGAACTAGTGGTGGTGTGCTGCACCAGCGCGGCCGGCGTGGCGCACGCCATCAAGAGTATGCAGGTGCGCGGTGCTCCCGCCATCGGCGCCACCGCTGCCTACGGCATGGCGCTGGCCGCCCAACAGTCGGGTGCAGGCACGTTTGGCGAGCTGCTGGCGGAGCTCGAGCAAACGGGTCGCATGCTCGTCGCCACTCGCCCTACTGCCGTCAACCTGCCCTGGGCCGTGAACGAAATGCTGGATGGGTTGCGGCAACGTACGGACACGCGCCTCCCTCAGGTGCGCGCGGCGCTCCTGGACCACGCCCACACCATCGCGCAACAGGACGAAGCTGCCTGCCGGGAAATGGGCCGCCTTGGCGCTTCGCTGATTCCGTCGGGCGCCAGCATCCTCACCCACTGCAACGCCGGCGCACTGGCCACCGTGAGCTACGGCACCGCCTTGGGCGTGGTGCGCGCCGCCTGGGAGCGCCACGGCAACATCAACGTATTCGTTGACGAAACCCGCCCTTTCCTGCAAGGCGCCCGACTCACCGCCTGGGAACTGATGCAAGAGGGCATCCCCATGACACTCATCACCGACAATATGGCCGGGCACTTCATGCAGCGCCAGCAAATCACCTGCGTGGTCGTCGGCGCCGACCGCATCGCCGCCAACGGCGACACTGCCAACAAGATCGGCACCTACAGCGTGGCCGTGCTCGCCAAGGAGCACAGCATCCCGTTCTATGTCGCAGCGCCCATCTCCACCATCGATGGCAGCATCGCCTCCGGCGAGCAGATCCCCATCGAGGAGCGCGATCCCAGCGAGGTGGGCGCCTGGCGCGGTGTTGCCACCGCTCCTACCGGCGTATACGCGCGTCATCCCGCCTTCGACGTAACGCCCGCCCGCTATATCACCGCCATCATCACCGAGCGCGGCATCGCTCGCACCCCCTACCTGCCCGCCATCCGCGCACTGCTGGATCAAGCGTGAGCGTGCTGGTCGCGGGCACGGTCGCTCTGGATAGCGTCGAGACGCCGTTCGGCGCGGTGTCGGACGCTCTGGGCGGCACCGCCTCCTACTTCGCCACCGCCGCGAGCCTGTTTACCCGCGTCAACGTAGTAGGCGTCATCGGCCAGGACTACCCACCCGCCTACATCGAGTTCCTGCGCTCGCGCAATATCGACCTCGCCGGACTCGAAACGCTACAGGGCGCCAGCTTCCGCTGGAATGCACGCTTCGACTACAACCTCACCAACGCCCAAACGCTCGACACGCAGTTGGGCGTTCTCGCCCAGTTTCACCCCAAGCTGCCAGCCTTGTATCGCGATAGCGAGTTCGCTTTCCTGGGCAACACCGACCCTGAGGTGCAGCTCGAGGTGCGGGAGCAACTGTACAACCCGCGCTTTGTGCTGCTCGACACCATGGACTACTGGATCAACAGCAAACGCGATGCCCTCAGCGCCATTGTGCGTCGGGTGGACGGCGTGCGCATCAACGAAGGCGAGATCCGCCAGTACACTGGCACCTACCACCTGCGGGAAGCCGCGCGTCGCGTGATGGCCGAGGGGCCGCGCGTGGTGATCGTCACCCGCGGCGAATACGGCTCGTTACTGTTTGCCGGTCACGACCTATTCGTGTCTCCGGCCTATCTGTTAGAAGACGTACGCGACCCTACCGGCGCGGGCGACACCTTCGCCGGCGGCTTCATGGGCTACCTGGCGCGGTCCGGCACCCTGGACCGCGTGACGTTACGCCGTGCCATGCTCCACGGCGCCGTGCTCGCGTCGTTTGCCGTAGAAGATTTCAGTATTGGCCGTTTGCGCACGGCCACTCACGCCGATGTGCAGGCGCGCTACAGTGAACTCTTGAGTAACACGCACTTCGAGGCTATCGCCAGCCTGTAATGGCATGTCCGAGGAAGGGAACAACACCATGACCGCAACCATTTCTAGCACATACGACGTGCGCGACCTCGCGCTCGCGCCTAAAGGCAAGCTGCGCATCGAGTATGCCGGCGCCAGCATGGACGTGCTCCGCCAGATCCGTGAGCGCTTCGCTAAGGAGCGGCCGCTAGCCGGAGTGCGCATGTCTGGCTGCTTGCACATCACCGCCGAAACCGCCAACCTCGCGCTCACGCTCAAGGCCGGCGGCGCCGACCTCGTGCTGTGCGCCTCCAACCCGTTGTCCACCCAGGATGACGTGGCGGCTAGCCTGGTGACCGATTACGGCATCCCTACCTTCGCCATCAAAGGCGAGGATAGCGCTACCTACTACCGGCACCTGTCGGCCGCGCTCGACCACAAGCCGCACATGACCATGGATGATGGCTGCGACTTGGTGGCTATGATCCACAAGGAGCGTCGCGAACTTATCCCCGGTATCACCGGCGGCATGGAAGAGACCACGACGGGCGTCATCCGGCTGCGTGCGATGGCGAAGGACGGTAAACTCGAGTTCCCCATCGTCGCGGTCAACGAAGCCGACACCAAGCACCTGTTCGACAACCGCTACGGCGTCGGGCAGTACACACTTTATGGCATTATGCGCGCTACCAACGTCTTGATTGCTGGCAAAGTGGTGGTCGTGGCCGGCTACGGTTGGTGCGGCCGGGGCCTGGCCAGCCGGGCACGGGGCATGGGCGCCCAGGTGGTGGTGACCGAGGTCGACCCCACCCGCGCGCTGGAAGCCGTGATGGAAGGCTACCGCGTGATGCCTATCGCCAAGGCAGCCGGTGAAGGCGACCTGTTCGTCACGGTCACCGGCGATGTCAATGTGGTCAGCCACGACCTGTTCGCCGTCATGAAAGACGGCGCGCTCATCGCGAATAGCGGCCACTTCAACGATGAGATCGACATCCCCGCCCTGGAAAAGCTCGCCGTGAGCAAGCGACGGGTGCGCGAGTTTGTCGATGAGTACACCCTGGCCGGTGGCCGCAAGCTGTTCCTGCTCGGCGAGGGCCGGCTTATCAACCTCGCCGCCGCCGAGGGCCACCCGCCCAGCGTGATGGACATGAGCTTCGCCAATCAGGCGCTGGCCGGCGAATACCTGCGCGCCAATGCTGCCTCGCTCAGGGCCGAGGTGTACGTCGTGCCCGCCGCGATCGACAAGGAGATCGCCCGCCTCAAGCTGATGAGCATGGGCGTGGAAATCGACACCCTCACCGCTGAGCAGAAGCACTACCTGTCGTCCTGGGAGAGCGGCACCTAAACGGCGCCTCCCGCGCAACCGGCTGCCCGCCCGGTCACCGCGCTCATCACGGGCGTGAGTGGCTTTGTCGGGCAGCACCTCGCCCAGCACCTCGCCGCCAGCGATGAGCGTGTGGCCGGTATCGGTCGCGAAGCGCCACTGGCCGGTCTGGACGCCGCCTATCGAGCCGATTTGCTCAATGCTGCCGCCGTGCGCGCCGCTGTGGCTGCCTGCCGTCCCGATACCGTCTACCACCTCGCTGCGCAATCGTCGGTGCCTGAATCCTGGGCCGACCCTGCTGGGACCATTGCCAACAACATCGTCTGCCAGGTCAACCTACTCGAAGCAGTGCGCCAGGAGCAACTCGACCCGATGCTGGTGATCGCTATCTCGTCGGAGGTATACGGGCAAGTGCCCGCTGACGAACTGCCGGTCAGTGAGCGCGCCCTACTACGCCCGCTCAGCCCGTATGCCGTCAGCAAAGCTGGGCAAGACCTACTCGCCTACCAATACGCCGCAGCACGCCACATGCGCATCATCCGGCTGCGCGTGTTTAACCACATCGGGCCGGGTCAGAGCGACCGGTTTGTCGTGTCCAACTTCGCCCGCCAGCTCATCGAGGTCGAACGCGGCGAGCGCCCGCCCGTGCTGGAAGTGGGCGACCTCACCACCCAGCGCGACTTCTGCGATGTGCGCGACATCGTGCGCGCCTACCACCTGGCCGCCACCTATTGCACCAGCGGTGAAGCCTATAACGTGGGCTCTGGCATCCCGCGCACCATGCACGCGGTGCTCAATGCGTTGATCGCGCTGTCCAGGGTGCAGGTCGAGGTGCGCACCGATCCTGCCCGCTTGCGTCCGGCTGATGTGCCGGTCATGTGGTGCGACAGTAGCCGTTTCCGTGACGCCACTGGCTGGCACTGCACCATCCCGTTTGAGCAGAGCTTACGCGACGTGCTCGATGACTGGCGCGCGCGGCTCGCTTCTCAGCAGCACCGCCAGGTGTGATAATCGGGTCACGAATCAGCGGGCCCACACAGCCAAGCGAAAGGAAGTTACCGACATGCTCGTTGCTGAAGGAATCCAGACGCTCCAGATCGAGACCTCCTTCCCCAAGGTCGTCAAGGTTCACCAACGCTTCGAGGCGCCAGCGCTCGTCGATGTGGAAGGCGCCGTACACAGCGAACTGGCACGCTTGGGCGTCCTATCCAACATCCGCCCGGGCATGACGGTGGCGCTCACCGGCGGCAGCCGCGGCATCTACCAGATCGCTCGCATCCTGCGCGCCGTCGCGGCCGAGGTCCGCGCTGCCGGTGGCGTGCCGTTCGTGATCCCAGCTATGGGTAGCCACGGCGGCGCCACGGCGGAAGGCCAGATCGTCATGCTGGAAAGCCTCGGCATGACCGAGGAGGCGCTGGGCTGCCCTATTAAATCGTCAATGGACACCGTGGTGGTAGGCACGCTGCCCAACGGCCTGGAAGTGCATATGGACCGCAACGCATACGAGGCGGACGCTATCATCCCGGTCAATCGGGTCAAGCCGCACACCGATTTTAAGGGCGAGGTCGAGAGCGGTCTGGCCAAGATCTGCGCCATCGGCCTGGGCAAGCGTCGCGGGGCCGAGCGTATCCACGCCTTTGGTACCAAGGGCCTGCGCACGCTGCTCGCGCCAGTGGCCCAGCTCATGATCGAAAAAACCGGCAAGTTCCTGTGCGGTATCGCCGTGTTGGAAAACGCCTACGAGCGCACCGCCCGTATCGAAGCCGTGCTGCCCGACCAGATCGGTGGCGAACGCGAAAAAGAGCTGCAAGTCGAGGCCAAGTGCCTCATGGCCAGCCTGCCGTTCGACCAGATCGACGTCTTGATCGTCGATGAGATGGGCAAGAACATCAGTGGCACCGGCATGGACACCAATATCCTGGGCCGGATGATGATTCATGGCGAACCGGAGTTCGAACGGCCTGACGTGACCACGCTGGTGGTGCTCGACATCACTGAGGCCAGCCACGGCAACGCGGCGGGTATTGGTCTCGCCGACGTTACCACCCAGCGTCTGGCCAGCAAGATGGACGTGGAGGCCACGTACATCAACGGCATTACGTCCGGCGTGGGTGGCGTGCAACGCGTCAAGATGCCTAGTGTGTTGCCGACCGATCGTGCGGCCATCGCCGTGGCGTTGCGCTCCTGCGCCCGGCCCGATCCACAAAACGCCCGGCTGGTGCGCATCAAGAACACGCTCGAACTCAGCGAACTGTGGGTGTCGGAAGGGTTCCTCGCGGAGGCACGTAGTCACGAGCGACTCACGGTGGATGGTGTGCCCGCCCCCATGGCCTTTGACCTCGACGGCACGGCCTGGGCGTTCTAGTCCGTACGCCAGCAGAGAGGCAACCATGAAATTCGCGTTCAGCACGCTGGGTAACCCCGAGTGGTCGGTCGAGCAGACCATCAGCGCGGCCAAAAAATTCGGTTACGAGGGCATCGAGTGGCGCTTGCTCGATGGCGCCCTCATCAACCCAGTTACCGACGCCGAGGCGGTGAAGCAGGCCGTCGCTGCGGGCCGCAAGCAGGGCATCGATACCTGCGCCCTGGACACGTCCTGCCGGTTCAACTTGCGCGCCGCCAGCGATCGTGAGGCGCAAGTGCAAGATCTGCTGCACTGGATCGCGTTAGCTCAAGCTACCCAGGTGCCGGTGCTGCGTATCTTTGGTGGTCCAAACCAGGCCGGGGACGGACCGGAACCTAGCGACGAGGAAGTGAACGGCTGGGTGGCAAGTGGCCTGCGCGCAGCCGCTCCCGCCGCCCAACGTGCCGGCGTGTCGGTGGCCCTGGAAACCCATGACGCGTTTAGCTCTGCCCGCCGCACCGCCGCCGTGCTCAACACTGTCGACTCGCCATGCATCGGCGCGTTGTGGGATAGCCACCATCCCTACCGCGTCGGCGAGTCACCGGAGGAGGTGTTTCGCCTCATCGGCGCGCGCCTGGCACACGTCCACGTCAAAGACGCCTATCGCAAGGCGCCGGGCGGCAACGACTGGCAACTGGTGCTGCTGGGCAAAGGCGAGGTGCCCGTGCAAGGGCAGATGCACACGCTCAAGACCCACGGCTACAACGGCTGGGTGAGCGTGGAGTGGGAGAAGAAGTGGCATCCTGAAATCCCCGCACCCGAAGAAGCCTACCCCCAGCACATCGCGTTGTTGCGGGAGATGGTTGGGTAAAGGAGGGTCGAACCTCACCCCCTTGCCGCGCCGGATGCTCGCTCCAAGGGCACCCGGGGCATGCACCCGCAGCAAGCTAGGGGGTGGGGTTGTTCCCGCGCTCACCTCCGCCACCATCTGTGCCTCCCATCCCATGGCTATGAGGCAGCCGCCGTTGCACAGCTATCACCACGCCAAACACGTCTGAGCCGCGCGCGGCTAACGGCTCACCAGAGGGATGCGCTGACAGCAACATGCGCGTGTCGCCGCTGCCTTCCACGCGCTTTACCGTGGCTCCGCCGTTGACCAGCGCGACCACAGTATCGCCGTGGTCAAACAGCTTGCCCGGCCGGATCAGCAGGACATCACCTGGCAGCAACGCTTCGTTCACCAACCCGTACCCTTCGACGCGCAGGGCCACCACGGTGCTGGAACGCTCGACCAGTTCGGCCTCGATGGTCAGTTGCTCAAATGGCGGTTGGGCGAACCGGAGCGGACACGCCGCAACCACCGCGCCGTGGATGGGCACGTCCAGAGTGGCGTGTATCGACAGTTGCTGCGGCGCCGTGTGCAACAGCACAATTGGTGGCCGTTGGTGCCGGCGACGCTCGATGTATCCCTTGCGCTCCAACGCCTCGATGTGTTTCTCCACCGAAGGCAGGGAGATGTTGCCGAACTCGCGTCCGATCGCCACCAGCGCCGGCGCTTGACCGGTCTGTTCCACCGTCCGGGCTATAAAGGTGAGCACGTCGAGCTGGCGCTGGGTCAGGGCACGAGCCATGGGCACTCCTCGAAAGCTCAATGGCACCATGCTTAGGTGGGCGATACCAAAAGTCAATTGCCTGTTAGCGGGGGGAGTTCCAGCCATGAACCTACCAGGCACAAAAGGCGTCCTGCTGGACATCGACAACGTGCTGTTATGGCCAGTGGCTACTCCTGCGGAACGCTTCGCTGCAGCCACGGCTAGCTATGGCTGGCAGCACGACGCCATGCGGCTCGCCAGCGCGTTTGGCGCGGCCGGAGCCTGGTGGCACTCGCACCATCGCCGCTGGCCGCTCACAACGCAACGCGAAACAGAAGACTGGATCTGCTACTACGGCATCGTGCTACAAGAGCTCGGCATCGACCCTGAAGACGCTACCGTCGAGGAAGTCGCGGCCGCCGCCCGGCTCGATCGCTGGCTCGTGCCCGTTGATGGAGTGCTGCCGGCGCTCGCAGCCCTCACCACCAGCTACGCGGTGGGCATCGCAGCCGTAGCGCTCCCCTCCACCCAAGCGGTGCTCGACGCCGCTGGGCTAACGCACGGCTTGCGCTGCTGCCTGCTTGCTCCCGACCCAGCCGGATCGCCGCCGTTCCAGCAAGCACTGCTCGCTCTCGACCTCCCTGTGGCCGCCGTTACCTACGTCAGCGCCAGCGACGCCCATCGCCAAGCCGCGCTGGCTCACGGCATGCACACGTCGTACCAGCTCCCCGCCCAAGCGGGGAGGGGTTACGATCCCCCTTAATGCCCCCCCTGACGGGGGAACTGAGCTCCTGGAAGGTCTGTGGTCTTCGTGCCGGTTCCACGCAGGCCGCGTACTACCGTTTACTCGGTCCGCCCGCCAAGGGGACATTAAAGGGGTCCTTACCCCGGCAGGACGTCTACTTGCCCGCTGGCTCCGGCCATGATCCTGTCGATTTCGGCGCTTTGAGCGGCGGTTAGGTGTACGTCCAGCGCCTTGAGGTTCTCCTCGATTTCCTGCGGCCGGCGCGTGCCCGATAGCGCCACTGCCACCAACGGATCGCGTAGCACCCAGGCGATCGCCATTGGCGCCAGCGATGTTCCCGCTTCTTTCGCCACGCCCTCGAGTTCGTGTACGACTTGTACGTTTTGAGGCAAATGCTCAGCGGTGAACAGCGACTGGCCGAACACGTTGCCGCGCGAACGCCAGTCCTTTTCTTCGAAGGTGGTGTTCGCCGTGAACGCGCCGGTGAGCAATCCGTGGGCCATCGGACCGTAGGCCATGATGCCGATGCCCAGTTCGCGCGCCGTGTCGAACATCTGGCGTTCCCAGCGGCGGTCAAACAAATTGTAGCCCACCTGGTTAGTGATGATGGGCGCGTGCTTCTTGGCTTCGCGCAGCATGTGGGGGTGATAGTTCGACACGCCGATGTAGCGCGCCTTGCCCGCCTTCTGAATATCCACCAGCGCCCTCATGGACTCTTCGATGGGTGTTTCCGGGTCCGGCCAGTGCTGCAACAGCAAGTCCACGTAATCGAGCTTGAGGGAGCGCAAGCTGTGGTCGATGTCGTCCTGCAAGGTCTGGTAGCGGCCATCCCGACGTGGCTTTAAGTTCGGGCGAGTAGGGAGGCCGCACTTCGTCACCACGATCGCTTCATGGCGACGTGCGCCCAGCGCGCGACCCAGCAGTTCCTCTGACTGGCCAGCGCCATAGGCCAGTGCCGTGTCAAACAGCGTCACGCCCAGGTCGAGCGACCGCTGGACAGCTTGGATCACCTCTTGTTCAACGTACAACCCATAGCCGCCGCCGATTTCCCAGGCGCCAAAGCCGATCGCCGACACCTTCAAGTCGGAGTTTCCCATCGCGCGGTACTGCATCTTGCGCTCCTCCACCGGACGACACCCAACTCGTGTGCCGCGCCGGCACGCGCACCATCCTAGGCTAGGGCCGCGGCGTGTGCAAGCGCAGCACGCTGGCTGGTGGGAGCGCGGAACCTAACAGGGATGTAGCGCCAAGCGAGCATTGGACCGACGCCTCCCCAATGCCTGGTGACAGGGTAGGAAGACGGGCATAGAGCTCGGTGAGCCATCTAGCGATATGGCGGGGTGCGCACACTGCTCGCCCGCCCACACTGCGCCCAGCACTTCGTGTCTGTGTTTACCGAGACCATCGACTGGCTCGCTGGCGACGACCCGCAGTTCTCGACCTTTTTGCCGGTCACGCGGGCGGAGGCGTACAGCCTACACCAGAAGGGCGACGCGCTAAGCGACGCCGATCTCAACCAGCTGGAACCGCACCGGCGCAATATGCAACTCGATGCCCCAAAGGGGGAAGAGCCGAGAGCGTACTGGAGCAATGGCATCGCCGTGCACCAGCACGACTGATGAGCGGGGCCTCGCGGCACATCGCAACGCACACCTGATAACGCTGGCAGTGGCAACGTAGGTGTGGACAAGGACGTCCGCAGGATTTCTGCAGTGCAGCGACCATAGCGTCTACGCATATCGTTGTGGGCCGTGGTTTGCGCTGGCCACCCGCCAGTCATTTCTGCACTCTTCACAATGAGAATGCTTGTCAATCATCTTTTGACATGTTAAACCTCACAGGACCTCTGTCCAACTCGTGCGTTGCTCTTGCGATTTGCTGGCTCGCTGTGCCACGGTGACGTGTGCATTGAAGGAGGGTGCAGTGCATGTCTGAGACCATTTTCTGGCCGCGCAAGACACGGGAACTGCAAAGCCGTATCGCCGACTCGACAATCTGGGACGAGTTTGTGTTTCGCAGCGATGACATCATCATCGCGACACCCCCCAAGTCGGGGACAACCTGGATGCAGCAGATCGTTGGCCAGTTGCTGTTCGATGGTGACCCGGACCTTGAGGTCTGGCGATTGTCGCCCTGGCTGGACTTTCGCCTGGACCCCACAACGGAGAAGCTGGCGCTACTCGCGGCGCAACGTCACCGGCGGTTCATCAAGACCCACTTGCCGCTCGACGCGCTCGTCTTCTCTCCCCAGGCCCGCTACATTTACGTCGCGCGCGATGGGCGAGACACGACATGGAGCTTCTACCACCACCAAACGAATATCACCCAAGCAACGCGGGATCAATTTAACAGCTTGCCTGGTATCAATGCGCCGCTGTCCGTCGCGCCCCCGTCCGATATCCGCGAGTTCTGGCGCGTCTGGCTAGACCAATCGGGCTTCTTTGGGCACGTCCGCGGCTGGTGGGCGATCCGGGACCTGCCGAACGTGCTGCTCGTCCACTATGCCAACTTGAAGCGCGACATGCCTGGCGAAATTCGCCGAGTCGCCGCCTTCCTCGACCTCCCGATCAACGAGGCGTGTTGGGACGCCATCCTGGAGCACTGCTCGTTCGACTGGATGAAGGCAAACGCCGAGAAGTTCACGCCTCGCCAAGGAACGGCATTTGAAGGTGGTGCGCAGACGTTCTTCTATCGCGGCGTGAACGGGCGCTGGAAAGACACACTCACCGCCGAGGAGATCGCTGACTACGAAGCGCGCGCGTTGCGGGAGCTCGGCCGGGAGTGTGCCGGCTGGCTGGCGACGGGCGAACTCCCAGCGTGAGCGCGCTTCTCTGCAGCGGTGCGCCTACCGCCAGCGCCGTGCCATCCGCAACCCGGTCAAATACCGCTTGGTAATGTGTCCACCGTAGTGCGTGTCGATGAGGCTGGCGATACCGGCGAAGGCCAATGCCGGCGCCGCCATTTGCAGCACGCGTCAACACGAGCGTGGTGTGGACCGGGTCGGAACTAATTTTGTGGGGTGGCGCCGAGCCCAACGCGACCCCTCAGCACCTGTATGGCGACGGTGGATCTACGACTCCAGCACCAACACGTGGCGGGCCATTCCCGCCGTTGATTTCGAGCCACCCCGCACTGACGCTGCGTCAGTATGGACCGGCTCGAAGATGCTGGTGTGGGGAGCCGAGGAATTCGTCAGCGGCGTCGTGGCCTCGACCGATACCGGCGCCGAGCTGGATCCAACAACGCTCACCTGGCGAAACATACCCGACACTTTCATTGCGCCGCGACAATCAGTCGCCGTATGGACCGGCAGCGAACTCCTGGTGTGGGGAGGCCAGTCACCAGAGGGCAAGACTATTTTCAACGGCGGTGAACTCTACAACCCAGCCACGCGCACTTGGAAAACCATGAGCATACGCTACGCGCCAGAGGGGCGCACGCTTGCCAGCACAACAATAGTGATCGGGCCTAATGGCGCGGACCCACGCGTGGTGGTCTGGGGAGGTATCGATACCTCTGTGGATGGACCCAATCCCGCCGCCGGCATCCTCTACGACGGGTCCATCTACAATGTTGCAACCGATAATTGGACTCAGCTGCCTAAAGGAATATTAAGTCCTCGCATTGGTGCTGCAATGGTGTGGACGGGGCACGAACTTATCGTGTGGGGCGGTCAGATACTTTTGGAGCAACTAACTCCCAATGCGCCTCGCGAGATGGGGATTCCTAATGGCGCTTCGCTGATCCTACCTCAGTAGCGCTAGCCGGCTGGAGATGCCACGAGCGCGGAGCTGGTCTGCGATTCCCGACACTACCATCAGGACGAATCACCAACCTCACGTGGGTGACGCGACCAGCCAGCCACAGCCATACTGACTCGTCTGTTCATTCCGGTGAGGCCGCCAGCCTAGCCTAGCGCCGTAGCGCCGGTAAGGTCCGCGCGTTACACGGGGCACTGTTTTGGGGCTAGACAGCCAGCATAGGTCCGGTACCATGCGACAGATAGGAGCCCAAAAAAGCTTCCAGATGCTCAAACGTCTACACCGCCGCATGTTGATCTCATTCGCTTTTGGCATCGCCGTGGTGTTTGCCTTGGGCCTGTACGCTGACGTCCGCGACGTGCTGCTCGTCATGCGCACGTTCCCCTGGCACCTGTTGCCGGTGATCCTGCTCCTCACCTGTATGAACTACCTGTTGCGCTTCGCCAAGTGGCACTTCTACCTGGGGATCATCCGCAGCCGCGTGCCGGTGACCGCGAGCTTGCTCATCTTTTTATCCGGATTTGCGATGGCGCTCACCCCGGGCAAGGTCGGGGAGTTGCTCAAGAGCTACTTGCTGCGCCGAGAGGTGGGCACCCCGATGGCCCGCTCGGCGCCCATCATGCTCGCCGAACGGCTGACCGATGGCATCGCTTTGCTGTTACTCGGCTCCGTCGGTTTGCTGCGCTACGGCAAAGGGTGGGAAGGGCTCGCCATTATTTGCGCCGGCGCCATTGCCGTGGTGGTGCTCATCCAGTCTCGCCGGCTGTCGCTGGTTTCCATCGCCGCCCTGGAACGTGTGCCCATGCTCAAACGGTTCGCGCCGCACATCCGCACTGCCTACGAGTCCAGTTACGAACTCTTCCGGATCCGGCCGCTCCTAGCTGCTATTGGCCTGGGACTGCTTTCCTGGAGCGGCGAGTGCGTTGCTTTTTATGTCGTGCTCCAAGGGCTCGACGTGCCTGCTCAGAACAACTTCTTGCTGCTGATCAATGCTGCCTTCATCCTTGCTTCCAGCACGTTGGTGGGGTCGGCTAGCCTCCTGCCGGGTGGGCTCGGCATCGCCGATGGCGGCATCACCGGATTGCTGCAAGCGCTATTACACACTCCGCGCGACGTCAGCGTGGCGGCTACGTTGCTGATCCGCTTCTGCACCTTATGGTTCGGTGTGGCCATTGGCCTGGTTGCCCTCTCACTCGAAGAGCGCCGTTCGAGCACCTCCCTGACCTACGCCGAAGAAATCCCGGCAGTGTAGGCGGCAGACCTCAACCCCAGCGCCGGATGCTCGCCCAAAGGGCACCCGGCGCATGCGCCCGTCTCCGTCCGGAGAAGGGAGCAGCTACGACGGAGATTCGCCACCCATACTTCCAGCGCAACGTCCCCCCGCTAGGGGGGACGATAGGGGTCGTGGCTTCATCCCACTTCAGGCACGGGTCGAGCCTTCGTCCCCACCAATTGTGCTGTATAGTGATGGCTAGCGGGCAAGCACAGTCCCGCCGCTCGCACTATCTCCCCTTACCTGGTAAAGCGAGGCGCCTTGTGACAGCATCCGATGCTATCGTCTGGCTCGCGCAGGCCCACTGGGAACGCGGCCGTCCCGACGAAGCTCGCGAGCTCATCACCACGCTGCCGCCCAGCGAGCGGCGCCCTGTGGAGTGCGCCTGGATGGAACTGCACGTTACCGTGACGCTCGACCTGTTGCAAGAACTGTTTCCCGATCTGGATAGCCTGCGCCAGGGCCGGGCGCTGCGCATCTGGCGCCGGCAAATTACCCTCGCCAGCGTGCCCAACGGCGATCGTCTCGGTCCGGACTGGGACTACTTGCTCTTGCTCACGCAGCTCGGTGACGTTCCACCGCCGGCATCGCCAAGCCACTATCTGCGGCAATTGTACGAAGCCACCCTGAGCCGTGCCATCGTCGAGGCGCCGGCACGATGACCATCCAGCCAATTTATACGCCCTGGATCGCCAGTATCGATGCCGCCGTCGCGCAACACCCTGGGGCACCCATCGTTGTGCCCAGCCGCCGCGAGCAGCGCGTCATCCAACGGCGCTACTCTAGCCGGGAGGTCACGACACCGAACGCGCTGATCGGCTGTCTCCTACCCAAGCTGGCGTGGGTCAACTCCACCGAGCGCCGCAAGTGGCTGCGCCGGACGGAAAACCCGCCGGAGCTGATACTCACCCGCCAGTGGGCCCTGAACGGCATGTGCATGGACCAACTCCCCGCCGCCACGCAACAGTCGCTCGCCGCGTACGCCTCCTGGCTGGAAGAGATCGGCTGTTTCGAGTTTGAAGATCTACTCCTACATATCATCAACGGCGAGCGACTGTCGCCCAAGCCGCGTCCGTCACTGCTCGCGCTGGAAGCACAACAGTATTCCCCATTGACCTGCCAGTTCTTCGCCGCGGTGAGCGAAACCTGCGTGTACGCCGGCGATCCGCACGCTGCTACCCTGCGCCGGTTGGGTGCCGGCACCCTCACCTTTGCCGAAGCGCCTGACAACCCACCAGCGCTGGCGCCAGCCACTGTACACACCTACCGTTCGGCCACCGCGCTTGCCGAGGCGGTGCTGGCCGGCATCAGCCAGTCGCCGGGTCCTTTGCACACCCTGGGCATCGTGGTCCGCGGCAAGGCCGAGGAGCCATATATCCTGGCTGCTCTCGAATCGGCACGCATCCCGGTGTCGAGCCAGACGCTGGTCGAAGTGTTTCACACGGCGCTCGCTCGCACGGTGCGGCTGTACCTCAAGTGGCTCGCCCGCCCCGCCGTGCGCCAGCTGCTGCGTGGACCCGACGCCGCCAGCGCTCGCCGCTTCCGCTTGAGTACCACCGAGTGGCAAGCGCTGGTCACCAGCCCCTGGGTGGGCTGGACCCTCGATAACAGCCGCTACTGGCTGTCCCAGGCCGAGCGCGCCAGCGTTGGGGCGCCCACGGTGGAGGCAGGGCTCAACCGTGCGGCGCTCAGTGCCGAAGAGGTCGCCGACGAAGAGCTATTCGACCGGCTGCTCGCCCTCATCCCCGCCGAGCGCATGCGCCGGCTCGAACGCCCTCCAGAGGAAACCGCGTCGCGTGCCGCGGTGGGGCGCTGGCTCAACTCCTCGCGCCTGGCGCGCTACGTCTTTTCCATCCGCGTGCCACGCCCACCCGATCCGCTGGCCGGCCAGCACAATTTGCTTCAGTTTTTGGACAAATACCCACAACCGACCCAAGCACTCGAAGCCTGGGCCCAGCGCGAAGCCGAACAGACCGACGATGAGATGTGGCAGGGCGGCCTGCGCGACAACACGGTACACGTGCTGCAACCCAGCCAGGTGCCACCCGGCGGCTATCGCACGCTGTGGGTCAGCGGACTGTCCGAAGGTCGCTGGCCTGCTGCGCCGTCCATGCGGCGGCTGCAAACCCTGGCCACCTTGCGCAGCCGCCCCATCGAAACCGAACGGGCCGAGCACGCGGCGGCCGAACGCGCCCTCTGGCAGGCGGTGCAGCGTGGGCTCGACACCGGCGGCCAGCTCCACATCCATACCCTAGTCGGTCAGGAGTCCACACTATCGCGCTTTGTTCCCCAGGAAGAAACCACCGAACTGCCTGCGATCGAGGCATTGACTCCCGAGGAATACGGCATCTGGCTCGAGCGCCAGGCCAGGTTGAGCTTGACCGGCGCTGGTGACCCGCTGGACCGTGAGGCGCGTCTGGCTTTGTACGCCCAGCAACGCGATAGCGTTCCCCGGCCGCCGGTTCTCGCCAGTGCTCCAGAGCTTGAACGCTCGGTGTGGACCGAGCCCGTGCGCGTCAGCCCGAGCCAACTCGAAGCCTACCAAGACTGCCCGCAGCGGTTCGTGTATGCCTACGTCTACCGCATCGGCCTCGATGACGAGGAGGGCTATCTGGGGTTTGGTAATCTGGTCCACACACTCATACAAGAAGCGTTCACGTTCGCCCTGCCGGCTTGGAATAGTGACGGCGAGATGCCGCTGGCCGGCATGCCCGCCAGCTTGCCAGCCGGGCGGCGGCGCACCTGGCTCCTGGAGCGCCTGTATGCTCTCGCCACGTCCGAGCGCTACCGCTTTGCCAGCGGCTACCGTGCCATCGAGCTCGAACGCCGCCTCAAAGCGTTCGCCTTCCTGCAAGGAATCCTCGACGAAGGTCCGGCCGACCCGGAGTTCACCGTGCTCGCGGTGGAGCACACGCTCAATGCCAGCGTCCCCGGCCTCTCGTCAGAAGAGGTCACGATCACCGGCAAGATCGACCGTATCGACCGCCTGGCAAACACCGACCAGGTGAAGCTCTGGGACTTCAAGACCGGGAAGCGCCCGAGCGGCCTGGACCTCGCCACCATCGAGGGCGTGCAACGCAAGGTACGCGCGGCCATCCAGCTCTCCTCGTACGCCCGTGTGGCCGCCAGCGACCCCTACCTCTCCACGCTCGGCCAGGTGGGCGACATGGAGTATCGCTACCTGCCGGAAATCGCGGCCGGCTACCCGCGCGGCATCCCCGCCGCGTCACCGCCGCCAGAAGGCGACGAAGCCGGAGAGTTCGACCAGCTGCTCAGCGGCCTCACGCTTGGCATCCTGGATGGCCAGTTCACCATCAACAGCGCGCAACGCCGACCCTGCCGCACCTGTTCATTTGCCGCCATCTGCCCCTTGCTCGACGCCCAGCTCGCGTCGCTAGACCCCGACGGTTGATGCCCACGCATCCGCCAACGCCGGAACAACGCGCCATCATCAAGGCACACTCCGGCCCCCACCGCGTGGTCGCCGGTCCCGGCTCAGGCAAAACATCGACACTCGTGGAACGGGTGGCGGACATGCTGCGGGCGGGGATCAACCCTGGTCAGATGCTCGCGCTCACCTTCTCGCGCAAAGCGGCCGAGCACCTACGCCTACGCATCCGCCAGCAAGCCGGCCCCGACGTCGACACCTTCACCTACCACTCCTTCGCCGCCAACATCGCCGCACAATACGGGGATTCCCGACCCACCGTACTCAGCGGTGCCGAAATGTGGCTGCGCGTGGATAGCCTGGCCAGAGCCCACTCCTTGCTTGGCTTCCAGGAGGACCAGATCCGTTCGGTGAGCGGGAATGCGCTCACCTTCATCGCCCGCATGCAGCAAGAACTGGTGACTCCGGAGGATCTGGAACGGTACCTGGCTAACCCACCCGCACCGCCGCCCGGCAGTGAACCCGGCGAGTGGAATCTGCGCTTAGAGCGGCTTGCAACGCTCAGCGCACTGTATGCCAGCTACCAGGAAGGCAAGCGCCGCGATACCAGAGAAGACTTTGGCGACCAGCTCACCAGCGCCATCGCGCTCTTGTGGACCCAGCCGGACGCGCGCGCCAGCATCCAGACGCGCTATCCCTATGTCATGGTCGATGAGTACCAGGACACCAACTTTGCCCAAGGCGTGCTCGTGGCTTTACTGGTAGGACCCGATGCCAACGTGCTGGTGGTCGCCGACGAAAACCAGAGCATCTACGGCTTCCAGGGCGCCAACCCGCGCAATGTCCGCGGCTTCGACGACCTGCCCACGCTCGTGGGCCACCCGGTCACCCAGCACTCCCTCACCGGCAACTTCCGCAGCGTGCCGCCTATCGTCCGCTTCTCCCGCCGTGTCATCGATGCCGGTGAGGAGCTCAGATCCGTGCGCGTCATCGAACAGCCCCGCACGGACCAGGGCGTTCATCTGGTGGAATGTGACCGGCGTGACCACGAAGGCACCTTCATCGTGCATACCATCGTGCGGCAGCGCGAGGCCGACCCGGCGTTGCGTTGGAGCGACGTCGCCATCCTGGCCGCGAACTCCAGCGCCTTCCCATCCGTCGTCCACGCCTTGCGACAGGCCAGCATTCCCTACGAGTTCGTGGGCCGGTCGGACATCCTGCACCTCTCCCAAGCGCGCGATGTGCTGGCCTACGCCCGCCTGGTCGATGAACCAACCGATCGTCTGGCGCTTGCGCGCGTCCTCCGCCAGCCACCCCTGGCGCTCAGCCACGCCTCTATTCGCCAGTTGTTGCACCACCACGTCACTGCCGGTGGCGTGTCGCCACTCATCCACTCCCGAGACTTGCCCGAACCCGCACGGCAGCGCGTCGAGGACCTGCGCCAGTGGCTGGACGAGGTGCGCCGCCAGGATCGCTTCGATGGCGTGCGCTGGGTGTTGCGTCAAATCCTCGATTACACAGGTATCGAGAGCGCCGTCGCTACTGCCCGCGTGGCCGACTCAGACCTGGTACGCAGCGCGCTACAGCGCCTGCTCGATGTGGCCCAGGAGATCGACGAGGCCGGCGAACCGCTCACTACCTTCCTGCAATACCTCGACGTACTGGTCGCACGGGACGAAGACCCAGGCGAGAGTGAGCCCAGCGGCGAGGATACCGTCAACGTGCTCACCATACACGCCGCCAAAGGGCTGGAATGGCCGGTGGTGTTCATCGCCGACGCGACGCGCTTGCCACGCTCACCGCGCGAAGCTGTGGTCCGGCTCAGTCGCGAACCGGCCACCCTCGCCTGGGAGTCCCTCGGTACGGGCCACTGGAACGACGCCAATCGCTTGGCACTTGACCTATACGCGATGACCCTGTTCTCCGCAGCGCCGGCGGCTGACCATGAACAAGAAGAACGGCGCCTGGCGTACGTTGGCGTCACGCGAGCGGCCGATGTGCTGTACCTCACGGTTCCTGCTGGCCAGGCCGCACGTTCGTCCCTATCAGCCACCGGTACCCGCATCCTCGAATACATGAAGCAGACGCGACAGTGGCGCGTCACCAAGAACTCGGCAACCGCCCGCTCGTACTTTGGCTCATGGCTCAGCGCCCAACTGCTCGATACCAGCCTGGCTCGCTTCTGGAAAGCCAGCGAAACACTAGCCTATACCAACGCGCCGCCCGCTAGCCTCCAGCAGCGCATCGATCAGCATCGCTATCTGGCCGGCCTGCTCGCGCTCATCGATAGCGATCAGCCAGTATCATTCTCCCCAACCGTCCTGGCCAGGGCCGCCGAACTTGCCGCACAAGCGCCCCAGGTGAGGAGTGGAGGTACCAGTTCGTGAGCCCGCCAGCAGCGCCTCCAGGTGGCGGGGCCATGCAAACCGAGCTGCGCGTGCTTATCAACGCTAACTACTCCCTGATCTATGTGTCCACCTGGGAAGAATCCCGCGCACTCGACGAAATCCGCGAGACCGTGGCGATCGCCGGCCGGCCGCTCATCACGTGGTCGCTCACCAAGGGGTTTAAAGACCCCTCCAAGCACCTGCCTGACGCTGCCGACAACCATCGCGACCCCACTCACCCCAACCGGGTGCTGGCTGCGCTGGAAGACTTCCCGGGTCCGGCGGTCTTTGTCTTGCACGACTACCACCCATTTATGGAGCCATCACAGAGCCCCGCCTACGCCGTCGTGGCTCGCCAGATGCGCGACCTCGCGCTGTCGCTGCGCACCAAGCGCCAGACGCTCATCTTCCTCTCACCGCGCGTGGTGTTCCCTCGCGACCTGGAGAAGGACATCGCGGTGCTGGACTACCCGCTGCCCGACCGCGCCAGGCTCGCTCAAGAAGTTGAGAGTACGCTTTCCCTCCACCGCCAGTTGGTGCCAATTCTGGGTGAGGCCGATCGCGACCGACTGG
>JANWJO010000165.1 GCA_025449435.1 Chloroflexota bacterium | reverse complement strand
TGGTTTCCATCTGGACCGTTGCGGTGTCCGTACTGGGTAAGGCATAAGTCCCGCTACCGAAGTCAAGAGGCTCACTCGGGCTGGCTTAGGGCGTATCGATCGCAGCCGCCCTGAAGGGCCGGTGATGAATCGTGACGTTCATACTGCCAGCACTGTATGTGAGCGGTGGTTGAACTGGGGTACACTGCGCGCATAGCGAGTCTACTTAGGGTAGGGTAGCCCTGCTTCCGCGCACCGAACATCTGCGGTGTGCGCGAGCGATGCTGTATGCCTTACCAACTGCCGGCGGTGTGGCTCCGTCCGGCGATACTTAGGTGTTGCTTGCTTCGGACTTTACGCACGGTAGCGTTCTATGGCCACCTGGAAGGGGCAAACGAGACATGGCAGTAACGGCCGTCGCAGAACGAGAGGAGCGAGTCGAGCAACCCGTTCCCAAGGATCGGCACGCCGCCAACGGGCTGCTGGCTCGCCTCGGCTATTTTGTGGCGGTGATGGGGCCGTTCGCAGCTGTGCTGTTTGCCATTCAGCAACTGTGGCAGGGTGCTGTCGTCAAAACTGACCTGGTGCTGCTGGTCGCGATGTACGGGTTTATTGCCTTAGGCGTGACGATTGGTTTCCACCGTTACCTCACGCATCGTGGCTTTCATGCACCGTCGTGGCTCAAGTTTGTGTTGCTCGTGTTGGGGTCGATGTCCGTGGAAGGTCCGGCCCTGGTGTGGGCGAGCACACACCTGGAGCACCACGCCCACTCTGATCGTGAGGGCGACCCACATAGTCCGGTGGATGGGTTCATCCACGCGCACCTTGGCTGGATCATTGACGGCTTTCTGGCTAATCAGCAGAAGTACGGCGCGTGGCTCCTCGCCGACCCGATAGTGGTGTTCGTGTCGCGCACGTTCTGGCTCTGGGTGGGAATCTCGCTTGTGATCCCCTTTATGGTGGACGGCTGGCGCGGCCTGCTGTGGGGGGGCCTGGTGCGCATTTTCCTGGTGCATCACGTGACATGGAGCGTCAATTCGGTATGTCACGTCTTTGGCAAGCGGCCGTTCAAAACCGGTGACCTGAGCACCAACCACTGGCTCGTCGGGCTCCTGGCTGGGGGCGAGGGGTGGCATATCATCCACCACGCCTTTCAGCGTTCGGCATTCCACGGCCTGTATTGGTGGCAGTTCGACTTCTCCGGCATCGTTATCCGAGTGCTGGAGCTGGCCCGGATCATCTCTGACGTGCAGCGTGTCGATCCGCGCATGCTGCTCAAGCGATCCAGCAAACCGCAGCTTACCGCCGATTAGGGTTAGGCAGCGCTTCTCACACCGCCGATCCTGAGCGATGACTAGCCTGCAGCGATGCCCTTGATGCCCAGGCGTACGCTGTACAAGCTGGATTGCGCGGTCATGAACAGCGTGTGGCCATCTGGGCCGCCCCAGCCTACGTTGGCGGGATTTTCGGGTGGACAGATGCGGCCCAGTTGCGTACCATCCGAGGCGAATACCCACACGCCGCCGGGGCCAGTGCAATAGACATTTCCCTCGACGTCCACTTTCATCCCGTCGGCACCGCCTCGGTCGGCTGAGCGCATCTCAGCGAACATCCTGCCCTGCGACAGTGCGCCCGCGTGATCGACGGCAAACGCGCGGATGTGCTTGACGTTGGTGTCATCGACATACAGCGTGTGTTCATCGGGGGAGAGCGCGAGGCCGTTGGGGCGGTCGAAGTCGGTCACTAGGCAGGTGAGGGTGCTGTCGGGGTCGAGGCGAAAGACGCCATTCGCTGGCTGTTCCTTGCCCGGTTCACCAGGGCCGAGGCCGTACGGTGGATCGGTGAAGAAGATCACGCCATCCGACCGCACGACCACATCATTCGGGCTGTTGAGCCGGCCACCCTGGTAGTGGGAGGCCAGCACTGTCACACTGCCATCGGGCTCGGTGCGGCTGACGCGGCGGTTGGAGTGTTCGCAGGATATGAGGCGGCCCGACTTGTCAAGTGTGTGCCCATTGCTGTTGCCAGAAGGGTGCCGGAAGGTGGTGACCACCGGTCCCTCTTCAACTCGTTGATAGCGCACAATGCGGTTACTGGGAATGTCGCTGAACAGCAGGTGGTCGCCGCGCCACACGGGGCCCTCGGTAAACCGAAAACCAGTGGCCAGGTGCTCGATGGTGGTGCCTTCAGGCGCGATACGACGAAACGCAGGGTGATGCGATTCCAACCCGGGCATCGGCTACATATCCCTTCCGTGACGGTTGTGAGCTCCATACCGCAAGCCAGGGTAGGGTAACAAGTCGTGTACGCTGTGAACAGGGCTAGGTGAGCTTTGGCGCCGGGATGCCCTCTTTGAAAGGGTCGGAGGAGTCGTAGAGCAGCGTCGAATCGGCGCAAACCCACGCCTTTCCCTTAATGGTGGGGATGACCATCCCGTCCGCTGCTCTCACTGAGCCCTCGAACACCGTGCCTAGGATGCCCTCTTGCCGCCATACCTCGCCTTCTTTGAGGAGTCCGTCGGCGTAGAGGCAGGCGAGTTTGGCGCTCGTACCGGTGCCGCAAGGTGAACGATCATAGGCCCGGCCCGGGCACAGCACAAAGTTACGTCCACTGGCAGCAGAGGACTTGGCTGGACCAGTAACTTCAATGTGGTCGATGCTCGATCCGGGATGGCCGTTCACAACCTCTTGACTGAGTGCCGACCGGATAGCGGGGGTGTAGGCCGTGAGTTCGTCGAGGTGCGTCAACTCCAGTGGGTGAGGGCAGTGCCCGGTGATGAAAAACCAGTTGCCTCCCCAGGCCACATCGCCGGTCACCGGGCCGTAGCCGGGCACGTCCAGGCACAACTCCTTGACGAGCCGGAAACTTGACACGTTCTCGATGGCTACTGCGCCGTCTTCCAGAAGGTTGACACATATGACACCCACCGGCGTTTCGATGAAGTGCTTGCCCGGTCCGATCCGGCCGAGGTAGGCCAGTGTCACCATCACGCCCATCGTGCCGTGCCCGCACATGTGCAGGTAGCCAGCGTCGTTGAAGAAGATGACGCCGGTGACACACCGGCCGTCTACCGGCTGGCACAGCAGCGCACCGACGATAGCTTCCGAGCCGCGCGGCTCGTTGATGATGGTGGTGCGGAAGCTGTCGTAGTGCGATGCGAACCGGGCACGCTGCTGGTCGAGTGGCTGCCGTCCGAGATCGGGCCCGCCGCTCACCACGACCCGCGTGGGTTCGCCGCCGCTGTGGGAGTCGATCACGTGGACGCGCTGCACCCGTGACGGCGGCATGTTAGCGCGGCGCCTGGGCTACGCCACGCAGCGTCCGGACGTGTTGCCGTGCCGCCTCAGCCTCGTGGATGATGCCTAGCACGCGCTCGCGCTCCGCACCCGCAAGCATCAACCTTGGTTCGCGCACGGTCTCGCTGCCGAGGCCGCGAACGCTGGCAGCAAGCTTAATGCACTGGACAAGCTTGGGCAGCGTATCAAGCTGGAGCAGCGGTTGAAACCACTGGTACACGGCGCGCGCTCCGAAGAGGTCGCCGCGCTGCAGCAGGTTCCATGGCGTCATCGTTTCTTCGGGATAGGCGTTGACCAGACCAGCGACCCACCCAGTGGCGCCCAGGGCGTGGGCTTCGACCACGAGGTCGTCCACTCCGCAGAACAGGATGTAGCGGTCGCCGAGAACCCGTCTTAACTCGGTGATACGGCGCGGGTTTTCCGACGACTCCTTGATGGCGACTAGGTTCGGCTCGTCGGCTAGCGCCACAAACTCGGGAGTAGTCAAGTCCACTCGGTAGGCAACCGGATTGTTATACACCAGGATTGGCAGCGATGTCGCTCTGGCCACCTGGCGGAAGTGGTACATCGCCTCGCTGGCATCAGCTTTGTAGACCATCGCTGGCAGCACCATCAACCCGTCGGCGCCGGCTTGCTCTGCCGCGGCCGCGTACCGGCAGGCTTGCCGCGTCGTAGTCTCAGCTACGCCGGTGAGTACAGGCATACGCCCGGCGACGTGGACCACCATCGCCCGGAGCAACTCCTGCTTCTCGGCTGCCTCCAGTGAGCAGTTCTCTCCCACCGTGCCCATGGCGATGACACCGTGAATACCGGCAGCCATGAGTCTGTCCAAGTGGGCGAGCGTGCCAGGAATATCCAGTTCTTGGCCCGAAGCAAATTGGGTGGTGATCGCCGGAAACACGCCGTGCCAGGCTACGTTCATCGGTACCTTCCCTGCGTGTGCTGCCCAGCCGGGGGTCGCTGGAACGGTGCTTCCTAAAGCTGGCTGAGGATACCGCATTCATGCATGCCGCTCCGTCGCCAGGTTATCGCCTGCAACTGCGGAAAGGAAGGCAAACGCTGCAACAACCAAACCTCAGGAACCGGTGATGACGATGCCTGTAGTGTTGCCAAGCGCTTGCAGCTGGCGAGACACAGCAGTTCGACTCGGGTGGCAAAAGAGGTACGATGCCTGGGTTGTTACCCTGCCGCTGGAAAGATGCCCCAATGATCGAAGCCCGCGCACTCAGCCGGCAGTTTGGCGACTTCCGGGCCGTCGATCAGGTCTCGCTGCGCGTGCCAGATGGGGCAATTCTGGCCCTCCTTGGACCCAATGGCGCGGGCAAGACGACGACGGTGCGCATGCTGGCCGGGCTGCTAGCCCCCAGCTCCGGTGAGGCGACGGTCGCCGGCCTGAACATTCGCACCGATCCCTCCGGTGTCCGCGCCCGCGTCGGCCTGGTGACTGACGTGCCGGGGCTCTACGAGCGCATGACCGTTTCCTCCTACCTGGAGTTCTTCGGCCGCATCTACGGCATGGATACGGCCTGGCGTTCCCGGCGGATCGACGAGCTACTGACCCTCTTTGAACTGTCGGACAGGCGGCGAGAGCGGATGGTGGGCTTCTCTAAGGGGATGAAGCAGAAAGTGGCATTGGCGCGGGCCCTGTTGCACGAGCCGTCGTCTCTCTTCCTAGACGAGCCGACGTCCGGACTCGACCCGCTGGCCGCCCGCGCCGTGCGCGAGTTGGTCGTCGGACTCAAGCACGCCAGTCGCAGCATCGTCCTCTGTACCCACGATCTTGACGAAGCGGAACGCCTCGCCGATGAGGTAGCGATCATGCGTCAGGGGCGCATCGTCGCCTCGAATGCGCCGGCAGCATTGCGAGCCGGCGCCTCGCCAGACACGCTGGTGCAGGTGGAGTTAGCTGAGTCCCTGCTGGCGCCCACGGACCTGTTTCGCGGCTTGGAGCATCTTGCCACACCAATTAGCGATGCGTCACAGGGGATGCATATACAACTGCTCGAATATCGCACGCCGGAGCCGCGGCGGGTCAATCCGCTAGTGCTTTCACGCTTGGTTGGCGTTGGTGCGCAGCTCGTTTCCGTTACGTGTACCACGCGCACGCTGGAAGATGTCTACGCCCAGGCGATCGGCGAGGAAGACCACGCCGCGATTGCCGTTCTGGCCAGCAAGTCGAAGTGAGGGGCGTCATGTCCGAACCATTACACTTCGCCGCGCCAGCGTCCAAGGTGTTTGCGCCACCAAGCGATCTCCGCCTCCTGCTCCTGATCGCCCGCCGGAGCGCGTTGGAGTCCTTGCGCGACCGCATGACGCTCATTATGAGTCTCTTCTTTTCGCTGGCCTTCCCCATATTTCTGCTGCTCACGGTCCTGCGTCCGCAGGTGGGGTCGCATGACACGAATGCTGAAGCTGGCATCGCCATCTTCTTCCTCATTATTGGTCTCATGCCGACGACCTCGGCCGTCGGCATCGCTTCCGGCCAGTTTGCCGGGGAAAAGGAGCAGGGCAACCTGACGCCCCTCCTGGCGTCGCCGGCTTCCAACGTGGCGATCTACGGTGGCAAAGTACTCGGTTCCATCATCCCGGGCATGTTGTTTTCCATCGTCGCCGAATGTGTCTACGTCGGCGGCCTCGCCGTCTTGTTCGGCGTCGATACCGTGCGCCTCTTGCCGGCGGCGCTTTCCTTCACGATGCTGGCTCTCGTGCCGATTGTTGCCCTGTTCGCTGCAACCGTCGCCAGCCTGATCTCCTCACGGGTGCGCACCTTCAACACGGCGCAACAGGTCGGTGGGTTAGTTCTGCTACCCCTCTGGGCCATCGTCTTTGGCTCTGCCGTGAAGTTACAAAGTTGGGGCGTTTTGCCGCTCGTCGGCCTGGTGGTCCTGCTGCTCGCCATCGACGTTGGCCTCACAGTCGTCTCGGCTACGACCTGGCGACGTGAAGAGGTGCTGGCTAAGCAGTAGGGGAGCAGGGGATGCTGCTGCCATGTGCAAGAGATAGCAATCTTGTCGGAGCCGCTACCGCGAGAAGAGGCCCTAGATATTACCTGGCGGGAGCTACGGAGCACGATGTGAACACGTCGCTACGCATCGTCCGAGCGTTCCATGACGCGGGAGCTATTGCGATTCCAGGACGTCCCCCGATGGGGAACAACGTATTCGGAACCGCTCTCACGCGGAGCCATCCCCTTGGGACGGCGGGGCCAGCACCGGGCGGGCCCAGATGCCGTATAGCTCACCCCAGCGATAACTCCAAACAGGTTGTCTACGAACCTCTTGGCTAGCAACTAGTGCACTCTGAACCGCAGGTAGGATCTCTAGAACTCGAGGGCGATTGCCAGAAAGTGGGAGCACTGGGACTCGAACCCAGGACACCCTGATTAAAAGTCAGGTGCTCTGCCAACTGAGCTATACTCCCGGCCCGCTCTAGCGCGCATGGAGTGTACCCGTATGCGCACCACATCTGCGCCACACGCTCACTGCAGCACAAAGGAGTCTCCCTCCGGAACGAGCTGCAGCGGGCCCGACAGGTCAACCCGAACTACCGTGACATCTGGGTCGTAGACATACGGGTCGGTGGCCGGCGCCGCGGTCGATGCTCGCGCTGGTGGAGCACCGGCCAGGATATAGCTCGGGTGGACGGCCAGCAGAAAGCCAGGATCGAACGCTGCAGCAGTTGCGCCGCCGGGAGCGATCAAAACACTGGCTTGCAGCGGCACGTCTTCGAGCAACAGGCGATGCTGGTCGGTGGGTGATAGTGACGCGGCGTCTAAGATGGTTGCATCATCTGCGGTGATGCGGGCGAGCACGTGCGGCGTCGCGGCGGTGCCCGCAGACCACAATTCCACCGATACGCCAGTGGCAGGAATGCGGTCTGCTTTGTCCAGAATGCTGTCCGTTGGTGCGATGCGGAGTGAGTTGGCTGGCAGCGCGGCCTCAGCCGTCTGGTCCGAGGTGCCGGGCTTGGAGGGTGCCTTTGGCGCAACGGCAGCGTTGAGGGTGTACCGGCTGGCGATCTCCGGCAGTGCGCCTGCGTGTCCGGCTTCAAAACCAAGCAGCGTCACCGCGTCGATGCGGCGTTGCCAGAAGGGCAACGTGCCGCCGAGTTGCGCGAGCGTTGTGCGAGCGAC
>JANWJO010000164.1 GCA_025449435.1 Chloroflexota bacterium | reverse complement strand
TGCCACCCCAGCTGGGCGACACCGCGGGCATCTGCGGCGCCCTCGAACTCGCCCGCCTGGCAGAGGATGAAGTCACGACCCCCCTGTCCTCCCCCCCTGGCGGGGGGGACGTTGCGCCGGAAGCGTTGTGCTAACCCGCTGGTCCGTTGTTCCTGCACCCTTCCCCCGGGACTGGGGAAGGGCGAGGGGATGGGGTGCGACTACCCTAAAGATCCAAATCCTTCACCGTGGTCGCGTGCGACTCGATGAAGCGCTTGCGTTGCGCCACGTCCTCGCCCATGAGCATTGTGAACACCTGGTCGGCCACCACCGCGTCCTCGAAGCCCACACGAAGCATGGTGCGGCGGTCCGGGTCCATAGTGGTTTCCCACAGTTGGGTGGCGTTCATCTCGCCCAGGCCCTTGTAGCGGCTCACGCGCGGGTTCTTGCCCTTCATGCTGGCCAGCACCTGGTCGCGTTCGGCTTCGGAGTAGCAGTAGTGCACCTCGCGGCCCTGCTCCACCCGGAACAGCGGCGATTGCGCGATGTACAGGTGGTTCCCCTCGATGATCTGGGGCATGTAGCGGTAGAACACCGTGAGCAGCAAGGTGCGGATGTGGGCGCCGTCCACGTCGGCATCGGTCATGATCACAATGCGGTGGTAGCGCAGCTTCTTGATGTCGAAGCGGTCGGCGATGCCGGTGCCCAGCGCCGTGACGATGTAGCGGATCTGCTCGTTGCCCAGCAGCTTCTCGATGCGTTCCTGCACGCGCTCCACGTTGAGGATCTTGCCCCGCAACGGCAGGATCGCCTGGAAGCGGCGATTGCGGCCTTGCTTGGCCGTGCCGCCAGCGCTATCACCCTCCACCAGGTAGAGCTCACAGCGCTCCGGGTCCCGCTCCGAACAGTCGGCGAGCTTGCCGGGGAGGCTGGTGCCTTCCAGCAAACCCTTGCGCACCGTTTCGCGGGCCTTGCGCGCCGCCTCGCGGGCGCGGGCCGCTGTGACGTTCTTTTCCAAGATGCGCTTAGCGTCGGCGGGATTCTCTTCCAGCCACTCGTTGAGGCCCTCGAAGAACACGGTTTGCACCAGCGTGCTCATCTCGGCGTTGGCCAGCTCCAGCTTGTCCTGAGAGGTGAACTGGGGATTGAGCAGTTGCACGCTAATAATGCCGGTGAGGCCCTCCCGTACATCGTCGCCGGTGAGGTTGGGCTCAGCTTCCTTGAGGAACGCATTCTTGCGGGCGTACGTGTTGAGCGAGCGCGTCAGGGCGGCTTTGAAGCCGGTGAGGTGGGCGCCGCCGTGCCGCGTGTTGATACCATTGGCAAAGCTGTACAGCGTCTCGCCAAACGAGTCGTTGTACTGGATGGCCACTTCCACCACCCCTTGATCGGCTGTCTTGGCGATGAAGATGGGCTTGGGGTGCAGCACGTTGATCGGCGGCTTGTTGAGCTGGCGGACGAACGACACGATGCCGCCCTCGAAGTAGTAGTTCACCTCGCGGTCGCTGCGTTCGTCAAGGAAGTGGATCCACAGGCCTTTGGTCAGAAAGGCCATCTCGCGGAACCGATTGGCCAGCTCGTCAAAGTCGTACTCGGTGGTGGTGAAGATCGTGGAGTCGGCGCGGAAGGTGGTCAGCGTGCCGGTCTCGTCGCTATCGCCCACCTCATACGCGGGAGCGATGGGGATGCCGCGCTCATACTCCTGGGCATAGGCCTTGCCGTCACGCCGGGTCTCCACGCGCAACCAGGTCGACAGGGCATTAACCACCGACACGCCCACGCCGTGCAGGCCGCCGGAGAACTTGTAGCTCTCACCATCGAATTTTGCGCCGGCGTGCAGGGTGGTCATGACCACTTCCAGCGTGGACACGCCTTCGGTCGGGTGGATTTCCCAGGGAATGCCGCGGCCGTAGTCCCGCACGAACACCGTGCCATCCGTGTGGATCAGGATCTCGATGCGATCGCCATTCCCTAGGCGCGCCTCGTCGACGCTGTTGTCCACAACCTCGTTGACGAGGTGGTGCAGGCCACGGGCGTCGGTATTGCCGATATACATGCCTGGGCGCACGCGCACGGCTTCCAGCCCTTTGAGCACCTGGATGCTATGGCCGGTATAGTCCGACTTGCCCTTGCCCTCGTCACCCGTCTTGGTGGCCTCGGCTGCCGAGGTCTCTACCGACTCTATGACCGCCACATTGCACTCCTCATTGATTGACCATCTCTACACGCGATGCAAGCGCTGGTGGCGCTGTGAGCCGGTTGATGTGCTCCCACTGGCGCAGAAAAAACAGCATAGTGGCCGCGGCGAGGCCAACCCCGATGTAGGCGTTGACCAAGCATACGCCAATCAGCCCGGGTATGGTGCCCGACAGTTGCGTCCAGATGAATGGAAACCCGAATCGAATGACCGACGCCAGGACGATGATCCACGCGGCGGCGCCAAAATCGAAGCGCACGACGGCTACGCTGGCCCGCAGCGCCTTGCGCACCGGCAGCGCGCTCACCGCAATGGCATCGATGCAGAAATACAGCAGGATGAGCAACCACGTGCAGCCAGCCGCTGCCAGGGTGATCACCAGGCTCGCAGCGCCGCCGCCAAACTGAGCGCTGATCGAGATGAGGAGCGCCACGCCAAACACGCCCACCACACCCAGCAGCAACAAGCCACAGTAGCGAAGCAGCGCCCGCCCGTACTCGCCAGCACCCACCGCAATGGGCGATGGCTCGCCGCGCACCGCCCGACCCAGCGTCACGAAAAACCACGTGCCGGTTATCAAGCCCGCCAATACCAACAGCAGCACCAACCAGTACGACGACCCTGTATCCGGCAGTTCGATGGTGGCGCTGTTCATCAACGGCGGCAGCACCGCGCCGGACGCCGCCACAAAACTGGGGGTAAACCGGCCGGCCAGCGCCAGCACGTCGTAGGCGGCGAGCAGTTGTGTGATCGCGTTGTTTTGGCCGAACAACGGGTCGGCAGCAAACATCGGGCCCGCCGTGACACGCGGCGCGATGACGAGGGAGAAATCTACGACTAATGGGGAAAGGAGTAATAATGGATGGCGATTAACGACGCTAAACCCATCAGAAAAGGTGTCGATGGCGCTCAAACGCGGCTTCCCCTAACAGGATATTTTACCACGAAGTGCGCTTGTAGGCATCCTCCCGGACGGGTGGGGCGGACCTACGGACCTCACCCCCCGCCCCTCTCCGTCACGGAGAGGGGATCCGAGCCGGCGGATGGTGGGCGCTTTCCTGCCGGCGCAACGTCCCCCCTGCCAAGGGGCTGACTGGGGGAGTACAGCAAGGGGACAGTAATAGGTCCCGGTGCAGCGCCCGACCGTTCACGGTCGGGCGCTGGCGACCAGAGGAGACGGCACGACAAGTTTGCCGTCTGCTTGTCATACCCCCCTGTTATCTCCCCCTTGGGGGGGACAACAGGGGGGTCAACCTGCGTCTCCCAGCCCACCGCCCTATGTTCAACTGGGGATGGCTGCCTTGGTGAGGGAACAGGGACGTGGTGCTGCAACACGCGCCTGCTGTTGCACGTGCCCAGCAACTGGAGCCGGTCGACCACAGTACCGTTTCCGCGCTCGTGCCCTCCCGCCTGCTCGATGGCGTACGCGGCGCCGCCGCCCTCTATGTGGTCTTGGGTCACGTCCACCACCTGGGGTTAGCCGACTACGGCGATGCTGGGGTGGCCAGTCTCACCGGCTGGGCAGCGCTGGCCATGCGCCTGGGGCTCATCACGGAGTTCGGCCAGGTGGCTGTGCTCGTCTTTTTCGTGCTCAGTGGCTATGCCATCCACTACCGCCAGGCACAGCGGATTGCCTCCGGTCAATCGCCGGTTATCGCCTGGCCCACCTTCGCCTTCCATCGGATGCGCCGGCTGTACCCGCCGCTCCTGGCGTCATTGGTGCTGGCAGTGGTGCTCGACGCCCTGGGCACACACATCACGCCAGCGCTCTATCACAACACGCTGCCACCCCAATTCTTGGGACTCAACAACATCGCTCACCCCGACACACTCCTGGCCTTCGTCGGGTCACTGTTCTTCCTCCAAGGGTTCATCACCCCCCTGTATGGCTCAACCGGTCCGCTATGGTCCCTCGCCTACGAGGGCTTCTTCTACGCTGCCTACCCGGCGGTGCTGTTCGCAACCCGACGCTTCGGACCGTTGCGCTGCCTGGAATTGTTCTTCTTCCTCGGCGTGGCCGCAGCGGCGGTCATCGGCCTGGGCGGTGGCATCAACGCGCTGGGTCCCCGAGAGTCGTTTGGCGTCGCTGCCAGTGGTGGGTTGCTCGCTCTGCTGCCATACTGGACTCTGTGGGTGGCGGGCGCCTTCATCGCGGATTGCCGCGCCGGCCGCATCCACGTGGCGCCAGCGCGCTGGCAGTGGGCAGCCATCGCCTCAGCCGTGGCGTTCTGCGCAGCGTTTGCCGCCCTGAACATCTTCACCCCTGGCGCGTCCTCGGTGGGCAAGTCTGAGTTCTTGTGGGCCACGACACTGGTTGGCATGTTTGGCTGGCTGGCGGCGAGTCCTCACCGGCCCGCCACGCTGCGCATCCTACGGCGTATCCTGAGCGCCCTGTCGAGCTTGGGTAGCATGTCGTATACGCTGTATGTCACGAACCATCCGGTCCTGCTCTTCATTGCAGCGCTGTGGCTGGCAGGCCACACCGCCATGCCGTTTGCTCCCTGGCTCATGCTCGCTGAGCTCGCCGTCGTTCTGGCGCTAGCCTGGGCGTTGCACTTTGTGGTCGAGCGGCCATTCGTCTCCCGGCGGGGGCCCAGTAGCGCTGCCGTCACGAGCCCACTGCTGGCACCATCCGCATCGCCGCTTCCACCACCTGCCGTGACGGCCCCACCAAAAACAAGTGCTCATGGTTACGCAGGTGCGACACCTGCCCCACCGGCTGCCCACTCGGGTTGAAGATGCCGATCTGCGCGCCCACATACCGTTTGTAACCCACCCGCGCCGACGCCACATAGCCGCGCTCCGCCAGCGCTCGCTCGATCGTGGCCGGGGCCACGCGGCCCTCGTCGTTGAACGACACCAGCAAGTAGGGCGCCCGCACTGCCGCCAGCAGCTCTAGCAGTGCCGGTGTGATCGCCCACGTCAGGTTATACGAGCTTTTCACCGTCTGGCAGTCCAGCCGCTTCTGGGCTACACCGTAGGTGGCCGGGCTGTCGTTGCGGACCAGCGTCTCCCACACGTGGTAGTTGGCAAAGTAGGAATGCTGGTTGTAGGGCGGATCGATGTACACCAGGTCGATGCCATCGAGGTCGCGCGCCAGCGTATTGGCATCCTGGCGCAGCACCTGGCCAGGGCCTGGGAGCAGGGCGGGCATGCGCAGCTCCAGGCGCTGGAACGACCGCGGCGCCCACGCCTTGAGGTAGGCCATCTGCAACCCAGTGGTCGAGTCCACGCGGTCGGCCGCCAGCAGCAGGCTGGTGAGTGCGATGGAGCGCTCCGGCTCCGCTGGGGCAAGAGTGTCGATGCCGGCGCGGATCGCATCGATGGCGGCGCCGTTGTGGGGCTGAAAGTAGCGCGCCGCCTCGCAGAAGGTGCGGGTGATATAGCCGGGCTGGGGCGGCAGCGCTTGCAACTCCGCCAGCAGCCCTACCAGCCGCTCGTGGTTGATCGTGCGCGCGTCGGTCTCGATGAACGTCCGGCCAAACACTTCGCTATAGGTGGCCAGGTCGTTGCTCACCACGTCGTAACCGCGCGCCGTGAGTGCTTGCCCCACCCGCGTTGTACCTGCAAACAGGTCGCACACCCGCCGGATGCTGCCGATCGCCTCGACGATCGCGGAGATATGGGGAATCAGCAGGCGCTTCGACCCCAAATACTTAATCACGCGCCATAGTACCCCGCGCCGTAGTGGCACGACCCGGCGCTGGGGGGAGGTCCGTAGGGTCGTTCATCCTCTTCTCACCGCTGGTGTGATACCGTGAGTCGCCTGGGGGGTCGGCACGCGCCACACAGCAAGAAATAGCCGCATGGCAGCCATACTCAAGCCCCTACTCATCCACCCGCTCAATGTGCTGCTCGCCGGCATACCCCTGCTCGTGCTCGCCGTACAACTCGACCTCGGCCCGGTGTGGATCTTCTTTACCAGCGCGGCTGCCATCATCCCGCTGGCCCGCTTCATCTCCGAAGCCACCGAGTCGCTCGCTAGCCGCCTCGGCGTGGCGCTGGGTGGGCTGCTCAACGCCACGTTCGGCAACGCTGCCGAACTCATCATCGCTGGCGTCGCGCTCAACGCCGGCTTGTACGAGGTGGTCAAAGCCTCCCTGGTGGGTTCCATACTTGGCAACGCGCTAGCGGTGCTGGGCACAGCCTTCCTGGTTGGTGGTATCGGCCGGCAAAGCCAGCACTTCAACCGCATCCTCGCTGGCGCAGCGGGCGCCCAGCTCGTGCTCGCCGCTGGGGCGATGCTCATCCCTGCCGTGCTTGCCGCCACCGCGCCGGTGTCGACCACGGTCATCCTGGTGTTCAGCGTGGTTACCGCGCTGGTGCTGCTGGCCTCCTACGCAGCCGGGCTCATCTTCACGCTGCGCACCCACGCCACACCCATTGCCCACACCGAAACACCTGCCGTCCAGATCCACTGGCCCATGTGGCTCGCCATGGTCGTGCTCGTGGCCGCCACCGTCGTCGTGGCCGTGCTCTCCGAGTGGCTAGTCGCAGGCGTCACCGGCGTCACCAAGACCTTGGGCTGGACCGAGATGTTCATCGGCGTCATCGTCATCGCGCTGGTCGGCAACGCTGCCGAACACGCCAGCGCCGTCAGCATGGCCAAGAATCAGCACATCAACCTGTCGCTGGCCATTGCGCTAGGCAGCGCCACCCAGATTGCGCTGTTCGTGGCGCCGTTGCTCGTGCTATACGGCCTGGTCACCGGCCACCCGCTCGACCTGCTGTTCAACAGTTTCGAGGTGGCCGCCATCGTCGTGGCCGTCGGCCTGGTCAACCTGCTTATCTTCGACGGCGAAAGCACCTGGCTGGAAGGCGCCCAACTCCTCGCCGTCTACATCATCCTGGCCGCTGCCTTCTTCCTCCACCCGTAGCGCGCGGATCCGACCTCACCCCCCGCCCCTCCCCGTCCGGGGAGGGGAGTGTCCACGACGGAACTTCGCCACCCATACTGCCGGCAGCCAGTCCCCCTGCCAAGGGACGGACTGGTGCCCTTTGGGCGAGCACCCGGTGCGGATGGGGGTGGGGTGCGACTACCTCCACACCAACCGCCGCCCGACTACCATCACTACGACCACCACCATTGCCAGCGGCAGCGCTACCGTGAGCCCGCGATGCGCCTCCAAAAAGCGTGCCACCGGCTCGCCAAGCGTCGCGCCCACCAGTAAGAAGAAGCCCACCCACACCACCGCCGATGCCGCCACGCTGGCCACAAACACCTCGAAACGCACGCCAAACAAGCCCGCCGCCACCGTCACCGGCACCCGAAAGCCAAAGATGTGCCGGCCGAACACCACGGTCCACGGCCCCCAACGCACGAACCACTGCTCCGCCCGCGCCAGCCGTTCGGGCGTCAGGTGCAACACCTTGCCCAGCGGGCCAGCTACCAATGGTCGCCCCCACCGCCGCGCGATGAAATACAGCACACTCGCCCCGGCCGTCGAGCACAGCGTAAACCCCACCCAGGCAGCCGCCCACCACCCCGCCGAGTCGGGCAGGTGGTGCGCCACGTACATGATCAGCACATCGCCCGGCATCAAGATGGGCACGCCCGCTTCTTCGATAAACAGCAAGAAGAACGGCGCCAGGGGGCTCAGCTTGGGCAGCGCCTCCACCATATCGCCGGCCAGCTCCGGTACGTCGCCCTCGTACAGGGCCAGCGCCAGCGCTGTCAGCACCACGGCCACCGCCAGTGCAGCCAGCAGCAGGCGCCTGCGCACCCCGCCCCACAGCCCGCTGACGCGCTCTAGCGCTACGAGTAAACCAGTAGCAACCGGCCAGTGTGCGGCTGGCCGCAACGATGTCGCGAGCTCGCGTGGCTCGACCATTGGATAGCAACCCCTCAAGTCACCGCCAGTGCAATGGTGGCGTGACTCCTGACGCTACCCTGCCGGAATGAGCGGGCGGTGAATGTCACGGCATCCGCGCGTCGCACTCACCCGCGCCGGACGGTAAATTAATGTGTGGTTCATGGATTACGGGTAGCTTTCGCCCGGTGGGCACGGCGGCGTGCCCGCGCACCACTGGGGAGCGTCAGCTAGGGGTAGGCAGGTCATGAGAATACTCGTTGTGGAAGATGAGCACCGCTTAGCCATGGTGTTGCGCCAGGGCTTGCAAGAAGAAGGCTATGCCGTCGACGTGGCCTACGACGGCGTCGAGGCCCTGCGGCTGGCCGAAACCGAGCCTTACGATGTGATGGTTCTCGACGTCATGCTCCCCCGGCTCGATGGCTACTCGGTGTGCCGCCAGTTGCGGGCTAAGCACATTCACGTCCCCATCCTGATGCTCACCGCCCGCGACACCGTTAACGACCGCGTGGCTGGCCTGGATAGCGGCGCCGACGACTACCTGGCCAAGCCCTTCGCCTTCCGCGAAATGCTCGCCCGGCTGCGCGCGCTGTTGCGCCGCGACGCCACGGTGAAAGAGCCGGTGCTCAAGGTGGCCGACGTCTCGCTCGACCCGGTCACCCGCGAGGTCCGCCGCGGCCAGCGCATCATCGATCTCGCCAGCAAAGAGTACGCCGTGCTCGAATACTTCCTGCGCAACCCTAACCGCGTGCTCTCCCGCTCCCAGATCGCCGAACACGTGTGGGATTACGATTTCTCCGCCATGTCCAACGTGGTGGATGTCTACATCCGCACCTTGCGCCGCAAGCTCAACGACGAACAGGAGCCGCGCTTGTTCCGCACCATTCGAGGTGCCGGCTACCAACTGTACGCCCCGGCCGCATGAAGGGCGCGGCGGC
>JANWJO010000163.1 GCA_025449435.1 Chloroflexota bacterium | reverse complement strand
GTGCTGCGACCAGCGCGGCTGGGCGGCGCCGGTGGGTACACACGTGTCAACAGCGGGCCGGAACACCCGTTTCACAGCCGGTTCGTGCCCGGCCCGGGGATAGGCTTGGGCTATGAAGACCTGAAGGTGATCGAGGCCGCGCAGTTCTTACAGTCGGTGGCAACGGGCAAGCAGGGCGAGCCAGGCTTAGAGCAGGCGGCGGCGGTGGCACGGGTGCTGGCGGCCATCGAGCGCTCGTGGACGAGCGAGCGCTGGGAAGAGGTTTGACCTCATCCCCAACCCAACGCCCAAAGGGCACCCGCTCGTGGAGAAGGGAGCAGGCGCGACGCCGCCCAGCGGCCGCCGGAAACGGGCAGCTATGGATAGATCTTTTTCTGCTCGCTGAGCATGGCCACGAAGGTCGCGATGCGGCGGGCGCGCGTCTCGGGCTTCTTGGCATCCTGGATGCGATACAGGATGGCGAACCGGTTCTGCCGGCTGAGTGTGGCAAAGAACGCCTGCGCGGCAGGGTGCTGGTCCAGCGCTTCCTGGAGGTCGTCGGGAACGGCGGCGGAACTCGGCGCATCATAGGCCGCTGCCCAGCGGCCATCTTCCTTGGCTCGTTGCACCTCACGCAAGCCAGCAGGCTGCATGGCACCCTGGGCAATTAGCGCCTCAACGCTCGCACAGTTTATTTTCGACCAGTTGCTCCTCGGCCGGCGCGGCGTGAACCGCTGTAGATAGTAGTCCTGGTCAAAGCGCAGCACTTGACCGTCGATCCAGCCGTAGCAGAGCGCTACCTCCAGGGCTTCCGCGTAGATGACGGTGCTGATGCCTGAAGCTTTCTTGGCAAGCTTGAGCCAGACGCCGCGTGCGCTGGCGTGCTCACTGGCCATCCACGCTTCCCATTCGCTGCGGGAAGCAAACGGGAGGATCGGAAGGTCCTGCGGAACCGTCATGCGTGCGTCCAAACTGATGGTTGCTGCTACCAGACGAAAGGCATGCTACCGCAGGTGAGGGCCTCCACCCCCGATGACGAACCCCAGCTTGATGCTGTTGGTTAATCGGTGGGATGGTGTCAAGCGAGCTTTGCAATGGCGGAGTGGATCAGGCACAACCCCCCTGTAGTCCCCCCCTGGCGGGGGGACGGGCTGCTGGAGATACGCGGCCTTCGTCCAGCCAGATGGTCGTGCCTGTTGGACGGAGCGAGCCCCCCTGCAAGTGGCCCGTCCCCCTGCCAAGGGGGGACATTAAGGGGGGTCGTGGGTCCGCCCATCATGCTCGGATCGTACGGGTATGGCGGACGTCGGAGAACACCAGTGTGAGTGTCGCAGCGAGCGAAAAGGGCAGTGCGGCGAACAGCACCGGCACGATGCCGAAGACCGTACCCAGGTAGCCCCCGGCGGCTGAGCCAGCGAGGGCGGCGGCGAAGATGACGAAGCGGCGGGTTGCTGTGACCCTGGCGAGCAGGTGAGGCGGCGTCACGGCCTGGCGCAAGCTCAAGGCGGGCACTGTGGTGCACACCACACTGACTCCTGCGACCATCTTGGCGACGATAATGACCGGCAACGACACCTGCCCCGATACGAACGCCGCCAGCGGCAGCAGCAGATCGGTCACGATGCCGAGTGCACTGCCCAGGATGACCGTCTGGCCGATGCCGATCCGGTGTGTGATCCGCCCAATAGATGCTGAGGCCGTCAAGGCTGCCACGCCGTCGCAGGCGCCGATGAGGCCGAGGGTGGCGGGTGAGAACCCGAGGTTGCGCACCAGGAAGATGAGCGATACCGCGCCCTGCGCCGCCCAGCCGATCATGCCTACGGCCAGGAAGACGGTGAGAGCCCGCAAGGTGGGCGTCTGCTGGAGTGCGTGCACACCCTCCACAATGTCCGCCCAGACGGTTTGCCGGGGCGTCGCGCTGGCGGCGATGCGCTCGTTTGAGCCGATGCCGAACAGGGCAAGCGCCGAAAGGAGGTAGGACGCCGCGTCGGCAAGAATCGCTTTTGGCGCGCTGGTGAGCTGGATGAGTCCACCGGCGAGGCCAGGTCCGGCGATGGATAGCACAGCGTCACTGGTGGACAGGCGGCTATTGGCTTCTACTAGTTGATCGTGGGGCACGAGCGACGGCAGAATGGCCACGGAAGCAAGCTGGAAGGTCATGCTGAGGGCAGCGACGGCGAAGGCAACCAGCCAGAGCTGCACGAACGAGATATGCCCGAACAGCGCGGCAGCGGGAATGGTGGCGAGCAAGAGGGCTCGGGCGAGGTCACTGCCAACCAGCACCGGACGGCGGCGGCGGCGATCCACCCACACCCCAGCAAACAGGCCGAACAGGAAGTTGGGCAGCTGCGCCGCGACGCCCAGGACGGCCATTTGAGCAGGCGTCGCCTGGAGCAGGAGGACGGCCGTGAGCGGCAACGCTAGGCCGGTGACCCTGCTGCCGGCGCTCGACACGATCTGGGCAACCCACAGGCGCATAAAGCCGCTATTGCGCCACAGGCTGGGCGACGGGACCGCTGCTGCTGTGCTAGCCATGATTCACAGGAACCTCACCCCCAGCCCCTTCACTATAGTGGGAGGGATGTCCATGCCTGTGGTCGAAGCAGGCACTGGGCACGGCCCCACCCCCATCGCCGGGTGCTCGCCCAAAGGGCACCCGGGGCGTGCACCCGCTCCAGCAAGCTGGAGAAGGGAACGACTGCCGCGTGCCCGCTCTCCGCCCCCGGAGATCGGAGGAAGGGATGCGAGTACGCGCATGAGCAAGCGAGAGTGGGGTGCCACTGATGCCAATTGAAGGTGGCTCAGGACTGTACACCGTGGCTACCAAGCCAGCGCTTCGGGTGCCGCTTCCACGATGGTTATCGACGTCTCCTTCGATCACACGCATGGACACCCCTCTCACTTTAGGAGAGAGGACGGGGGTGAGGTTTCGGGCTATTCCTACTCCTCGGGCGACAGGATGGTGAGGCCGGCGGCGTCGGCGGCGGCGTCGGCGCGGTGACGGTACACGTGGTGGTACTGACCAGCGGCCCACTGCGGGAACTGGTCGCCGTAGTGCGGGCTGCCGGGCTGGCCAGAGTTGCCGGTGCATTGCACTGCCCAGAAGAAGTTGGGGTTGGCGAAGTCGGTGACGATGCGATATTCCGCGCCGCTCACTGCGCCGTAGGGCATCGGGCCGGTACCTGTGTTACCGACCGTGTCCACGCTGCCATTCACCGGCAAGGGGCCGAGGTCAAACGCGTCGCTGACGGCAGGGGTGGTCAAGGGGTGGCGCCAGTAGGCCTGATGGAGGTTGTGCCAGGTCCACCCTTCCGGGTTGTCGCCGAACTGCGCTTGGAGCGTGGTGATAGCAGCACCGGCGGCCGCTTCGACCTGAGGAGCAATCGGCCCGTCGAACCAGCCCAGCGCCTCGTTTTCCAGCGCAGTGAACGCCGAGCCACCGGAGGCCCGCAACAGGGGCAGCAGTCGCTCGGGGAAGCGTGCTGCCGCGACACGTTGCTGCCACTGGTGGACAAACGCATCGAACATGGCTGGCGCCGTGCTGTGGCCGGCGTAGTGGAAGTCCCAGCCTTGCAAGGTGTCGCGCAACAGGGCTGCCTCGCTGCTGGTGCTGCCCGCGAGATGGCGCAGGATATGGGGCACTAGGCGCTCGGCACGGGTGCTCTTGGTGTCTTGCTGGAGCTTGAACATGTCGCGGTGGGAGCGCGGCTTGGCTTCCTGGAGTTCCTGGTTGAGGCGTACCTGGCGATGTCCGGCGCCCCAGGCGCCGTGTAGCGGGTAGGGGTAATCGTCGGGCACCACGCGGTTATTGGCGCTGGCCACGTAGCCGCGCGGCGGGTTGAACTCGCTGGGCATTGCTTCGAAGGGCACGTAGCCCTGCCAGCAATCGTCCGGGTTGGCGGCATCGCGGAAGCCGGCCTTTACGCGGCCGCGCAGGGGTACCCGACCGGCGTTCTGGTAGCCGATGTTGCCCTGGTGGTCGGCATACACGAAGTTGAACACGGCTACCGACCAGTCGCGCAGGGCGTCGCGGAAGGCGTGCCAGCTGCGCGCGCGACCGATGGCGAGCAGTGCCTTGCAGTCGTCCAGGTGTTCCATGCCCACCCAGCGCAGGCTCAGCGGCGGATCACCGCCGGCTTCGAGCGTCGGTAAGGCGGCATTCATGATGGGTCCGCGCACGGTGCTGCGCCGCAGGTGGGTTTGGGTGGCGCCGCCGCGCACGGCGATCTGGACCTGCTCGTCGTGGAACGGCTTCGAGACACCGCCGTCGAGGTAGTGCGCCGGCTGATGGGGGTCGATGGTTTCGACATACAGGTCGCGGGCGGAGGCCGCGTTATTGGTGAGCGCCCAGGCGATGCTGCCGTTGACTCCCCACCACAGGCCCGGCACGCCGGGATGCGCCGCTCCCGCTACGGTCTCTTCAGGGCCGTGCAGCGCGTACTCGTACCAGGAGGATGGGAGCCAGAAGGGCTGATGCGGGTCGCCGCACAGCATGGCGTGTTTTGCGCCGGCGTGGCCCGGCGAAATGGCCCAGTTGTTGCTGCCGGTGCCGTCGCCCATGCCAGCCAGCGCGGCTTGCAGCGGCGTGGGAGCGAGGGTGGATGGTGGGTAAGGGGAGCCGGGCGGCACGATGCGCACTTCGGGGGCTTCGGGCGTGAGGAAGGCGGTGCGCAGTGTGTCGCTGGGAAGCAAGCGAGCGGCTTCGGCCACCACCAAGTTTTCCAGGCGGCCGTTGAGCGACCACCACATGCCGCGCAGGATGGCGATGACATCGCGCACGCTGAAGGGCTCAGGGGCATAGTCGAGCAGGGCGAACTCGATGGGCAGGGCGTGGCTGGCGGTCTCGATCTGGTAGTTGATGCCGGCCACGAACGCTGCCAGGACGGTGGCGGTGTGTTCGTCGAGGTTGCGCACCTCCGCGGCGCTCACCTTGTCGATGCCCACCAGCCGGTGGATAAGGTCGGATTTGACATAGTGTTCACCCATCACCTCGGCTTGGCGGCCGAGCGCGCGACGGCGGAAGCGATCCATCTGCCACAGGCGGTCCTGCGCCATAGCGAAGCCGAGGCCAAAATACAGGTCGCTGGTCGAGCCGGCGGAGATGTGGGGGATGCCGCTGGCGTCGCGCAGCACTTCGGTGTGGCCGCTGACGCCGGTGCGCAAATGGGCGGTGGCGGGAGGCAGGCGGCGGCGCAGCAACTGATCGCGTTCGAGCCGGAACTCTTCAGGAGTGAGGCCGAGGGCCAGACACAGGTCGTCGAGCGGTTGCTCGCTGCGCATGGCGGCGAGGAGGGCTGGTTCGCTGAGCACGGGCGCAACTCCTTTGTGGCGTGACGTTGCTGGGGAGGGTACAAGGTGCGGGCGAGGGTGGCAATGGAATAGCCCCCCTCCCCCAACCTCGCCCCGATCTCCCGGGGAAGGAAGTAAATACGACGGGTGGCCACACTCTAGAATATGGCAGGTACGAAGGAGGTGACGCTGGTGAAAGCGCTGATTGTGTTTGGTGGGTGGCTGGGCCACGAGCCGGTGCAGACGGCTCAGATTGCTGCTCAGGAGTTGCGGGCCGAAGGCGTGGAGGTGACGCTCGCGGATACGCTCGACGCCTTCAAGGATGGCGATATGCTCAAGACGCTGGACCTCATTGTGCCGATGTGGACGATGGGTTCTATCGAGCGCGACCAGCTCACGCCGTTGCTGGCGGCGGTGCACGCGGGTGTGGGGTTGGGTGGCTGGCACGGCGGCATGGGCGATGCCTTCCGGCAGGCCACCGAATACCAATATATGACCGGCGGCCAGTGGGTGGCACATCCAGGCAACGCTACTGTGCGCTATCGGGTGCGCATCGGCCCGGAAGCCAGCCCTATAACGGCGGGGTTGGCTGACTTCTGGGTGACCTCCGAGCAGTACTACATGCACGTCGATCCGGCGGTGCGCGTATTAGCCACGACGCACTTTGCCCACGGCGCGGCCAGTGGCGACCCGTTCGATGAGGCCGCACAGCAAGCGGTGGACGCTGACCGCGACGGCGGCCTGGTGATGCCGGTCGTGTGGACGAAGCGCTACGGTCAGGGGCGGGTGTTTTACGAGAGCTTGGGTCACCAGGCGTCGGTGTTCGACATCCCGGAGGCGCGCACATTGCTGCGGCGCGGGCTGCTGTGGGCAGGGCAGGGGAAGCACTAAACCTCACCCCCAACCCCTCCCCTCAAGCGGGTGGGGAGCAGGTGCGAGGTGCGAAAAGCGCCATGATTTCGGCGCAATGTCCCCCCCACCGGGGGGACGACAGGGGGGTCGTGCCTGCTCCCCTCTCCGTCCGGAGAGGGGAGCAGATACCACCGCTAGCTCACCGTGCATCGTGAGCATCTCGGGCAGTTTGGCCCTGTTGGTTCACGTATAGTGTGACGGCAGCCCCACGCTGCCCAAACTGCCCCACCAGCACCACGATTGTTGCGCTGTGGGCGTGTGTCCTTTGTGGAACAGGCGACGCCATGATCTGGAATGCATTGCGCGGCCGGCGTGTCCGGCGTGAAGAGCAGCGCTCCGCTGGCCAGTTGAGCACCAGCCAGTTTGGCCCTGGTCTGCCAGCCACGCCGCAGCCACTCGATACTGGCGCCGGCGCGCAGCCGCGTAGCTACCAATACCGGCCGGGCTGGAACTTGCCGAGCGGACCCGGCGAAAGCCGGCCGCTGGATTTGGACACGCTGCGCCGGCTGGCGAACACCTACGACCTGGTCCGCAAAGCCATCGAAGTGCGCAAGGACGAACTATGCGCGATGCGCTTTGACATCATTGCGCGGGATACCGACGTGCGCCGGGCCCGCGTGGTGGTCAAGGAGCAGCAGGCCAAGATTGCGGAGCTGCGGGAATTCTTCGCCTTTCCCGACCGCCGGCACAGCCTACACGCCTGGTTGCGCATGCTGCTCGAAGACTATTTCGTGATCGATGCAGTATCCATCTGGAAGTGGCGGCGGCTAGATGGCTCGTTATATGCGCTACGTCTGCTCGATGGCGCCACCATCAAGCCGCTGCTGGATGAACGCGGCGAGCGCCCGCTGCCACCAGACCCGGCTTATCAGCAATACCTGTATGGGGTGCCGCGCGAGTCGTTCGACGCCGAGGAACTGTTGTACGCGCCCAAGAACGTGCGCGTACACAGTCCCTATGGCTTCTCCCCGGTGGAGCAGTTCCTCACCCACATTAATTTGGCGCTGCGTTTCCAGCGGTTCACCACCGACTTCTTCACCGATGGGACGTTGCCGGAGGGTGTCGCCACCGCGCCGGCGGAGTGGACCGCTGCGCAGATGGCAGAATTCAACGAGTACTGGGACCGCTTGCTGGCGGGCGATTCGCGGGCGCTGCACAAGCTGCACTTCGTGCCTGAAGGTTTTAAGTTTGAACTGCTGAAGCCGTTCACGTTTGACGCCTCGTTCGCCCGCTGGCTGATGTCGGTCACCTGCGCAGCGTTCGACCTCTCGCCCCTGGAGCTTGGCTTCGAGCCGGTGCACGGGTCGCTCGGCGGCAAGGGGATCGCCGAGGAGCAGAGCACGATCTTGCGGCGCAAGGCGTTACAGCCGCTGGTGCGCTGGCTGTGCGATGAAGTGTTCAATCCCATCATCTGGCACGACCTGGGTGCCCCCGACCTGCAAGCCACTTTGACGCTCACCGGCGACACCGAAGAGCAGTTGCAAGCCATGCAGGCGCGCGATTTTGCCATTCGCAATGGCACGCTGAGCATCGATCAGGCGGTGGAAGAGGAAGGGGGCGAGCCACCGGGGATCGGACGGCTGTTTGTAGTAGGTGGACGGGTGCTGTTCGAGCCCGACCTGGTGCGCGGCACGCAGCTCGGCGCAGCGGCGCTGGAACCGAGCGTCGCGGCCACGCCTCCCCACCTGGCATCAACAGATAGTGGTGACCCATGAGTCGAAGCGGCATCTCGGCGCGGCTGTGCGAGATCCAGCGCATCGCCGACCAGACCGGGCGTGGCGAGGCAGCGCTGGCAGCAGCCATGATCGCGCAGGCGTTGCACGACGCGCTTATGGGTGTGCCGGGCACCGTGAGCGACCCGCGTGAAGCACGCCGCTGGCTGAAGACCACCGGAGCACGCTGGTTAGCGTTGTTGGGGTCTGCGGATCACTAGCTGTTCCCCAGCGGGAACGGACCTCACCCCCGCGCCCAAAGGGCACCTTGTCCCCCCTGGCGGGGGCCTTCGCCGCGCCCATTGGGCGACGAGGGTGAGGTTTCCTACAGAAAGGTATGACAACTGTGGATACACAAACCCAGCCAGCCGAACCAATCCTGCCAGGTGGTGCACCGGAGGTGTGCTACCTGTACGGCGCCATCGAGAAGCGCGATGCCGCTCAGCGCGTCGTCGAGGGCTACATCTCCAGCGCCGCTACGGATGTGAACGGCCAGATCGTCGACCCGGTGTGGCAGCACCAGGCGCTGCCACCGTGGCTATCGAGCGACGGCAACAGCCGGGAGCAGCACAACCCCCTGCGGGCGGTGGGAAAGGCCGACCGTGTGGACCTTGCAGCGCAGCCCGGTCCCTACCTGTCGGCCCGCATCGTGGATGACGACGCCTGGCGTAAGGTGGAAGCAGGGGTGTATACCGGCTTCTCGGTGGGCATCAAGAATCCGGTAATCGTGGCCGACGCTGCCGCGCCGCGCGGGCGCATTGTGGGCGGCCAGCTCCTCGAGGTCAGCGTGGTCGACCGTCCGGCCAACGACGCAGCGCGTTTTGTGCTGGTGAAAGCGGCCGGCGATGGCACCTGGGAACCTGAGCAAGCGGCACCGGCCGTGCCAGCCACACCCCCAGAATCGTGGGGAATCAGCAGCCGCGCCGAACTGGAGCAACTCATCGCAGCCGAGGTGGCGCGTGCACTGGCGGCGCAGCTCGCCACGATGACCGACCTCACCAAGAGCGTGGCGCCCGACCTGACGGCCCACACCGCCGAACTCGCCGAGACCAAGGCCAGCCTTGCGCAACTACGCACTGATCTGGAGGCTGTCAAGCGCCTGGCGGCGCCGGTAAAGGGTGCGGTGTTTGCGGTGGAGAAGGGGATCGGCGGCACGCCGGATCGCCAGGTGGCGCTGGCCCTGGATCAACTCACTGCCAGCGCGCCGAACTTGACCGAGGCGCAACGCTTGGAAATCGCTCTCCAGATGGTGCGCGCGACGACGATAGGCCAGTAACCACCAGAGACCTGAGGAGGGAGCATTCTATGCCGGCATTTAGCCAGGAGATCCAGGCGACGCTGGATGCCTTCAAGCAGGGGTTAGCGACCAGGACGGGCTTGCTCGCCCCCGACATCCAGAAGGACTGGAACGTTGCCAGCGGCTTCCAAGCCTACAACCTGGAAGCGCCTGCGAAGGTGATGTTTCCGCAGCTCACGCCGCTGCGCAACGTAACCGCCCGCCAGACCGGCAAGGGGAAGCAGGTCGAGTACAAGGCGGTGACGGGTTTGAACACCGCGAACCTCAACGGCTGGGTGGCCGAAGGGTCGGCGGCGAGTACCGTACTCACGGCCACGTCCGACATCATCGCGGTGTACAAGAGCATGGCGCTGGGCGACAAGGTGACCTTCGAGAGCCAGTGGGCGGGTATGGGCTTCGAGGACTTGAAGAGCCTGGCCGTGACCAACTTGCTGCGCGCCATGATGATCCAGGAAGAGCAAAGCATCCTGTTTGGCCAGAATAGCTCGGCCGCCGCCAGCCAGCAGGCGCCAGGCGCCGTTGGCGCGGCGCCCAACCTGGCCACACCAACCACCGCGACCACCGGCGGGGCGCTGCCAGCCACGACTGCCTACTATTTCAAGCAGACCGTGATCACCGGGATGGGCGAGAGCTTGCCGAGTGCGTCGCCGGCGACCGTGACGACGGGGGCGGGCACCACCAATAGCATCACGGTGACGCCGGTGGCGCCTAGCGGCCAGCCCGTGCTGGGCTACCGCCTGTACATGAGCACGTCATCCGGTGGAACCTACTACCTGGTGGCAGCCGCCAACGTGGCCACGGCGTTGTCCAGCGCGACGCTCAATGGCTTGTCGTGGATCACCAACGGCCAGGCGCTCGTCGTGACCAGCGCAGCCTCCAGCGGGGCCAACCCGCCAGCCAGCGATGCGAGCGCCAATAGCCTCGCTTACAACGGGTTGCTCGCGCAGATGTTCGGCGGGTCGGGCGCGACGCTCATGGCGCTCAACGGCACGCTCACCAGCGCCGCCATTGGCACATTGTTGCAGAACCTGTGGAATGCCGCGCGGGCCGACCCGGATGGCATTTGGTGCAACGCGCAGGAATCGGTGAAGCTGACCAACATCACGCTGGGTGCGGGGACGCCGTACTTCGTGATGCCGGGAGAGCCGAACAACGCCACGGCGGGCTTCCGGGTATCGCGGTTTACCAACGCGGTGACCGGTTCGGAACTGCCGATCAACGTGCACCCGTACCTGCCGCAGGGGACGCTGCTCGCGCTGTCCAGCAAGCTGCCGAGCTGGTATGTGCCGAGCAACATCGGCAGCGTGTGGGCGCTGGACTTGCCGCAGGACTACATCGAGATCGACTATCCACCGACGCAGGCGAGCCCGTTCTGGCAGATGGAAGTGCGGTTGTACGGGACCTTGAAGCTGTACTTGCCGTTGATCCAGGGGGCGTTGACCGGCATCAACAACCAGTAAGGAGAAGGTGGTGACGTGCCGGTTGCGCTGGGGTGGTCGCTGCCGGCACGCGCTACCGTGCTCGACAAGGAGTACGTTGGTGGAACTAACGACTGATGACCCACACGCTGGGTTGGAAGCGCCGGATGGCCGGACCTTCCAGCCGCGTGGGGGGATTATTACATTGCCAGATGAGATGGCCAGCTTTGGCGAACGTGCCGCCCGGCAGGCGCCCATGTTCCACATCCGGCGGCGGCCTTTTGTGGGTGCAGACGTGGCCGAATTACGGGCACGGTATGAGATGTGGGCAGCAGAGCGGAAGCGGCGCGCTACAGTATGAGCGACTGCACTGGATAGCACCTTGGGGACAGCTGGGAGCGCGTTGGGCAATGCCGCAGGATGAGCGAGTCAGCGCGCGGGCGCAGGAGTTCGCCGCTGAATTCCGCACGCTCAACGACGCAGTGATCGAGGCGATTGCTGGCTATTCCGCAGCGCAGTGGCAGGCACACACCAGCGACGAGGGCTGGACGGTCGCGGCGACGGCCCACCATATCGCAGTGGGGCACGCCGAGATTGCCAAGCTCATCGAGGCGATTGCGCACGATTTGCCATTGCCGCGTGTCGTGACGCTCACCAGAGATCAGGGAAACCAGGCCAATCTGGAACACGCAGCCACGTTCGCAGATGCCAGTAGGGATGAGGTGCTCGCGCTCCTGCGCGAAAACGGCGCGCACGTGAGCGCAGTGGTGGAAGCGTTCACCGACGCCGACCTGGCGAAGGTGCAACCCGGCTTCCCCCTGAGTACCGAGCGGGTCATTGCCCGCGTGTTGATCCAGCACGTGCGCGCGCACTTCGCCAGCGTGCAGACGGCGGTAGCGCAGCAGCCTGTTTGACCCGTTCACGGCTCTGACCCAGTAGATCATTCCGCGGGCATGCCTTTGCTTGTTCCCATGTGCCTTTGCCGTCGTGCGGCGCAGCAGTAGGAGGGGGATGATGCCAGCAGCGCGGGGCCAGATCAAGCGCCTGACCGTGGAGGCCAGGATCGTCCGGGCTGATGGGCGTGTCGAGGAGTTGGGCGTCATCGCCGACTCCAAGCACCCAAGGGGTACCCGATGCGGCGCTCAACGCGCGGTGAAAGCAGTGACGAGCAAAGTGAAGGAGGTGGTAGGCCGTGGCGAGCGTCTATAACACGACCGGCAAGGCGATCACCAGCGGCTTGTGCAGTGGCGCAACCTCAGCGAAACCGCAGTACATCGGCATCGGCTCGGGTGCTGGCACGAGCGCCGTGGGCGATACCACGCTGTTTACCGAGTTCACCACCGGCACTTGGAGCGGCTACGCGCGGGTTGCCGGCGCCGGTAGCCAGGTGACCACCACCTTGACCAACGATACGGACCAGTGCGCCGGCACGTTTACGGCGCCCGCCGGGGGGGCCACGGTGACCAATGCTGGGCGCTTCGATGCGTCTTCCGGCGGCAACTTGTATCAAAAGGCAGACTTCACGGGCATCCCGTTGAGTGCAGGTGACTCCCTGCAAATTACGTTCAAGTTGCAGTATTCGTGAGGGGGGAGACGACCCCCCTGTCGTCCCCCCGTCTCGGGGGGACGTTACGCCGGGAGAGCGCGGCCTGCGTGCTGCCGGGTTACGGACCCCCTGCCGTCCCCCCCAAGGGGGGGACGTTGCGCCGGGAGTAGCGAGGTGGACCTTCAGTCGGTGGGTGGGAGGCATGCGGCAAGGATGCGAGCGAGGACTTCTGGCAGGCGATAGCGCACCTCGTCGTTGGTGACGCGCAGGACTCGCAGCCCCTGGCTGGTGAACAGTTCGTCGCGAGCAGCGTCCTCTTCGCGGTGCTCGATGTGTACGCCTCCATCGACCTCCACCACTAAGCTCGCCTGCTCGCAGTAGAAGTCAGCAATGAAACCAAGGACGATCTGTTGCCGCCGGAAGAGATGACCAGCCAGCCTGTGCTGGCGCAACTGGCGCCACAAGGTAGCTTCTGCTGGGGTCATGGCGCGGCGCATGGCACGCGCCAGCTCCAGCTTCTCAGGATCGATGATCTGCCCCTTGACGAGCTTGGGCCGATTCGGGTTCACTCCACACCTTTCCGGCGCAACGTCCCCCCGTTGGGGGGGACGGCAGGGGGGTCAACCTCCGTCGTCGCTCCCCTCCAATTTCCCCCACCTCCATTCCCCACTCTGTATACTTGCCTCCCTGCCTCTGCCGCTCAGGCACAGCGCCCCCAGGGAGAAATGCTTTGTCCCCCACCTACCGCCGCAAGCTCATCGAGGTGTCGTTACCCCTGGATGTCATCAACACTGCGGCGGCGAAAGAGAAGAGCATCCGCCACGGCCACCCTTCCACGCTGCACCTGTGGTGGGCGCGCCGGCCGCTAGCAGCGTGCCGCGCCGTGCTGTTGGCCTCGCTGGTGGATGATCCCGGCGAGCCCGGCGCACCCGCTGCCTACCTGCAGCGGCTGAGCGAGCTGCCCAAGCCCGATCCCATCCCGAGCGACTGGGCAGCGCTGAGCCAGGCGGATCGGCTGCGCCAGCAACTCCACACATTTGTGGGCAGGCTGGTGCAGTGGGAGAACACCAACAAACCCGAGGTGCTCGCCACCGCGCGGGAGTTGATCTGGCTCAGTACGGAGGGCAACCCGCCGGCCGTGCTCGACCCGTTCGCGGGAGGAGGATCCATCCCGCTGGAGGCGCAGCGGCTGGGTTTGCGCGCTTACGCCAGCGACCTCAACCCGGTGGCTGTGCTCATCAACAAAGCGCTGATCGAGATCCCACCCCAGTTCGCTGGCCAGCCGCCGGTGAACCCTAAGGATCGTGCCAAGCTGGGCAGCAACGTGTCCTGGCCGGGGGCGACGGGCTTGGCGGCCGACGTGCGCCACTACGGCGCCTGGATGCGCGAGGAAGCGCTGCGGCGCATCGGGCACTTGTACCCCACCGTGCAGGTGCCGGGTGGTGGTGAAGCCACGGTGATCGCCTGGCTGTGGGCGCGCACGGTGCGCTGCCCCAACCCAGCCTGTGGCGCGCAGATGCCGCTAAGCAGCAAGTGGTGGCTCTCCACCAAGCCCTGCAAGCAGGCGTGGGTCGAGCCGGTGGTGGTACGCACGGCCCCCAGGGTTACGGACCTCACCCCCCGCCCCTCTCCGTCCAGAGAGGGGAGCACCGCACTTCCGGCGCAACGTCCCCCCCTTGGGGGGGAGGACAGGGGGGTCGTGCCTGGCGCCCCCACCGTGCGCTTCGTGGTGCGCACGGGCAACCCATCAAAAGAGCAGCAGACGCTCATGAGCTTGGGGAGTTCAGCAACGAACGCCAAGGGAACGAAAGCACAAGCGACCTTTCGGTGTGTCGTCTGCGAGTCAGGAGTCGC
>JANWJO010000162.1 GCA_025449435.1 Chloroflexota bacterium | reverse complement strand
GTGCACCACGGCATAGCCGGGCGCCGCCACCACAGCCGCGCAAAACGGCGACCCCACACTGGTCGGCGAAAACGAAAAGTGGCCGTGCTCTTGACTCATCAATGCCATATACAGTCTCGAACGACGCGTGGCGCGACCGCCCGATTCCCCCCCTTCCACCGACGCTCCACACCTAGCAGCGAGTAGGCCAGAGCGTAGCACACGTACAAACAGCCGTCCTGGTCCGCCAGCCACCCTGTGCGATTACGCAACACCCATTGCGGCTAGGCCATACGGTGTTGCGGTTGTGCAGTGCTCCCCAGCGTCAATGGCGCTGGGCATTGACGGGCCGCAATGATTGGCGTATGCTGCGCAGCAGACATTGCAAAAGGGCAAAACATGGGAAGCGAGTTCGCCGCATTACTCAAGCAGTCGCGGGAGGCCGCCAAACTGTCGCAAAACGCGCTGGGCCGGGCGACGGACATCAACCCGGGCACGATCAACCGCATGGAGACCGGCGAGCGCGAGCCCACCGGCAGAGACCAGGTGCTGTCGCTGGCAGCCGGCATTGGCTTGGATGCTGAGCACACCGACCGCTTTGTGGCCGCCGCCGGCTACGCGCCAGCCGCCTACGACGTGGCCGGCCTCGCTAACCCAACGCTCATCCGCATGGCTGGCTATTTGGGCGAGACGCACCCGGAGGAAGACCGCCAAGCGCTGCTGCGCCTGCTCACCATGGCCAGCGCCGGCCCGCTCGACCCGGCATTGCGCGCGGTCATCGAGTTGTGGCAGGAAGCCAAACTGTCCGATGACGATCGGCGCGACTTGCAGTTGTGCGTCACGCTGGCCGTGCGCCGCTGGCGCAAAGTGCCGCTGCCGCGATGACGCCCCGTAGCAACGCTGCCGCCAAAGTCGCTGCCAGCGCTGGCGACGTGCTAATCGACGCGGAACTCATAAACGACGGCTTCTACTTCGAAGGCGTAGACAGTCCCAACGGCACCATCTTTCCCGACGTGCTGCTCGACCGGGTCATGGCCCACCTCACCGGCGCCGAGTTCAAGGTGCTGGCCTATATCGTGCGGCGCACGTTTGGCTTTAAGAAGGACAGCGACGCCATTAGCCTAGACCAGATCTGCCGGGGCATCCGCCGCCGCGATGGCTCGGTGCTGGATGAAGGCACCGGCCTCGCCCGCAAAACTGCTGTTGCGGCCATTCACGGCCTAGAGAGCAAAGGCATCATCATCTGCCGCCGGCGCAGCTCTCCAGAGAAGGGCAACTTGCCCACGAGCTTCGCACTGCGGTTCCGCGGGCAAGCCCCGACGGCTCCCACACCCCTAGGTACCAATTCACACCAGGGTAGTAACGAAACGTACCCTGGGGCGGTTTCAACAAGCTACCAGGGGAGTTCCGTTTTCACGCCAGCCCTAGATACCGAAAGCGCCTCACAATTAACACCCGTACAACCAACAGTTTTACAAACCATGGCACGTGTTATGGAACCAACTGAGGACGAACCTACGGGGGTGCCGCTCGCGGCGCTGTGGGCCACCGCTTCAGAGCGGCTGCGCGAGCAGTTGGGCGAGGTCACGTATCAGGCGTGGCTGGCGCCGGTGCACCTGGTGGCGGTGCAGGATGGCACGGCGGTACTCCAAGCGCCTACCGTGCTCAACCAGCGCTGGGTGGCCCGCCGCCTTCAAGCCACCATCGCCACGCAGTTGAGCGAGTTGTACGGCGAACCGCTAACGGTACACGTGCAGGTGCAGGGGCAACTCGCCATCTGAGCTAGGTATCCTCACCGTTCCCCGCTTGTGCGCGGGTAGCGCGGCGTTGATCGCTCCTAGTATGCTTTAGAGCGAACGTCGCCTTTCGATACGAGCGCTGCACACACATGCTGGGTGGCTTGAGCGCAGCCAGCGGGGGCAGGGCAGATCGTGCGCAAGGTGCAGGAAGGAGTGCGCCCATCGCTGCCGCTGCACTAACATCGAGGCCACCGGCGAGCACCCCAGCACCTAAATCCACCAGCGACTTGTGGCGCGACGTCATCATCTTTGGCGTTGGCATGTTTGTCCTGCTGCGCATCGCCTTCTCGGTGTACGGCTGGTGGCGGCTCTTCCTCGACCCCAACATTAACCCGCGCTTCCACGGCAGTTGGGAGAACCTGCAAACGCTGCCCACTTCGCCGCTGTATCCCTGGCTGTCCCCTTGGGAGCACCTGGATGCCCTGTGGTATCAGGAACTCGCCATCCACGGGTACGTGCCGGGGAACGACACCGTACACTTCCCGCCGCTTATGTCTGGCCTGTCGCGGCTGGTAATGCTGCTCGTGCCCAACTTCAGCCTGTCGGCGCTCATGGTCAACGGCATCGCGGTGATCGTGGCCTTCGTGTTCTTGCGCCGGATGGCCAGGATCGATAGCGATGCTGGCACTGGTGAACGCGCCGCGCTGTACATGGCGGCCTTCCCGGTGGGCTTCTTCCTGTTCGCGCCGTTCACCGAGGCGCTGTTCCTGATGACCACCGTGCTGGTGTTCTATGCCCTGCGCCTCAACTGGTGGTGGCTGGCCGGGGCGTTTGGCTTCTTCGCCACCCTCACGCGCTGGCAAGGAGCGCTCATCTCACCGGTGATGTTCTTGTGGTACGCCTGGGAAGTGTGGCGAGGGCGGCGCAAGCTAGGGCTCGATGTGCTCGCCACGGCGTTGCCCGGCCTGGCCTACGTCCTGTTTAGCCTGTATGCCCGCTTCATCGTGGGCGAAACCCGCTCGATGAACGTCGTCAATGGCGATTGGGGCATCGTGTGGTTAGCGCCGTGGGATGTGGTGCAGCGTGGTGTGGCGGTCATCGCCAAGCACAACGCCATCGAACTGCTGAACCTGGGGGCGGTGGTGCTCGTGGTGGCGCTGGGCATCGCCGCGATCAAATACCTGTGGCCGCCGCTCACCCTGTATCTGTGGTCGCAAGTCCTGTTTGCCCTGTTCCACATTTCCTATGTATCTCCCCTGGCCTCGACCTCGCGCTATATGATCACGATATTTCCAGCCTTCTTGGTGCTGGCGCGGTTCGGCAACAACAAGTGGGTAAACCAGGCGGTGCTGGTGATCTTCTTGCTCCTGCAAGGGAGCGTGTTGTGGTGGTTCACCAGCGGAGAATGGGTGGCGTGAGTTCGGGCAGGATGGCCAGCCGGTGAAGAATCTGGTGCGCATCGCCGGCTTTGCCATTAGCATCGCGTCCATCCTCTTGCTGGCGCGGCTGTTGCGGCCTCAACAACTATGGCAAGCGTTACAGCAGGCGCAGCCCCTGTGGCTGATCCCAGCCATGCTCACGCTGGTTGTCTTCTTGTTGCTCAACGCGCTGCGCTGGCGCACATTGCTGTTACCCGTAGCCAAGCTGCCGGTGTTGCTCCTGCTGCGCTGGCAGTTGATCGGCTACCTCGCCAACACGGTGTTCCCGTTCCGGGCTGGCGAAGTGGCCCGTGTGATTTTCGTGTCGCGTGCCAGCAAGGCGCAGCCGGCAGCCGTAGTGGCCACCATCGTGGTGGAAAAGTTGTGCGATGGCGCTTCGTTGGTGGCATTTCTCACCTTGAGCCTGCTACTCATGGCGATGCCGCCCTGGCTCGTCTGGCTGGCGCGGGTGGGGGCAGCCGCCTTTGGCTTGGGCTTGGTCGTGCTGCTCGTCATGGCCCACTGGCGCCACCTGCCCTTGCCGGCGTGGCTGGGCCAGAAGCCACTCGTCGCCCGCCTAGAGGGCCTGCTGCGGTCCGCGCTCGCCGCGGTGCCGGGACCCCAGGCGCTGGTAGTGCTCCTGGGCCAATCGCTGCTGCTGTGGTCGGTGGATGCACTCAACACCGGCTTTGTGTTGCACGCCTTTGGCCTGTCGCTGCCGGCGCCGGCGGTGTTGCTGGTGACGGCGGGCTTAAACCTGGTGCAGATTATTCCAGCAGGCCCGGCAGCCGCGGGCTCCTACGAGCTCGCCATTGTGGCGCTGCTCGGAGCTTTGGGCATCGGCGCCGCGCCGGCCCAACTCGCCGCGCTCGGCTTGCGGGCCGCGCAGTACGCGCCGCCGGTGCTGTGCGGCATCCCTGCGTTATGGTTAGAGGGGGTAACCTTTGCCGACCTGAAGCAGTCGGCACTGGACCCTGGTGTAGCGAGCTAGTGGAAGACGAGCGCATGAGCCCGACGCCGCGAGAAGTCCCCTCCAGCGACCAACCAGTGAGCCCGCACGACCAGACTGCCAAGCGGCAGCGTGTCGTGGTGGCTATGCCCGCCTACCGGGCCGCGCGCACGCTGGAAAAAACGGTCAATGCACTCCCCCCGAACTCTGCCGACGCTATCCTGCTCGTCGATGATGCTAGCCCGGACAACACGGTAGAAGAGGCCCACCGGCTCGGCCTCATCGTGCGGGTCCACCCCAAGAATCTGGGCTACGGTGGCAACCAGAAGACCTGCTACGACGAGGCGCTGCGGTTGGGCGCCGATATCGTGGTGTTGCTCCACCCTGACTATCAATACGACCCGACGGCGGTGCCTGCGCTGGTGGCCCCGATCGTGGCCGGCCGTGCGGACTTCACCTTCGGGTCGCGCTTCGCGCATGGGGGCGACCCGCGTTCCGGCGGCATGCCAGTGTATCGCTACGTGGGTAACCGGCTCACCACGCTACTCATGAACCTGATTTTGGGGACACGCTTTACCGAGATGCACAGCGGCTTCAAGGCCTATAGCCGGAAGTTTCTGGAGCTCGCACCCTACCACGACTATTCCAACGACTTCGTGTTCGACAGCCAGATCTTGCTCGAGGCGGTGGTACACCAGGTGCGCATCGAGGAAGTGCCCATCCCCACGCGCTACACAGAGGAGAGTTCGTCTATTGGTATTGCGCGGTCGTTACGCTACATCCGCCAAAGCGTGATTCGGGCGTATCGGGCGCGCCAGCGCATGCGGCGCTTGGCAGCAAGCGGAACGCGGGAAATCTGGCGGTGAACAATGCGGCCGCTGTACCGGTACATCATTCCGGCAGCGGCGGCAGTGTATACGGTGGCGGCGCTGTTGACGCTGGCCACTGAGCCGGGGCGCGAAGCAGCGCTGCAGCAAGGGCCAGCGCCAGTAGCGCACGTGGCGCTGGCCGGAACGGCACTGGCAGCCCCTACCCCTGCCGTGTCCGATGTGGCGGCGGCTCCAGCAGACCACACTCCAGTACAAGTCCCCGTGCCGGTGCGGCTGCGTATCCCGGCCATCGGCGTGGATGCGCCGGTAGAAGTGGTGGGCATCGCTGCCGATGGCTCGATGGCTGCCCCGCAAAGCTGGGGCGACGTGGGGTGGTACGAATATGGCGCGCTGCCGGGGCAGTTGGGCAACGCGACCCTGGTGGGGCCCCTCGACTCGACCACCGGGCCAGCCGTGTTCTGGCACTTGGGTTCCTTGACCAGCGGCAACGCGCTGTTTGTGGTGATGAGCGACGGCTCGCTGCTCAGCTTTACCGTACACGAGCAAGACCGCTACCCGTATAACGACGCACCCTACGAGCGGCTGTTCGGTCCGGCGACCACCGCCAACCTGAACCTCATCACCTGTGCTGGCGCGTGGGATGCGCAGCAGCACAACTACCTGCAGCGCACGGTGGTGTACGCGCAGCGCCAGTAGTGTCGAAATCTACTCGCGTGCAAAGCGAACGCGCGTCTCTGTAACCACCACAAAGTGGGTGTGCAGTTGCTGTCCATACCTGTCTAGGCGGCGGCGGAGCACCGCTATTTTTACAGCCGCTCGCTCATTTTCCAGGCGCAACACGATGATGCCGCGGTGGGGACGGCGCTCCCGGAAGACTTTTCACCGAAGTCTTTATCATTCGTGATGAGGATTCGGTTGTCTGCGCACGCTCGTTGAAGGATGGCATCGTCCGACGAACCCCGTGCTTGATGGAAGACCGAAAAAACGTCGTGATGCTCGTCGCGCAGCCACTTCGCTACTGCTGGTCCGGTTGACTCATCCACAAGAAAGCGCACCTAAGCAGGCTCTGTAACGAGCGGCATGAAACTGGTGTCATCCAGCGACTTGGCGGCAAAGAGGAGGCAGGCGCGGATGTCGTCCCCTGTGAGCCCGACATACTCCTCAAGTATCTCGTCGAACGTTGCGCCGTGAGCAAGCAGGTTGATGATGTACTCAACTGTGAGACGGGTGCCTACGATGACTGGCTTCCCCACAACGATGCGAGTGCCGGCGTGGCGGCGCCCAGCGCTCGTGTACGGAGGACTCGCACAGCGAATTGAACCATGACACCACAAGACGTCGATTGCGCGCCGGAAAACGCTACCCAGCGGCTGTGGACCCGCGGCAGTGCGCTGCCGGTTACATGGCAGCGCTCACCAGCGCGAACACACCGAACAGGGCGAGCGCCGTGCCGGAGGCGCGGTTGATCCACACCAGCACGGCTGGACCCACATTCGCCCGTACGACGCCCACCACGATGCTCAGCGCTAGCCACCACAGCGCCGACCCCAGGAACACCCCGGCCACCAGCAACGCGGCGTCGCTCACGGCGGCCGTGTGCAAGCCGGCGCCAGCGAACATGGCCATAAAGCTCAGGATAGTAGAGGGGTTCGTGAGGGTGAGGCCGAGCGTGCTGCCATACTGCCCCAGCAAGCCACCCGCCGACGTGAGTGGCGGCGCAGCCGCTGGTGCTACCGGCGTCGTGCGGAACGTTCTGACACCCAACCAGAACAACACCACGCCACCCACTAGCCCAAATGCTAGGCGGCTATTGAGCAAGAAGCCGCTGATCGCCGTCAAGCCAAACGCTGCCACCGCGCCATAGCAGGCATCAGCCGTAGCAGCGCCAAGGCCCGAACACAGCCCAGCCAGCTGCCCGCTGGCCAGGGTCCGGCGGATGCACAGCAGGCCGATGGGCCCGACTGGTGCAGCCACCGCCAGCCCGAGGGCCAGGCCCTTCAGCAGCATGAACATCGACACGAGCGTGTTGTACCTCTTCACCACCAGGTCCGCCCGACCGTACACAGTCGGGCTACGATTGTCCGCCTGCTCCGGCAGGCTTAGGGTACGGCCTAAGTGCAACCCGATCGCACGTAGGCCACAGTAGGGTGGTGTGGGCGGTCCCAGCCAGGGGAGCCCGACACTTCAGTGTCCGGGCTCCTTCTGACCGGCGCTCTTGGGTAGGCAAGCCGTACACTTACTGCTCGCCGTGGCCGGACTACGGCAGGGAAGGTGGCAGTGTGCGCGGCAGACCCGCCAGATCAGGCGAACAAGCACCCGTAGCAGGTCGCCGCACAGCGCAACCTCGCCGCCCCACCAGCCGGG
>JANWJO010000161.1 GCA_025449435.1 Chloroflexota bacterium | reverse complement strand
GGGGGCGAGCTATTACTGCTGCCCACCACGCGCGAGGTTGCGCCGCGCAGACGTGACGGGCTTGGAGTGGACACGGATCTCACCTGCCCGTTCAACCTCACCGGCTCGCCAGCGCTCGCGGTACCGTGCGGCATCTCCTCCGGCGGTCTCCCCATCGGTTGCCAGCTCGTGTCAGCCCATTGGCGGGAAGACGTCGCCCTCGCGGCTGGCCATGCCTACCAACAACTCACCGACTGGCACACCAAGCGTCCAGCGCTGAGATGAACGGACCTCACCCTCTAGCCCCGCCCGGGTGCCCCCTGGGTAGGGCTAGAGGGTGAGGTCCGTTTCACGTCCACCAGATCGCCAGCCTGCGTTCCCGTGCGCTCAAGCGTGCCGGCTGGCAGCTCGATCACGTATTTGCTTTTCCACACGATGGGGCCGGCACGCCACGGCTTGATGCTGTGGATGACGCGCACAATGGGGTCACCGCCGTCCTCAGCTTTGCCGGCGTGGATGACGTCGATTGCGAAACGCATGAAGAACATGTGGATGCTGCCACACGGCCGGATGACCAGTCCACCACCTTCGGGCAAACCGTTACGGAACATGAGTCCCTTGAACCGACCCCACAGACTTGTCGCCAGCTCCGCTTCACTCGCCAGCACCGTTCCACGCGTGACGTTACGCACTTCCCAGCGAATGTCAGGCACCTCAGGATTCGCCTAAAGCCGTGGCCACGAACTCCGATTGTGGTGTGATACGCACCTCGAGCGGTGCCCCGGGTGATGCGCCGTGGATGTGCAGCGCGCCTGCGCGTGTGGCGCTCGTCAAGTCGATGCTTGCGCTGGTGAGCGCGGCAACCAACTCAGTGCTGCATGCGATGTCGCACGAGGCAATAGTGACACCCATACTGAGCTTATGTTCCGACTTCCAGCGCCTCACTGCTTCCAACACCTCCAGGATGGCGCGACCGGCCGGCTCGGCCGTTGGGTCTAGCCAGGAAGGTTCGGCAACCGGCCAGCGAGCAGTATGCACTGATACCGACCCGGCGACCAGCGCCGGGCTCACCTCGCCGATGGCTGTAAACAGGTCGTCGGTGACGTGTGGCATAACCGGCGCCAGCAGTTTGAGCACGGCCACAATAACGTGCGCCAGCGTGGCTCGCGCTGATGTGCGGGCGGATTCCGAGACCGTGGCAACGTCACTGTATAAGCGGTATTTCACCAGTTCGAGGTAGTTGTCGCAGAAATCGGTCCAGAAAAACCGCTCGGTCTCGGCTTTGGCGGCAGCGAACTCATAGGCGTTGAAGGCGTTGGTGGCTTGCCGGATCGTGCCAGCGAGCTGGTGGAGTAGCCAGCGATCAGTGGCAATGGTGGGCCGCCAGTCAGGGTCTGGCATGAACCCTTCCAGGTGAGGCAACACTAAGCGCGTCGCGTTCCACAGTTTAGTCACCAGCCGGTTGCCGTTGCGCATCACCTCGTCGCTCAGCACGGTGTCGCCGCCGGTGCGCACACTGGTAGCCCAGTAGCGCACGGCGTCGGCAGAGAATTTCTCCACCATATCGGTTGGGTCCTCGGCGACGGTGCGCTTGCTCTTGGAGATCTTTTTGCCGGCCGGGTCGAGCGCATGACCGCTAATTAGCACGTCGGTCCAGGGAATCTCGTTACGTATCGCCATACTGCGCACTATCGTGTAAAAGTCCCAGGTGCGGATAATGTCGTGGGCGTTCGGGCGCAAGGTCATGGGACGGTAGCGCTCGTCAAACTGCGCCGGCGTAACACCGTAGGGCTCGAGCAGGGTGCCGCAGATTTGTGGAGAAGTCGAGGAAGTGGCCCAGGTGTCCAGCACGTCGGTCTCGGCCACCAACTCGGTGCTGCCGCAGTGCGGGCATGCGCCGCCCAATGGCCGGTCCACCTGCGGGTCAACCGGAAGTTGGGATGGGTCGGCCACGATGGTGGTTGAGCACTTGGTGCAGTACCACACCGGGAACGGGACGCCGTAGTAGCGCTGGCGGGAGATGTTCCAATCCCAATTCAGGCCGCGAATCCAACTCTCATAACGTCCGCGCATATGCTCCGGATGCCAGGCGATCTGGCGTCCGGCTTCCAGGTAGCGCTCCTTATGCTCGAGCAACTTGATGAACCACTGCAGCGCCACGAGATATTCGATTGGCGTGCCGCAGCGCTCATGCACGCTCACCGTGTGCTCGATGGCTTGTTGGGCAATGACCTTGCCAGCATCAGCGAGGTCCTTCAGGATGGCCGTGCGCGCCTGCTTGATGCGCATGCTGGCGTACTGCCCAGCAAGCTCGTTGAGGCGCCCGTCACGCGTGAGCACGATGCGCAATGGCAGGTGATAGGCGCGCCACCACGCCACGTCGGCGACGTCGCCAAACGTGCAGCACATCACCGCGCCGGTGCCCTTTTCGCGGTCCACCTTGGGGTCGGCGATGACCGGCACACGCAAGTTGAACAGTGGCGTCGTGACAAACTGGCTTGCTAGGTGCGCATAGCGCACATCCTCTGGATGCACCATTACCGCCACACACGCTGCTAACAGTTCTGGACGTGTGGTGGCGATAGGTAGCACGGTGCCATCATCCAAGGCAAAGGCGAGCGTGGTGAACTGGCTGGCCACGCCTGGCAGGTCATCCACGTCGGCCTGAGCGACGGCCGTCTGGCACTCTGGGCACCACAACGTCGGGGCGTCGGCACGATACACCTGCTGCTTGTGGAACAGGTCGAGGAACGCAGCTTGCGACACCCGGCGCGAACGCGGGTCGATGGTGGAGTAGCGCAGCCGCCAGTCCACGCTGAGCCCCAGCCGCTTCCAGAAGCGTTCGAACTTCTCCTCGGTCTCCTTGGACAGCTCGAGACAGGCCTCAATAAACGCCTGTCGCCCAACGTCGCGCGCACGGATGCCCTTGCTGTTTTCAGTAAAGCGTTCAGTGGGCAGGCCATTGTCGTCGAAGCCGAACGGGTAGAGCACCTGCCGGCCCTGCATGCGCTGATAACGACTCATCACGTCGGCGTGGGTGTAGGAGTACACGTGGCCAACGTGGATGGCACCTGATACCGTCGGCGGCGGCGTGTCCACGGTGTACACCGGGTCGCTGCGTGTGGGGTCAAACTCGTAAATGGCGAGTTCTGCCCAACGCTGTTGACGGCGCGGTTCACTCGCCGCCGGGTCATATCGAGCTGGCAGCACGGGCATGGCTAGGGTGTGGCCTCCTGATCGCTTCGCAGATGCGTGCCTACACGATACCGCGCATTGCAAACGTCCCTGAGGTGGACCCCTCCTCGGAGGACGAAACGCGACCCCGCTTACGGGGGAGCGAGCTAACGGCCCCGTCTATCGTCCCCCCTGACAGGGGGACATTGCGCCGGAAGTATGGTGGTGAAGCTCAATGGCGCTTGCTCCCCTCCCCAAGCGGGGACTGGTGCATGCCCCGGGTGCCCTTGGGGAGAGCACCCGGCGCTGGGGGTGAGTTCCGTACCTGCTACCCCGACGGGTGGACGACAGGGGGTCGGCCTACGTCCGCGTGGCTACAAGCGTCGGGAAGGCGGGCATGCCACCAGTGAACGCCACGTTCTGCTCCGTGGCGATGGTGACCGTCCTGCCGTCTTCGCCGAACGAAAACGTGACGCGGCGCACAAACGGCGTCTCGTAGGCGATGTGTTCGGCTACATAGGTGCGGCTGTCCAGCCAAGCGCCACTGCTAGCGAGCTTTTCGGGCGTGCGCAGTACGTGAGCATCGCTAAAGGACCACTGCCCGTAGCCGCTAGTGATCCGCTGCACGCCATAATTGTTCGTTATGTACAGTACGGACGTTTCAGGGCCGAACTCGAACCGGACCTTGCTAATGCCGGTCTCTCCCGGTGGCACGTCGTACTCCACGCCGGACACCTTGGCAGCGATCGGGGAAGTCGCTACACCCATCACAATCTTCAGGCCACGGGTGGCGAGTTGTGCCTGAAGCGCTTGCACACCCTGGGCATTAGCGGCCATCGGCGGCCCGAACGCCGGCAATAAGTGCGCCCATACGGCGTCGAGCACCTTCTGCATGTTGCTCAGTCCGGAAGTGGCCGCTAGCACCACGTCGTGCTCTGGCAGCACCACGCAGAACTGCCCGAAGGCGCCATCACCGCGATAGCCGTCGTGCCGGCAGCGCCAGAATTGGTAGCCATACCCCTGCTCCCAGTCCGGATTCTGGTTGGGCCCGTTGGGCGTTTGCGCTGATGTCGCAGCCTTCACCCAGGCGGCAGAAACCAGTTGGCGGCCCTCCCATTTCCCGTTTTGCAAGTACAACTGGCCAAACCGAGCGATGTCTTCGGTGCGGATGTGCAAGCCGGTGCCGCCCTGATCAATGCCTTGCGGCGACTGGTCCCAGGTGGCGTGCTCGATGCCCAGTGGCTCGAACAAGCGTGGCCGCAGGTATTCCAGCAGCCGCTGCCCGGTCTTGCGCTGCACGATGGCCGAGAGCATATATGTGGCGCCGGTGTTGTACACAAAGAACGTGCTAGGTTCGTGCTCCACCGGCAGGCTCAAAAAGGCTCGGGTCCACTCCTGATCCTGCTGCCGGAACACGTTGGGCGTGGTATCGGTGGCATGGCCGGTATTCATCGTGAGGAGATGCTTCACGCGCATGGCTTTGAGGTGGTCGCTAGGCTCGCTGGGCGCGTGGTCGGGAAACAGCGACAGCACGGTGTCTTCTACGCTGAGTTTGCCCTCGTCCACCAGCATGCCGATGGCTGTGGAGGTGAAGCTCTTGCTCAGGGAGAACATCATGTGCGGCAGCTCGGGCGCATACGGCTTCCACCAGGCTTCGGCGACAACCTTGCCGTGCCGCAACAGCATAAAGCTATGCAGACTGTTGACATCGCGTTCCACAGCATCGACAAACCGGCCAATGGCTCCGCTGGCGATGCCTTCGGCTTCCGGCGTACTGCGCTGGAGCAGTGTGGCGACTTGCATGTGTGACTCCCAACTATTCTTCTTGGAGAAACTGGTGGCCCCGTCGTACCTTCTCCCTTCCCCGGGAGAACGGGGCGGGTGCCCTATGGGCGCTGGGGGTATGGGGCCGACCTATCTCACTACTCTAACCCGAATACTCGAGCTGCCGACCGGTAGAAGATCTGGTCTTGCTCGTCAGCCGTGAGGCCCATTTCGGCGAACTCTTCCATCCAGCCGGTGAGTTCACGGCTGATGTGTGGGATGGAGCAGTCGCTGCCGAACAGCAGCTTGAGCGGGTTGATCTCTCGCTTAATCATCTTGCGCTCGACGATGTGGCGGCGGACCACCGTGCCGCCGGAGATGTCGAACGATACGTTGGTACGCCAGCGTGCGATGGCGCAGGCCTCGTCATACCAGCCATAACCCAAGTGTGCGCCGATGATCTGCAGGTCTGGAAAAGCGGAGGTGATGGTGTCGAGTAACGCCGGCCGCAGGTGTGTGGCGCCGTAGGTGCTGCCGCGCTGCATACCCCGGCGGCTGCGCTCGAACTCGCTCGGCTCGTGCTTCACTCGGGGCGGGTACTGCAGCCAATCGATGTTGCCGCCTGCGATGCCGGTGTGAAACAGGCATACCAACTTGGACTCCTCGGCCGCCTGGTACACCGGGTAGTACGACAAGTCGTCGTAGTCCAGTTTGCTGGAGTGGAACTTTAGGCCGGCAAAGCCTTGTTTCTTGAAGTCCAAGATCGTCTCACCGGTGTCCTCATCTAGGCGTACCCACGCCATAGGTACGAACAGGTCGGGATAGCGATCGCGCGCCTTGAGCGCGAGTTGATTGCCTTCGCCTGGACGCCCAAGCAAGGCGATCTTTACGATGTTGAGGACTCCGGCGGTATAGGCCAGAAAGTCGATCATCGTGTCGGGCGTAAGCGCCGAAGTGCCACCAGGGCCACCGCCGGGGAAGTGTACATGGCTATCGAACACGCGTGGCGGCGCGTCTTTGGAATAGCGGGTGGCCGGTGGAGTAGGAGCGGACATGCTGCTGAGGGGACCTTTCGTTTGTTAAGACTAGGCGTCGAGTTTAGCAAACAGCGGCGCTGGCGAGCCGAGCACGTGTCCTGCCGGGATCCCGGGGAAATCCCACACTGGCGTCGCATCCGGCACCAGGCCCAGCTGGGCGCGCAGGCGTTGGGTTGAGAACGGCAAGAACGGCGCACACAGCACAGCGAGAGCTGCGAACATCTGGACGCACACATACAGCGCGGTGCCCGCCTGCTGGCGGTCGTCGCGCAAGCGCTTCCAGGGAGCCGTTTCATCCAGATAGCGGTTGCCATGGCTGCACAACTGCATGACGCTGTGCAGCCCCTCGCGGAAATGGCAGCCTGCCAGCGCACTATCAGTCTGGGCGATGGCCGTTTGGATCGCGGCCAGCGCTTGCTCATCGCGTGCGTCAAGCTGGCCAGGAATCGGCACCTTGCCATCAAAGTTCCTGGCTGTAAACGTAAGCACGCGATTGACGAAGTTGCCGTAGGTGGCCACCAGCTCATCGTTGTTGATGCGAATGAACTCCTCGTGGGAGAAGTCGGAGTCCTTGGACTCTGGCATGAGCGATGTGAGCACGAATCGCACAGCATCTGGGTCGTACTTGGGCACGTATTCGTGCAACGGCATCACCACACCCCGGCTTTTAGACAGCTTCTGGCCGTGCATGGTCATGTACTGGTTGGCAGGCACGTCGTAGGGCAGCACGAGGTCACCGTAGCCCATCAGCACTGCCGGCCACATGATGGCGTGGTAGAAGATGTTGTCCTTCCCCAGGAAATAATACGCCTTGGTGTGGGGGTCTTCCCAGAAAGGCTCCCAGGCATGTGGCGTGCCCTGCAGTTGAGCCCACTCTTTGCTCGCCGAAAGGTAGCCGATGAACGCGTCGAACCACACGTAGATGCGCTTGTTCTCATAACCAGGCAGGGGGATTGGCACACCCCACTCGATGTCGCGGGAGATGGGGCGGTCTTTCAGACCTTCGCGGAGCAGTCCAAGCGCAAAGCCGTACACCTCCGGGCGCCAGTGCACTTGCGGCGTGATCCACATCTCCAGGCGCTGAGCGAAAGCCGACAGACGCAAATAGAAATGCGTGGTATCACGGAATTCCGGTGTGGCGCCGGTGAGCTTGCTGCGAGGATTGATCAGATCGATCGGATCGAGCGGCTTGCCGCAGGTGTCGCACTGGTCGCCGCGCGCGTCGGGGGCGCCGCAGTTCGGGCACGTGCCCTCCACGTAGCGATCGGCCAGGAACCGCCCTGCTTTAGGGTCGTACGGCGCCTTGGTGGTGTCGCGGTAGATGTAGTCACGTTCTAGCAGACGCAAGAACATATCCTGCACCACCTGCTCGTGGTTCTTGGTGGTGGTGCGGGTGTACAGATCGTAGTGCAAGCCGAGAGCCTGGATGTCTTGCAGAAACAGCTCGTGGTAGCGATCGGCGATGGCTTGCGGTGGCACGCCTTCGCGGTCGGCAAGTAGGGTGATAGGCGTGCCGTGTTCGTCGCTGCCGGAGACCATTAGGACATGATTCCCCTTCATCCGGTGGTAGCGCGAGAAGATGTCGGGAGCGAGCATGGAGCCGACGATATGACCAAGGTGCAGGCGGCCATTGGCGTAGGGCCAGGCAACACCAACCAAGATCGTTTGCGGCATCGGGACTCCTTGAACAGGCCGCCGGTGGTGGCAGGATGGCGGCTGGCATAATCAGCGGCCATCCTACCACACGAGGGGTATACTGCCCGCCGAGCCGGAGTGGCGAAATGGCAGACGCAGCGGACTTAAAATCCGAGGCCGAATAGGCGTGCGGGTTCGACTCCCGCCTCCGGCACTGTGCTGACTCACGCGAAGCCGAGTGGGTGACACGTTGAGTAGCTGCTTCGGAGAACGGCGAAGGTAGAACGAACGGTGGCCGTGCCGCCGCACGAATCGGAAAACGGGCAATTGCGTGTGGGCGGCTCGCGCGTACCGCTGGAAACGGTGATGAACGCCTTCGACCAAGGCGCCTCGCCTGAGGAGATCGTTTACCGCTAGGGCACGCTGCACTTGGACGGTGTCATAGCCTGATGAGGAGTCGGATCAATTAGACGCTGAAAAATCAGTTGATGCCAGTGAGATGGGTTCGTGGACAAACTAGACAAGGTGAAAGCCGGCCACGCCGAAGTC
>JANWJO010000160.1 GCA_025449435.1 Chloroflexota bacterium | reverse complement strand
GCTGTAATCGGCCGTTGCCAGTAATCCTCGAGTTCCTGCGACTTGCGCAGATAGTCTCGGAATTTTCTTTCGATCTGCGCCTGAGACATCACGGCGTCCAGCGATGTCTTAGGCTTTGCATTCTCTTTCGGCCAAATGCGATGACGCCAGTAAACTTCTTCGATTGTCCGCTGATAGGTCACGCGTTCCGCAAACGTCAGGCCGGCAGCTTGCGGATGAGAACTCTTCGCTGGCGCTTCGGGATGGAAGAAAGCCAACAATGTTCCGGTGATCATCGAGCACACTGCCGCTGAGCAAAGGACTAGCTGCAGGCTAAACGAGCCGAATTGAGCAGTGCGCTTCTTTTTCATCAAGTAAAAGCTACGGGCGCGGCGCTGGTGTAGGGCGTGGCCGTGGTGTAACCACTGGACTGGGCGTAGGTGTTGGTGTGGTACTCGATTGTGCGCAATATCTCCCACCCGTGATCAGGTAGCCCCCGTTGCTTCCACCCCAAATGATCATTTCATCGCCCGTCCAAACTGCCGTGTGGAGCGCTCGAGCGTCTGGAGCGTTCTCCGTGCTTGTAGGAGCCCAACTGTCTGTTCCGACGTTGTATCTGCCGCCGCTGTTCAAGACGGTGTTGGCGTTCGCTCCGCCCCAGACGATCATTTCACTGCCTGTCCAGATTGCAGTGTCGCGCCATCGACCATCAGGTGCGTTAATCAGGCTGGTGGTAACCCAACTGTCGGTATCAGGAGTGTATCTGCCGCCGGTGTTAATAAATTCGGGGGTGTCAGTAGCTCCACCCCAGACGATCATTTCACTGCCTGTCCAGACTGCTGTATGGCCTGACCTGGCATCCGGCGCGTTGGTTGTGCTGGTAGCCGTCCAGTTGTTAGTGCTGGGAGCATATCTTCCGCCGGTATTCAAAGACGCGCCATCCCCGTAGCCACCCCAAACGATCATTTCGGTGCCGGTCCAGACCGCCTGATGAAGATATCGTTGAGCCGGCGCACTCATCATGCTCGTCGCAGTCCAAGTACCCCTGTGGGGATTATACCTCCCGCCAGTGTTCAAAAGGTCGCTACCGTTCCATCCGCCCCAGACGACCATCTCACTGCCAGTCCAAACTGCCGTGTGTTTTTCCCGTCCAGAGGGGGCATTGGTGGTAGGCGTCGCAGTCCACGTGTTTCGCAGCGGACTGTATTTGCCGCCAGTGTTGTAGTAATGGGTAGTCTGACCATAAGAAACGCCGCCCCAGACGATCATCTCAATTCCAGTCCAAAGTGCCGTGTGATCGAATCGCCCAGCTGGGGCATCTGTCATGGCTGTAGCCGTCCAACTATCCGTGCTCGGCGCATACTTGCCGCCGCTTCCCAGTCGATCAAAACCTCCCCAGACAATCATCTCACTACCGGTCCACACTGCCGTGTGTGAATCTCGGGCATGGGGCGCGTTGTACGTGGCGGTAGCTGTCCAGCTGTTACCACTGGGGTTGTATCTCCCACCGGTGTTAAACCCATACTCTAGGCCGGTTCCGCCCCAGACAATCATTTCGTTGCCCGTCCACACGACACTGTGTGAGTATCGTGCGGAGGGCGCGTTGGCAGTGCTCGTGGCCGTCCAACTGTCCATGACGGGACTATATCTTCCGCCGGTATTTAATCCGGAGCTGACGTTCGCATATCCGCCCCACACTATCATTTCGGCTCCGGTCCACACTGCCGTGTGGAAGTTTCGGGCCTCGGGCGCATTAGTGGTGCTGGTGGCTGTCCAGGTATCAGTGCTGGGATTGTATCTCCCGCCAGTGTTCAACCCGCCGCTGTTGCCAACGCCGCCCCAAACGATCATCTCGCTGCCAGTCCACACGGCAGTGTGTGAGTATCGTGCGGAGGGTGCGTTGGTCGTGCTGGTAGCGGTCCAACTGTTCGTGCTAGGATCATATTTGCCCCCGGTATTGAAAAGGCTGACCCCGTCACCTCCACCCCATACCATCATTTGACTGCCGGTCCACACTGCGCTGTGAGCGGATCTCGCAGAGGGTGCGTTGGTGGTGTTAGTAGCTGTCCAAGTGTTCGCCGCTGGATTGTATCTCCCGCCAGTATTGAAAACACCGCCGTTGCCGTATCCACCCCAAACGATCAATTCGCTTCCGGTCCAGACTGCGGTGTGATTGGATCGCGCGGAGGGTGCGTTGATGGTGCTGGTCGCAGTCCATGTATTGGTGGCGGGATTGTATCTTCCGCCGCTGCTGTCATTCGTTCCACCCCAAACGATCATTTCACTGCCAGTCCAGACTGCGGTGTGACCGGATCGGGCGGATGGTGCATTGTTGGGGCTTGTCGCAATCCAAGTGTCCGTGGCGGGATTGTACCTGCCGCCTGTGTTATAACCACTGCTGTCATTCGTTCCACCCCAAATGATCATTTCGGTGCCGGTCCAGACTGCGGTGTGACCGAGTCGGCCATCCGGAGGGCCAGGTGTAGGCGTCCACGTGTCATCGGTGCATTCCCCCGCGTCTGATATTGTAGGAAGGGTGTAGGCAGCGCTCGGCAATGTCATCGTAGCAGGCCATTCCTTTCCTGCTCTGACTAGCCAGGATTCCAGCGATTGCTTGGACCAGGCGACGGTAGCAAGCTTGATGCGATCATCGCTTCTCTCGATCACTGCTATCGCGTAGTAACGAGTCTCGTCTTCCCGTATTGCGCTTAGCGTTCCCACCGGCAGAGCTTGAAATTGTTGGACAGCATCTTGTCGTCGTATTCGAAAGGTCTCAGCTAACGTTTGGATAGTTTTGTTCCAGTTATGACTATTTAGTTCGATTGCATGCCCGGCGCCGCGGTTAACTTTGGTGCTGTCGCTCCTCACGAACTCAGTCTCGCTGTACGTGCCGCTGGTGAATCTCATTTGCTCGACGGTGGGATGCGCTTGTAGTTCAGCTTCCGCGCGCTTTCTGAGGTCGCCGTGGATTCGTTCGTCGAAGGCGTTCCAATTTGTGAGCAAACGCTCAGCCAGCACCGGTCTTGCCAGACACTCCGCTATGACAAAAGGATCGTCTCCGAGCGCTTCAAGAAGCTCGCGCAATACTTCGGGCTGTTTCGTGTGCTGCGCCATGCGATCCATTTCAGCCTGCAGCTGCTCGGCGGTAATCGGCCGTTGCCAGTAATCCTCCAGCGCCTGCGACTTGCGCAGATAGTCTTGCACTTTGCTTTCGATCTGCGCCTGAGACATCACGGCTTCGAGCGATGGCTTGGGATCAGGACGCTCTTTTGGCCAGATCCGGTGACGCCAGTAAACGTCTTCGATTGCTCGCTGATAGGTCACGCGTTCAGCAAACGTCAGGCCGGCAGCTTGCGGATGAGAACTCTTCGCTGGCGCTTCGGGATGGAAGAAAGCCAACAGTGTTCCCGTGATCATCGAGCACACTGCGCCTGAGCAAAGGACTAGCTGCAGGCTAAACGAGCCGAATTGAGCAGTGCGTTTCTTTTTCATAGATATTTATGGGCGCGGTAGCGGCGTAAAACGCGGCCTGGGCGTTGGGGCAACTCTCGGCGTCGGTGAAGGTCTCACTGTAGATGTCGGTGTTGGAGTTGGTGGCAGACTAGCTGTCGGTGTAGGAGTGGGTGTAGGTGTCGCTGTGGATGTTGGCGTTGGGGTTGGTGCCGTACCTGCCTGGACTTCAAACGAACCGACGTCGATACGATCATTTCGCACGCGCGAAAATCCCGGGCCACGTTGATCGTAATATGGAGGTGGACTGAATTTGGGATCCCCTGCATCAATCGCAGGACTACCTTTCAACAGCTCATGAGTGAAAGTGAGTCCTCCATTGTCTTGAAGAGACCCAAGCAATGGATCGGTATTGATCTGGTCGCCAGGACCATTTAAATAACCGCCGCCATTATCGCTGCATACATTGTATCCATGCGAAGCGATGCTGCCCCCGTTGTTAGAGATATTGGCACCCGTGCCAGCTTTCAGAATGGTATTCCCGATCTCCAGCACGCCGCTGACAGAAATGCCACCGCCGTTGTTGCCGTTAATCGTGCTGTTCGTAATGTTACCTCCGCCATCGATACCGCCAGCTGACAAGATAGCGTAGTTGCCGCTAAGAGTGCTGTTAGTGAGCGTTACGCTACCGGAGATCCCGCCCCCGCGACCCAAGGGCTGGCCATCATGTTGGCCATTAGCTTGGTTACCGCTAATGGTGCTGTTCATGACGATGCCGTCGCCGGCTATGCCCCCGCCGCTGAGATAGCTTTGGTTACCGCTGATGGTGCTATTGGTAATGATCAGCGGCCCAGAGCTGTAGATGCCACCGCCAATACCCGCTGGGAACGGATCAGTCACACCAGCGTGGTTGTTGTTTACGCTGCTGTTGGTGATCGTCAGCGTTCCACCGGTGTTGAAGATGCCGCCGCCGTCGCCTCGAGCAAATCCGGTATCGCTGTATGCCGCGGTGTTGTTGGTCACTGTGCTGTTTATCAGCGACACTGTCGCTGTAGCTCCAATGTTATAGATGCCTCCCCCAGCAAAATAGACAAAATTGCTGGTAACGTTGCTGTTAAGAACTGTCAGACTGGCATTACTTCCGCCACCATCGCTAGAGATCGCGCCGCCATAGGTCGAGCTATTGGTCGTCAAGGAACAGTTGGAAATAGTCAGGCTTGCGTGGTCATTTAGCACGGCGCCACCATAGGCACCCAGATCGGGCTGCCCGCCGGTGATGGTGAGGCCGTCTATTGTCACATTATGATCCGGCATCACATGGAAAATACGGAATTGGGCCTGTGAAGACCGCGCCACCGCGATTGGGCCTAAAATCGTGACATCATGATTAATCGCAAGTTCGGCCGTAGTCAGCCCAATCGTGCCAGTTACCGCAAAGTTAATTGTGTCGCCGTCATTAGCATCGACCAGGGCCTGGCGGAGTGAGCCAGGGCCGCTGTCGTCTGTGTTGGTGACCGTGATGATGTCTGCGTTGGCCGATATTGCTCCCGCGCAAACAACTGCCATACAAATTCGAGGGAACAGATTGAAAAAACCAGATTGAGCAGTGTGTTTCTTTTTCATCGATAGTTACGGGCGC
>JANWJO010000159.1 GCA_025449435.1 Chloroflexota bacterium | reverse complement strand
TGCTCAAGTCGTACACCAAGGGATCAAACTCCGTCTGGACCCGCAACCCCTTCTACTGGTGTGTGACCAAGGAAGGCAACCAGCTTCCGTACATCGACGGCATCACCATGACCAACGTGCAGGATCCACAAGTGTTCCGCCTGCGCGTCTCCCAGGGCAAAGTGGACTACGTGCATGGCAACTTCACGCCACTCAACCTGGCCGATGTGTCGACGATTACGGGTGCCAAGGCTACCAACAACCTCAATCTCACCCTGTGGGACGGTGGTGATGGCACTGGTGCGGCGTGGTTCTTCAACTACGACTATCAGGATGCCGACACGACTAAGCCCAAGATGCGTGACCTGATCCGCAACCCTAAGTTCCGGCAGGCGCTGTCGCTGGCCGCCAACCGCCCGGATATGTTCAAGTCGGTGTACTTCAACCAGGGTGAAGTGACGACTGGAACCATGAGCCCCAAGGCGCTGGAGTTCCACATTTCCGGTGGTTCGGACGTGTATAACGCCTGGCGCGACTCCTTCATCAAGTACGATCCTGTCGCGGCCGGCCAGATGCTCGACTCGATCGGCGTCAAGGTGGGTGCGGATGGCAAGCGCACGATGCCCGATGGCAGCCCGCTCAAGATCACGCTAGACTACCAAGCCAACGCCGATCCGCAGAGCGTGAACCTGCGCATGGACACCTTGCTCGCCGCCAACTGGGTGGCCATTAACCTGGATGCCAAGCTCAACCCCATCACGCCAACGTCGTGGGATGACCTCTGGCAGGCAGGCAAGATCATGGTGCACGCCAACTGGGGCGTTGGCGACGGCCCGAACTGCCTGGTGTACCCACAGTGGCTCGTACCCATCGAAGCCACGCGCTGGGCGCCACTGGAAGGCAAGATGTACGAAGTGCGTGGGACGCCCGCTGAAACGCAGCAGCTCGACATTGACCCCTACAAGCGCACGCCGCCCCGCATGGCGCCCGACAAGGGTGGGCCCGTCGAGCAAATCTGGACTATCTACGACAAGACCAAGGTCGAGATCGACCAGACCAAGCGCTCCCAGATGGTGTGGGATATCGTCAAGTTGCACTACACCGCTGGACCATTCTTCTCGGGGACGGTCGCCAACGCACCATCGTTGGTGCTGTTCCGGCAGGGCCTCAATAACGTGCCGTTGCGTGATGACCTCGCGCAAAAGGGGTTCACCGGCCCCTGGATCATCCCGTCGCCCGCGGTGTACGATCCGGAGACGTATTTCTGGGACAACCCGGACCAGCACAACGTCTAGGCTAGCAAAGTAACTGGCGGTGTTGCCGGAGTAGTCACAAGCTACTCCGGCAACATTGCCCGAACACCATTCGTAGGGCCCTCGTTCGCACCGGCTAAAGGAGTCCACAGGTGTTGAACTACATTATTCGCCGCCTGGTGTACATGGTCGTCACCATGTTCTTTATTTCCATAATCGGGTTCTTTCTGATTAACTTGCCTCCTGGCTCCGCGCTGCAAGTGCGTATCCAGCAGTTGCGCGCGCTCGGTGGCAACCTCTCCACTCAACAAATTGAATCGATGGACGCGCGCTACGGCCTCAACGACCCCGTACAGGTCCGCTACTGGAAGTGGGTGAGCGGCGCCGTACACGGCGATTTTGGCCAGTCGTATACCTTTGACGCACCGGTCAACACGCTGATCTGGAGCCGCATCGGCTTCTCGCTCATGCTGTCGTTCTTCGCGCTCATCTTTGCTTGGGCGATCGCCATACCCATCGGGGTGTATTCGGCAACCCATCGGTATACCGTGCCGGACTATGTGATCACGGTCATCCAATTTGTGGGGGTGGCCGTGCCGGAGTTCTTGATTGCATTGCTGCTGCTGGTGTTCGCGGCGAATACCTTCCACTCCGATGTTGGCGGGCTGTTCTCCACGCAGTACGTGAACGCTGGTTGGAGTTGGGCGAAGGTGAGCGACCTGCTACAGCATCTGTGGATTCCGGTAATCGTAATCGCTGCCGGGAGCACCGCGTTCTTGACCCGTGTGATGCGGGCGAACTTGCTCGATGTGCTCAACCAGCACTACGTGCAGACCGCGCGCTCTAAAGGCGTGCGCGAAAGCATGGTGATCTGGAAACACGCGGTGCGTAACGCCTTGCACCCCTTAGTGATGACGCTGGGCACCACACTGCCCGCCCTCATCTCCGGCGAGGTCATCGTCTCGATCGTGCTGAACCTGCCCACCACCGGCCCGCTGTACGTCACCGCGCTGATCAACAAGGACATGTACTTGGGCATCACCTTCTTGTTGATGCTGTCGCTCCTCCTCATCGTCGGCAACTTGCTTGCCGACCTACTTCTGGCGTGGGTCGATCCACGCGTCCGCTTGGAATAGCGGTCTACAGCGCAGCACCCCACGTGTACCCACAGACGGTGAGAGGAAACATCGATGGCCACGGCGCAAGTAGCGGTTGAGGGCCCAGCCCTCGTCATCGACGAGAAAAAAGATGTTGGGCGAGTTTCACAGTTCACCCTCATGCGGCGGCGGTTCTTCGAGAACCGGCTGTCGGTTGCGGGCGGCATCATCTTGCTCTTGTTCTACTTTATAGCTATCTTCTCCCCGTTCTTTTCGCCGTATACCTACGACCAGCTTGACACGAACTATCAGTACGCTGCGCCGACCCAGGTGAAATTTATCAACGGCCGGCCCTCCGTTTGCCCGCTGACCCAAACGCTCAACACCACCAACTTCACGTTCTCCTACACGTCGGACTGTAGTAAGGCGGTACCGATCCAGTTCTTTACCCACGGCTTTCAATACAAGCTGTTGGGTATCATCCCGTCCGATATCCACCTATTTGGCGTGGGGAGCGACCAGCGGTTCTTTCTGATGGGCGCCGATGGCGCGGGCCGCGACTTGTTTTCGCGACTGCTCGAAGGGTCGCGCATCTCCCTGTCCGTGGGCTTGGTCGGCGTGACGCTATCCATCATTTTCGGTGCCGTGCTTGGTACTGCTTCTGGGTACTGGGGTGGCGCCGCCGATAACCTGATTCAGCGGTTCATCGAATTGCTGATGTCGATGCCCACCTTGCCCTTGTGGGCAGCCTTCGCCGCCGCGTTGCCGCCGGATATGTCGGTGATCAAGCGCTACTTCTTTATTACGTTGATCCTGTCGCTTATCGGGTGGACCAGCCTGGCGCGCCAGGTGCGCGGCAAGGTCCTCGCATACCGGACCCTGGATTACACGCTCGCGGCGCGGCTAGCGGGCGCTTCGGACATGCGCATCATCCTCTCCCACATGCTGCCCAACTCATCGAGCCACATCATCGTGGTCGCAGCGCTCGCCATCCCGGGAGCCATTCTCGGTGAAACGTCGCTCAGCTTCCTTGGCCTTGGTATGTTGCCTCCCGCCGTGAGTTGGGGTGTGTTGCTTCGTGACGCGCAGCAGTTGCAAGTGGTGGAGCAGCATGTCTGGCTCCTGATGCCGGCGCTCGTATTGATCATCGCCGTAACCTGTTACCAGTTGCTAGCCGATGGTCTGCGCGACGCAGCCGACCCGTACAGCTGATCGACGAGAGAGGACCTTGCATGGCGGCTCCAAGTTCCCCTAATGGTGACGATCGCATCGATAATGTGGTCGAATTGCGTAACCTGCAGGTGCAGTTCCGCACCCAAGTTGGCTTGGTTCGTGCCCTCAATGGCGTGACGTTTAGCATCCCACGCGGCAAAGTGCTGGGCGTCGTGGGCGAGAGCGGCTGTGGCAAGAGCATCACCGGTCTCTCCATCATGCAGTTGGTGCCGCATCCAGGCAAGATCGTGGCCGGCGACATCGTGTTCCGGCCCAACGACGGTAGCGGAGCGATCGATATCCTGCAACTGGAACGCAACTCCGCCGAGATGCGCAGCGTACGTGGCAAGCACGTCAGCATGATTTTCCAGGAGCCGATGACGTCGCTCAATCCGTGCTACACCATCGGCAACCAGATCATGGAAGCCATCCTGCTGCACCAAACCAATAACAGAGAGGAGGCCCACCAGCAGGCTGTCGAAATCCTGCGCAAGGTGGGCATGCCCAACCCAGCGCGCATTGCCAGTAACTTCCCCCACCAGTTGAGCGGCGGTATGCGTCAGCGTGCCATGATCGCCATGGCCCTGTCCTGCACGCCGGACCTGTTGATCGCCGACGAGCCGACCACGGCGCTGGATGTGACCACCGAAGCCAACATTCTCGACCTCATGCGCGAGCTGCAGTCAGAAATCCACATGTCCATCATGTTCGTGACCCACAACCTGGGCGTTGTCGCCCAGATGTGCGACGAAGTGGTGGTGATGTATCTGGGCCGGGTGGTGGAGCGGGCATCAGTGGACGAGATCTTCTACGATCCCAAGCACCCGTACACGCAGTCGCTGCTGCGGTCGATTCCCCGGTTGGGCGCTAACCGCAAGGAACCGCTCCAAGTGATTCGGGGCACAATTCCCGACCCATATTCCACCGTCACCGGCTGCCCGTTCCACGATCGCTGCCCTGCGTTCATTCCAGGCGTATGTGACAGGATCATGCCGGATGAAACCTCGGTAGAAGGGGTGCCCTCGCATACCGTTCGCTGCCACCTGTATACCGAGGTTGGCAGGCAGGGAGCCGTGGCGCCGGCCGCTGTTGCCCCGGCGTGATGATGCCAAGCAGCACAGGCAGCGCCCAAGCGCTCGTGCGGTTCTGGCGAAATGGTGGTCTGTGCCGTAGGGCACGTGATGAGGAGCGGTCATGAGCGCAACCGTGGCGAGTCCGGAACAGCCTCCACTGGTACTTGACGACGATACGTTGCTCGCCGTGCGGGGGTTGAAGAAGCACTTCCCGATTCACGGCGGCCTCATGCGGCGGGTAGTCGGCCAGGTGCGCGCTGTGGATGGCGTCGACCTCACCATCAAGAAGGGTGAGACGCTCGGTCTCGTGGGAGAGAGTGGCTGCGGCAAGAGCACGGCCGGCCGTACCATCATCCGCCTGTACGAGCCCACCGCCGGGGAGATCGTGTTCAATAGCGATACACTCGGGGCAGTTCACCTGGAGCATCTCCAGGGGCATGACCTGCGCCAGGTGTGGACCGACATGCAAATGATCTTCCAGGACCCGTTTTCGTCGCTCGATCCGCGCATGACCGTGGGCCGCATTGTGTCGGAGCCGCTCAACACCCGCCGTGCACTGCAAGGTCGCGCGCTACAAGATCGCGTGGCTGAACTCCTCACGATTGTTGGGCTGCGCCCCGAACACGCCAGCCGATATCCCCACGCCTTTAGCGGCGGCCAGCGCCAGCGTATCGGCATCGCGCGTGCGCTGGCACTCAACCCCAAGCTCATCATCTGTGACGAGCCGGTATCGGCGCTCGACGTGTCCGTACAGGCGCAGGTGCTCAACTTGCTCGAAGAACTGCAGCGGCAGTTTGACTTGACCTACCTGTTCGTTGCCCACGACCTGAGCGTGGTGGAGCACATCTCCGACCGTGTGGCCGTGATGTATGTCGGCTTCGTCGTGGAGATTGCCCCCACTGAGGACCTCTATCTCCATCCCATGATGCCGTACACCGAAGCGCTACTGTCGGCAATTCCCCGGCCCGACCCGCGCTTGCGCACACGCCCGGTGCGCCTCCCTGGTGATGTGCCCAGCCCCGCCAACCCACCATCCGGTTGCTACTTCCACCCGCGCTGTAAGTACGCGCAGGATATCTGCAAGGTCGAACGGCCGGTGCTGCGCAAAGTGGGGCCGGAGCACTGGGCCGCGTGTCACTTCGCCGAGACGTTGCAACTCAAGGGCACTGCGCTCCTGGCCAAAGCGGCGGTCGATGGCGCGGTCCGGGCGCCCGCTGGCTCCGCACTCACTGGGGGTGCGCCTGCCAGTTCGCCGGCAGGAGGGTGATGTATAGCCAGAAGCCGCCCCTCAGCCGCTACATCGTCGCCTATGCCCTGTACGTGGTCGTTCTCCTCCTGTGCGTGGGCGCGTTTGACGCCGGCCGTTTAGCGATCCCAGAGGTCCTCGCGGTGTGGGCGACGGACAATCCCGGTTTGTCGGTGATCTACGGCGCCTTCATCTTGCTGTACGGCATGGCGCTGTTTGGTCTGGCGGTGGCCACCGAACCCTACTTTCGCACTGGTGTGGTGAAGAACACGCTCTTGCCACGCTTTGCTCGCATCAGCTTACCCTTGCTGGGATGCATTATCGTGTTTGTGGGTGCTCTCACCCTGGTTCCTTATCTATAGCAAAGGAGCCTGCCCTGGCCGGAAGCGATGACTTGCACGTCGTTTTCACCATGGACTGTGAACCCGCCGCCACGCGCTGGGCGGACAACCCACCCAAAGGCTGGGGATTGAGCGGCCGCTCGCTGTACAGCTATTGCCGCCGTCTGCTGGAAGCTGGCTACCCGTCCACGCTGTTTGTCGCCCCAAGTTCTGCCGACGCGCACGCGCCCTTACTCCAAGAGCTGGACGAAGCCGGCATCGAGGTTGGCGTGCTATTGCAGCCCAAGACGCTCCCCGGTGGGCACAAGAAGCACTTCGGGCAGCTCGACGCCAGAAAGCAAGCCGATGTGATCGAGCGATCGGTCACCGCCTTCCGGGTGGCGTTGGGTGAGCGTCCACGCTCAGCACGGTCGGCGCTGTTCTCCGCCAGCGACGCCACGTTTCCAGCGCTGGCAGACGCTGGCATCCTGCAATGCTCGCTGTCCAATCCCGGTAGGCGGGTCACCAAACACGCCGCCGTGTGGACCGGTGCGCCGAGTGATGGCCATTTTGCTGACGCCGGCAGCCGGCTCCAAGCGGGCCGGTTGCCCCTCTTCGAACTACCGGTGACGACCGATGCTAACCGCGTGGTTGGCGGCATTGCTTCTGATATGCGTCTGGAGCACAGCACCTTTGACGACTGGCACAAGCCGTTGCTCGACGCCCACCTCCAACGGCTCGAGAGTGCCGATGTGCCTTTCAAGGCGCTGTGCATCTATACCGGCAATGGCTGTGACTACGGCAACGACGCCTTGACGCCGACTGCCAACCTGCTGGCCGTCCTGACGTACCTCGATGGGCTCGCTTCCCGGTACCATGTGCAACCGTCGACGCTGGCACAAGCGCACGTCGCGTTTCGTGCCTTGCGGCTAGCGTAAGGAAGAACCAACCATGGTGACCCGGGAGTCTCCCAAGTTCACAGGCGTATCCACTTATCGCGACCCACTGGGCCGCTTTAGTATCCGCTACCCCTCCGACTGGCACCACTTTGACCTGGATGAGGACCGCGAGGGCACGATGTACCTGCCCGTGCTCACTGACGAGCAGACCTACTTCTCCACCTGGATCAGCCAGATGCCAGAGTCGGTGGTGGCCGAAGACCTGCCTGTGCTCAAGGAAGGCGTCGCCGCCGGCCTCGCCCAATTGCCCGATCTCGCTGTGGAAGAGTCGTCCGATATCGTGTTGGGCGACCTGCTGAAGTTCATCCGCATCTACACCTTCAACGAGCAGGGCACCACGCGTAAGCGCAAGGTGTGGATTTTTTACGCCGATGTGTACGTGATCGTGGTGACCTACCAGGGGTCGTCGCCGGTGGAATATGACTACTGGCTTGCCATGGTCAACTACTGCTTCGAGTTCTTCCAGTTGCCCGAGGCGCTGTGGTTCGCCGTGGACCGCGACCTCAAGGCTGAGCGCGCCGCGGCAGCCGTCGCTGAGCAGCAGTAGGTCGCACAGTGCCGGGGCAAACGCGCGTCACGTTCGCTGGTGAGGATGTGCTCATCAACAACCAGCTCACTTATGCGGGCAGGCAGTGGCACGGTGTGCGCATCGAGGGCTTGTTGCTCAACGCGCGCATGGTGCAGGCCACGTTTGACGACGCCAACCCCGACACGCGGCCGCGCTGGGCTTACCCTGACACCGGCGTGTGGGACCCTTCGCGCAATGTGCAGGAGTTCCTGGCCGCCTTGCCGCTGTACCGGCAGCACGGCTTGCTGGCAGTGACGCTCAATCTCCAGGGTGGCAGCCCCGAAGGCTATTCGCGCGTGCAACCCTGGCGCAACAGCGCGTTTACCACCAGCGGCGCCCTCGATCCAGCATATATGGACCGGTTGCGCCTGGTGCTCGATGCCCTCGACCAGCTCGGCATGGTCGCCATCCTCGGCTTGTTCTACTTTGGGCAGGATGAGTGGCTGACCGATGAACACGCCGTGCGACAGGCTGTAGAGGCGGCGGCACGCTGGGTGCTCGACGCGGGCTACACCAACGTGATCATCGAGGTAGCGAACGAGTGCGACGTGCCGCGCTACGAGCACACTATCCTGCAGCCCGGCCGCGTACACGAGCTGATTCAGGTGGTGCAAGCTGTGGAGGCGGGTGGCCGGCGCTTGCTCACGGGCGTCTCCTACCGCGGCGGGGCGCTGCCAGGCGATGCCGTAGTCGCCGTGTCGGACCTGCTGCTGTTGCACGGCAACGGCGTGACGAACCCGGCGCGTATCGCTGAGATGGTACGCCAAACGCGCGCCTTGCCATCGTTCCGGCCCATGCCAGTGGTGTTCAACGAGGACGACCACTTTGACTTCGACCAGCCTGCCAACAACATGCTGGCAGCGCTGGCGGAACACGCTTCTTGGGGATACTTCGATCCCGGACCGGGCGCCGGTGGGGCTGGAGCGCGCTCCGACTACGCGCATGGCTACCAAAATGTGCCGGTGAACTGGCAGATCAACACGCAGCGCAAGCAAGCATTCTTTGCGCTGCTCGCTGACGTGACGGGAGTTCCCCGGATACAGCCTAGCTGGCGATGAACGCAGTAGCAGGGAGCACACCCATGAGCGGCAGCTTGGCCTTTGCCTGCATCGCCCCGCATGGCTCGCTGGCGATCCCGCTGGTGAGCGGCGCCGATGGCCTCAAAGCGAGCATCACGCGTACCGGCATGGCTGAACTGAGCCGGCGCATGGCTGCTATCCAGCCGGAAACGGTGGTGTTGATTACGCCGCACGGCACCTTCGTCGATGGCGTGATCTCCCTCTTGCACAGCCAGTTGGTGGTGGGCGAGCTGGGCAGTGAGGTGGGTGGCGACCCTGGCGGCAACCGCTTCCGCCTGGAATTTGAGGTGGACACCGCGTTCAACGATGCACTGGCAGCGGAGGGCAAGAGCCGCGATGTGCCGGTGGCTCGCGTGGCGTTTGGCGTGCAGGAGAACGCCGCCTTTAAGCTCAGGCTCGACGTCGGCTCGCTGGTGCCGTTGTGGTTTATGGGGGCGAACCTGGTGCCCAAGCCCCGCGTGGTGATCGCTTGTGCCGGGCCCGGCCTGTCCCGCGATGCGCTGCCCAGTTCCGGCTATACGCGGGAGGTGTATCTGCGCTTCGGCCAAGCGGTGCGCGCCGCCGCTGAACGCAGTGGCCGCCGCATTGCCTACATTGCCAGTTCCGACCTCGGGCACGCCCACGACGCGAACAGCCGCTACGGTTACGACCCGGTTGCAGCGGAGTTCGACACCCTGGTACAAGAGGCCGTGCAGGCCAACGACCTGGGACGGCTACTCGCCGTCAATCCAGACTGGCTCAAGCGCGCCAAAACAGATGCCTTTGTGCAACTGCTCACGTTGCACGGCGCGGTGTCCGGAACCGCGCTCAAGCCTGAGTTTCTCGGCTACGAGCATCCGACGTACTATGGTATGTTGTGTGCTGCTTACCAGGATGGGCCGCTCTAGCCCGTTTACTCCGTAGCTCCTGGTTCGTCGTCGTAATGCCCGCGCGAAAACACCCAATGGATGAGGTCAGCCACGTCTTGCCGGTCTTCCACACCATCGAGCACCATGGCGTCTACCAGCGCCCAAGGTAGTGGGAATGCCGCGCTGTCGCGCAATTCTTGCGTCTGTGACATCGCGTTGCGCACGCTAGCGCGCGGCTCACGCACGTAGGCGAGGATGGCATCGATGATGCCATCCTGATCGACCAGCATGCGGAAGAACCTGGCCACGTCGCTGCCTTTCTGGGTGTGCTCGGGCCCGCCGGCAATGGCGGTGCGAGCAATGAGAACCGCGGGCCCTCTGTGTAGCGTACCGCGCGCGGAATGTTGGATTGGTGAAGATGATTGACCGCGAAC
>JANWJO010000158.1 GCA_025449435.1 Chloroflexota bacterium | reverse complement strand
TCTGCTGCTCGGTGTCATCAACGGGCTGCGTCATCTCGTGCAGAAAACCGTCCCCAAATGCCCCGCGAAAGCCATCGTCGTACCATGCGCTCAGAAGCTCATGCACTTGGGTGCACTGCTCCGGCGTGGGTGGTGCGGCGAGCACGATGTTGAGCGTGACATCGACGTCTACTGGCTGGCGGTGGCGGACCGGCACCATTCTCCCCGTGCGCAGCTGCGGGCGTGGACCAGGCGGCATACCAACGCTCGGTGCAGCGCCAGGCACAAACACTGTTAAGCCCAGCCGGTGGGCATCCTCAGCTTCCGCTTGCCGCTTGTCCGCCAGGGTCCAGGTGAGCAGCGGCTCGGCAAACGCAGCGAGCGCCTCGATTGTTTCCGGCGATGCCGGTGGAGTCGCCGAGCACTGCAGCCACACACCCTCGCCCAGACGTTCGGCGATGGGAACAGGGGCGTGCCGAAGGACAGCCACCACGCCGCCTAACCGTTCACAATGGTCTCCGTTCCACCCGTTGGCCCAGAAACAGCCCCGGAGATAGTCCTGGCAGGCCCTGAGCGTGATCAGCGGCCCGCCCTTCTTCGCCTGCTCGAATTCGGTGTAGTTCGGGAAATCGAATGTGCGCGTGCTCACAAACGCCGCGACTCCGGCGAGTGGGACAAACCAACGGCGAAAGAAGGTTGTAAGGCGGTGAGCCACCGGCACAACAGCGTCCTGGTCTGGCAGCCGGATATGTCCTTGCACCCGCGCTATCACTCCTGGAGCACCGGTAGGTGCCCCTTGCCACAGGAGTGCGATATCCATCGTGCCTGCAATAAGCAGGGTCGCTCGTCCCTGCTCAACGGCGGTGCGTAGCTGTGCAGTGCCTCTTGGGGTGAGACGATACTGGCGCGGTTCATCGGTAGTCACTGTGGCGACACCCAGGGTGTGGCCCGTCGCTAGCAAATCCTTGGCGACGGGCCACAACTGGCTCATCGGTGGCGAATGGAGATGGTCGTAGCCAAGCCAGAAGTGGAGCAGCGGGCGTGTCCAGTCGATGGCATTGGACATCAGACAGCTTCTTCTTTACCTTTGAGCGCAGCAACGTGTGGGGTGTTGCCAGCGACCGTCTTGCTCACCCGCTCGCCCGCTCGCCATCGCCGTTGTACGGATAGTTGGACGTGAACAGTCCAATGGTCCCGGTCAAGCAGTTGAGCAAGTCACAGGTATCGCTGGCATGGTCGATATGGCTGGTGCGCCAGCGCTGAGCGGAGCACCAACCAGTGGCCACTACGTTGCCCAATGCACCCCACTCACTGTGGGGAGCCAAAAATGTCGAGCAAGGGATCATCGTAGGCTGCTTGGCGTAAAACCGGACAGATGACGCCCAGTGCTGCATTGATCTGGCGATTGACAAGTGCCGCGGCCCCCTCCGTCGTATCCCACATGTCGAAGATGTATGGGAAGACGTCCTCAGTGGCATAGGGGGCCGCCGCATCATCCTCGTCGTAGTTGCGCTGCAGATACGCTTCGCCTGTTGGTAGCGCGAACAAGTCATAATCGCCAGCGCGAAAGTAGCTGGACCGCTTCTTGGGTTGGATGCCCAGCGTACCAGCAATCTGCTCGGAGAGTTGATCCAGCGGAAGACTCAGAGGAATCCCCAGGACTGTATGGTACTGCTTCACAGTGCCACTATGAATGCGCCACGACCGGCCACCGTGGCGAGGCTGTCATACACCATAGAGGAAACGTCGCCTTCTCCAAGTGATGCGGAGAGTTGCTTATCCAGTGCAAATCCCTTCAGAGCGATGGTCCTTCGCCCTCCACTATGTGTCGTTGAACCTGCGGGCCTGAGATGCGTGAGCAAACTCGGGCTAAAGCTGGCCAACCCCTCCCGAGAGGATGAGTTCAGAAGTTGGTCATTAAGATCCTTCGATGCTTACCTGGACCTGTGAACGAGGTACCACGGTTCTTCGTGTCAAATTGCCCCAACGCTTTTCCAGACGCCGCTTCTTGCGCGGGACTTCTCCCTCATTGTTGGAGTAGCCGGAAAAGCGTCCGCTGGCTGAGGCAGCAACGCGTTTGCCTGCCAAACACCCATTTTAAGCGTATTACAACTCGCGCACAGCCTAACGCACCAGCGGCTGGATCTCTCGACTGGTGGCACTCCCCGTGGCAATCACAACATTGAGATGGATTCTTAGTTGCAGGCGACTGGGCTCTGCAGCGACAACGGGCCGGCAAGGTACACTGGCGGCCGGATATGAACGGGAGTGCCAATGGCCGAAACCGAGCTGTACGCGGGCGACATCATCTCCCACGTCACCGCGCTGTTTGCTGAACAACCCGGCCTGGCAGGTATGGCGCTCATCGGTTCTGCAGCCCGTGGGCTGGCAGATTACTTTTCTGACCTGGACTTTCTGCTGCTGTGGGAACCGGTCCCCGACCGCCTGCACCGCAACGTCATCTTGCGCACGCTGCCCGATGCCGACATCCCGTCACTCCAGTTTCGCCGTCACGAGCACCTGCATATCGACCGGTTGCGCGTTGGCGGGCGCGAATTGGAGTGCATGCACGTCGAATTCCACTTGATCGAACGCTTGGTGACCCAGGTGTGCGATCAAGCATCGCTGGCTGGTTACTACCCAGACCGCTATGGGCTGTGGTCGCCTCTGGCATGGCTGCAGCAGGGTGTGATGCTGGCTGAGGGCGACGGCCGCCTCAGGCAGTTGCGCGCCATGATCGATCCGATGCCCGACGAACTGAGTTGCAAGCTGATCGCGCAGTCCTTTGCCGCGCTGAAGTTGCCGCTGCTGTATCACCTGCACAAAGCCGCGATGCGCGCCGATTTCTTCTTTCTACAGGACACGTTGAGTGACATTACCGACCAACTGCTGCACATCGTGTTTGCCCTCAACGGGCGGTTTTACCCTGGCCGTCGCTGGCTCACCGCCGAACTCGCCACGCTGCCGCTGTGTCCAGCGCGGCTCGGTCCTACGCTATTGGCCATCAATACCACGGCGCCGCAGTACGCCCGCGACGTGCCGCCAGTGGTGAAACTCCTCGTGCGCGACGTAGCCAAGCTCGTCCAGCCGTGGCATCCCGAGCTGATACCAGCGTGGGCGCTCACGGCACAGGAGCGCGCGTCCGCCTAGCGCCTAGCTCGCGGACAGCAGTTCGTTGATCTGCACTTCGCGTCCGTGTTGCTGGGAGCTACGCACACACCCTTCCACCATCGCCAGGCTGCGGATATTGTCGGAGGCGTTGCATTCTGGCTGCCGGCCAGCGCGAATGGCCGCTACAAACTCGGTGAGCAACGGATCGTGGCCCGCCGGTACGGGTGAGGGATCAGGAAAGATCTGCTCCCGCTGGGGGTGATCCGTGCGGTGCAGCCGGGTGTAGTACATATCTGGACCTTCCCAGGTAACGGTGCCGGCTGGTCCTTCGATACGCCAGTCGCCGTTCCAGGTGGTGCGGGTGCCGTTGGAACAGCCCACGCCGCGATGCACCGCTCGCACGCCGCCCTCGAAGGTGAACAGCGCCAGGTGCGACGCATCTCCCTTGTGCCAGGCCCAGGCTGGATTCCAGGTGACGCATTGTACGGTCACGGGCTCACGTCCCAGGACGTAGCGCAGCATATCGAAGTGGTGGATGCCCATATCCTTGGTGAACATATAGGGCTGGGTGACGTAATGTGTGCCTTCGCGGTCGGCCCAGGGCATATAGAACGACACGTCGATGTGCCCGATGTCGCCGACCAGCCCGCCGTCGAGTAGGCGGCGCGACGTGCGCGGCTGGGCGCCAAACCGGTAGTTCTGGGTGATCATATGCACAATGCCAGCCTTGCGCCCAGCCTCCACGATACGCAGCGCGGCAGCAAAATCGTCCGACATCGGCTTCTCGCCGATGAGGTGCAGCCCCGCCGCGAAGGTTTCCATGGCGATCTGTTCGTGCATGGCCGGCGGCGTGACGTCCATCACGAACGCGGCACGTCCTTTGGTGGCATCGAGCGCTTCGGCCAGCGTGGGATACAGTGCACCGGCAGGCGCTCCGGCGCTAGCGGCCCCGGCACGCAGTTCAGCGACCGGTTCAACGCAGGCAATCCACTCGACATCGGGATGCCGCAAGCCATTGCCCAGCCAGTAGCGGCCGCGGCCGCCCAACCCCACCAGAATGCCTTGCAACGGCTCCGCCATCCCGTACCACCCGCTTCCTGATCGTTGCGTGGCGCCGGTCGCCACGCATCACGTGCATCGTAGGCTTAGCGAGCCGACGCCGCAAGGCAGGAGCGAGTGCAACACCTGTGCGGAGCGCGAATGCTCGCAGCCCGGGTTGGAATGGTTGGTGCGCCAGTGCGCCGAGTTCCCGACTGTGGTTGACAGGCTACACGCACCTGCCTAGCATTCAAACGGTTCGATCAATTGTGTAGGGACAACCGTTGATGAGCGCCGTGGCGCAGCGTCCGCGGCGGCGCGGCTTTAAAATGTCCCATGCACGCCGCGAATCGCTGGCGTTTTATGCCTTCCTGTCGCCCTGGCTAATCGGTTTTGTGGGCCTCACCTTAGGGCCGCTGCTGGCATCCATGTTCTTCAGCCTTACCTCCTTTGACGCCATTCACGTGCCAGCGTTCACCGGCCTCGAAAACTACATCACCATCGCGCAAACGCCGCTGTTCTGGCAGGCGCTCAAGGTCACCGCGCTGTACATCTTTGCCACCGGCAAGGTGGGCATGACGATGGGGCTGTCCACGCAAGCCTACGGCAGTTACAAGTCGGCGCCGTTCAAATGGGGCATCGCACCACTCCCCAAGCAAGTCACCAACAAGCACAGCGTGTTCAATGGCTGCTGGTTCATCGAAAACGACACCAAGCATCTGGATGCGTCCTGGGAGTTCCTCAAGTACTTGACCAGCGACGCCGCCGCGACGCAAATGAGCACGGCCACTGGCTTTGTGGCGCCACTCAAGACGGCCGTCACCCCCTGGTTGCAATTGTTCGAGGGGCCGACCGGGATGAAGCCTGCTGATATCCAAACGGTCATCACCGATTCCAACAAGAACGCCGTGGAGAACGTCAACCACCTGTTCGTTGGCTGGACGGAGATTTCCAACACCTTGACACAGTCGCTCAGTAACCTGTGGCTGGGCCAGGCCACTGCGCAAGACGCACTCACCGCTGCCAAGGGGCCGGTCGATGCCGTCCTGCTCAAGACCTACAACACCTACACCAAGAAGTCCTGATTTGCGGATGCCTCTTACAAACAACCAACCTAACGTCATTTGGTTCTTCGGCGACCAGCACCGGGCGCAGAGTTGCGGCTACAGCGGCGACGCCAATGTACACACGCCCAACATCGACCGCCTGGCCGCCGAAGGCACGACGTTCACGGCTGCCGTCGCCGGCACACCGCTGTGCTGCCCCTACCGGGGCTCGCTGCTCTCGGGCAGGTATCCACATCTCGCCGTTCCTGGTCACGAATATCAGTTGCCTCCGGAGCAGCCAACGGTGGCTTCCGCGTTTCGACAAGCGGGCTACCGGACGGCGTATTTCGGCAAGTGGCACGTCGATGGCTGGCACGAGCGCGAGGGCCGCGCTGCCATGCACATCATTCCTCCCGAGCGCCGTGGCGACTTTGAAGACTGGTGTGCCTACGAAAACAACAACAGCCAGTGGGATTGCTGGGTACACGGCGGGGAGGGCGCAACCGTCTACCACGAGCGCCTGGCCGGCTATGAGACCGATAGTCTGACTGATCGCCTGCTGGATTGGCTGCAAGCCCGTGTGACCGGCACAGCTAGCGGTTCAACGCAGCCCTTTTTCGCCGTGCTATCGGTCCAACCACCACATGATCCATACGTCGCTCCCGCTGAGTGGATGGCGAGTCATACTCCCGGAACGATCACCCTGCGCGACAATGTTCCACCGGTGCCGTGGGTGGTCGAACGCGCGCGCCGTGAACTCGCCGGCTATTACGCTATGATCGAAAACCTTGACTGGAACCTGGGGCGGCTGCGGCAAGCACTCACTGAACTCGGGCTCAGTGACAGCACGCACCTGGTGTTTTTTTCGGATCACGGCGACTTGCATGGCTCGCACGGGCACTTCCGCAAGACCTCGCCGTGGGAAGAGTCGACCCGCGTGCCGTTCATCATCGGCGGTCCTCCCCTGCCGTATAACGGGCGTGGACGGAAGGTCCCCATACCCGTGAACCATGTGGATGTGGCGCCGACGACACTCGGTTTGTGCGGCATCGACATTCCCCAGTGGATGCAAGGGACGGACTACTCGCGCCACCGCTTGCCAGAACAACCAGTGGTCAGCGAACCCGATTCGGCCTACTTGCAGCTCGCTGTACCCACCGGGCATGGGGATTCGGTCGACCGGCCCTGGCGCGGCGTGGTGACCCGCGACGGGTGGAAATACGTGGTGTTGGAGCGGCAGCCCTGGCACCTGTACAACCTCAACGGCGATCCGTATGAGCTCGTGAACCTGGCGCATAACACGCGCTTTGCAGCCGAGCGGCTCCGGTTGCACCAGCGGCTGCAGCAGTGGATGGCGGATGTCCATGATACGTTCGCCTTACCGGAACTTTGACGGGCCTCCCTCGCCACCCTGATGACCCATAGCCGCACAATTGACAGCGCGGAACCTCGCTGGCACACTGGCCGAACAATGACAGTAGCGGGCGGGCGCTGCTACGACACCACCAACTAGATGGATCGTCAGTGGATCGGCTATGGGTTTCGGACCTTAGGGTAGAGCAAGACGTAACGGGAACCTTCCTTATCCGTACCGTCCAGGTACGCGAACACAAAAGCGGCAGCGGCGGCTACCTAACGCTCATGATCGCCGACCGCACGGGCGAAGTTGCTGCCGTGTCGTGGGACAACACCGAGCGCTACCGTGGCTTCGCCAAAGCGGGCGCTGTGGTGTACGTGCGCGGTCGCAGTCAGTTATGGAACGGCGCCCTGCAAGTCACCATTGAACACCTGGCGCCAGTTGAGGCGTCACGGGTGAACCCCGCAGACTTCCTGCCGGCGAGTGCGCGCCCCATCGATGTCATGCTGCGCGAACTTCAGGCGATCATTGCAACCGTGACGCATCCCGGCCTGCATGCGCTACTCACCAGCGTGTTTGACCAGGAACGCCTGCGGGACTTCGCGCGCGTGCCTGCCGGCATTAACGTGCATCACGCCTATCTGGGCGGCTTGCTCGAACATACCCTCGAGGTAGTGAAGCTGTGCCAGGCGCCGATGGAAATCCATCCTGAAATTAACGGCGACCTCTTGATTACCGCTGCCCTGCTGCACGACGTGTGCAAGACAGAGGAGTATCGGGTCCACACCAGCTTCGAGTACACCGACACGGCTGGCTTGATTGGCCATCTGGTCCTCGCCGATGGCTTGATCACACAGAAGGCAGCCGGCATCCCAAGCTTGCCACCAGGCTTACTGTTGGAGTTGCGCCACATCCTGCTCAGCCATCACGGCAAACGAGAATGGCAGTCGCCGCAAGAACCCAAAACACTGGAAGCCATCGCGCTGCACCTGGCAGACTACACCAGTGCTCAGTTGCAGATGTACAGCACCGCCATCCGGAGCGCCGATGGATCCAGCCACTGGACCTCGTTCCACAAGCTGCTGGAGCGCAAGCTGTATGTAGGGGGCACCACCGCGCCGGCATCGCTGCGACTGCGCGAGCATAGCGCGACGCCGGCCGACGACGAAGGTACGTTCGTCACCGGCGACAGTTTCCCCTTGTACGTGCGTGACCGCTAGGGTCGGGCCGGCACGGCTGTCCGATAGCGCTGCTATGGCAATCTACCAGAAGGAGACTCGATGAACGTCGGTGCGCAAGTGTACATCTATCAGCAACGCAGCGAGCAGGAGTTTGGCAAGCCGTTTGCCCAGGCGCTCGATGATGTGCTCGCCCATGTGCGCGGCGCCGGATACGCCGGTGTCGAGATCCCGCTGGACCTCGTCGCGACGCCTGAAGGCGTAGCGCAGATAGGTGAGCTCCTCACCCGGCACGACCTGGAGTTACCAAGCGTCTACGCAAGCGGTCCGCTGCACACCGTCGAGGGGCGATCCACTATGTGGTCGGTGCTCGATAAGGTATCCGAAGCCAAGCTCCTGGGCATTCATGCGCTCACGTTCAATCCGGCGCCAGTGCACGGGCGCGCTAAAACGGCTGACGAACTCCGCATACAGGCGGAGACCCTGGACCTGCTGGGCAGCCAGTTGATCAGCCGGAGCGTGCAATTAGCGTTGCACTTTCATGCGCCTGAGCTGGCCGGCGGTGGCCGCGAATTGTGGGCGGACCTCGACCACACCAGCCAGGCCAACGTGGCGCTGTGCCTCGACACCGATTGGGCATGGCGAGGCGGTGTGGACCCCCTGGCCATCCTCGGCAAGTACGGCCATCGATTAGAGTCGCTGCACCTGCGCGACGCCAAGGCGGGCGTATGGGTAGAGGCGCTTGGCGAAGGTGACCACGACTATTCGCCAGTCATCAGCCAGGTGCAGGCGCTGCATTTTGGCGGCTGGCTGTTTGTCGAACTGGCGTCCGAACCAGCCACGGTGTGGACGCGGCCAGTCGCCAGCAACCTCAAGCTGAGCCGTGAATGGGTGCGCCGGCATTTCGGCGCCTAGGCTACACTCGCCCCCAGCGACTTTGGCAACAGTGAAGGACGCCGCAGCGTGACGGATGAGGAACAAGCCGGTTTAACACAGCGCGTAGCTCGCCTGGAGCGGGAGCTCAGGTGGGTGAGCGAGAGCACCGCTGCCACCTACGCCGAGATGATGGGCAGGGAGGTAGACGGGCTGCGGCAACGTTGGGAGCGCACGCAGCAACTGATGAGCGTGCCTATCCAACGTCTGGACCTGCACAGCCACACGCCGTATAGCGACGGCAAGGACAGCGTGGAGGAGATGGACCGCTGGCGCCATCGAGCCGGGTTGGCCATACTCGCGATCACCGATCACAACACGCTCGCGCACGTTTCCGATGTGGCGCAGTTTCCCCACCTCATCGCCGGTGAAGAAGTGACCGGCAGCCACCACCACGTGCTCATCTTGCAGCCGCCGTACCTCATTCCGCCCGCTCACGAGTTGTCGCAGGAAGTCGCCAATATCCGTCAGGCCGGTGGTCTGCCGTTGGTGGCGCATCCCACCGGCTGGCGTGGCAATATCTACGATCAGGAACGCATAGCAGCAGTCCGTGCGCTCACCGGCGCGTTCATGATGGAGATCGGCAACGGCGCCGGCAACTGGTACACCTACAAAGACTCCACGGACGACACGGCCGTCGCGCTGTTCGATGCGCTGCTGGAAGCTGGAGTAAGCGTCATCGCCACTGGCGATTCGGATGCGCATCATGCCGCCAATGTTGGCATGGTCTGGAATGGGGTAATCAGTCACGATGCCACGCCAGGTGTCCTCCTCGAAGCGATCGGCCGGGGCTCGGGATTCGTGAGCAATGGGCCAGCTGCGTTGTTATCGACAGGTGGGCGGCCACCGTCCACTACCCGCATCGAGAGCAGTGCGACACACCTGGACCTCCACCTGGAAATGGCCGACTCTGCCGGGCTGTCCCACTGGCGGTTGGTAGCCAGCGGCGTCACCTGGGAAACGGGGGAGTTGCACGGGCAGCACGAGCATAAGCAAGATATCAAGGTGTCAGCGACGGCAAGCCCGTACTACCGGCTCGAGGTAGTGGCACAAGACGGCCGTTGTGCCTACAGTAACCCTATCCGGCTCGCGCTGCACTAGAGGCGAGCCACCACCAATGGAAAGTGACACTTCAGCGCTATGAATCTTGGGTGCAACACGGTCCTGTTTGGCATGACCACCTTGCCAGAGGCGATTCAACACGTGATGTGGGCCGGGTTTGAGGGTATCGAACTGGCGGCGCTGCCGGGCATGGCCGATCACATTGACCCGGACCGCGACCTCGCTGACGCCAAGATCTTTGCCGAGTCGATTCGCGCTGCTGGCCTGAAGCCTGTGGCGATAGAGGCCGGCGGCGCACCTGACCGCCAGACACGTTGCTTTATGCTAGCTGCGGCCATGGGCATCCCCACGGTATGCGTTGGCTCGGGTGGCAAGCCCGATGACATTGCTTCCTGGCACGAAACGATCAAGCGGCTCGCAGCGCTGGCCGCCTCCGCCGAGTCGGCAGGGGTGACCGTTGCCGTGAAGCCGCACGTGGGCGCGGCGGTGTATAGCACGAATACCGCATTGCGGGCCGCCCAAGAACTCCGCTCCCGTTCATATGGCATCAACTGGGACCCAAGCCACCTGTACCGCAACAACGAGAACCTGGAGCGCTCGCTCGACACCTTGCTACCACACGTGCGGCACGTGCATTTCCGCGACTGCCTGAGCCGCGAGCAGCGCGTAGGACCGCCCGAGACCCAAATCCCTGGGCGGGGGAGCATAGACCTGGCGGCCCTGCTGCACATCCTGCACGCCGGCAACTATGCCGGTTTCCTCGACCTGGAGATCATCGGCGCCAAGGACTACCCGCTGTCGCGGGCGATGGGTATCGCGGCGGAAAGCCGTGGCTTCCTGCATCGCTGTGTGCAGGAGCTGGGCTAGGCAGAAGTCACCCCCCAGAATCCCCCGAGAGGGTGCGTAAACAGCCCCATTCCCAACCCTTCCCCGGTTTCCGGGGAAGGGAGCAGGACGACGGGCGTGCCTAGTCTTTATGCGCGCGAATGGAGTATTGCAAGGGCACCATATTTTCGAGCTCGGGTGGAAACACCCAATTGCCATTGTCCGCCTGCACTAGGATTGGGAAGCGCTGGTAGGTGCAATAGGAGAACTCGTGCAGCCACTCCAGATGCAACCCGGCTTTGATGAGCGCGTTGATCACATCACCCATCATGTGGTCCCAACCGTACTCTACTCCGCGCGGGCCCACCCCGGCATAACTGCCGTCGGTGTCGAAGCGCAGCGGCTCAGGACCATGGAGGTAGGGGTACGTGGGCTTCAAGGAAAGCTTGTCGTCTTGATCGAAGACGTTCCCAAACGGGTGGAACTCATATAGATAGAAGAAGCCGCCCGGCTTGAGGAAGTGGGCGACGATCTCCGCCCAGCGGTCGAGATCGGGCAGCCACCACAACACGCCTTGTGATGTGTATACGATGTCGAATTCCTCGTGGAGGTGCTCTGGCGCGGCGTAGAGGTCGGCACACACAAAGTGGGTATCGAGCGACAACTCGGCTGCCAGCGAGCGGGCGTAGTCGATGGCCTTATCCGAAAAGTCGAGGCCGGTGGCCCGTGCTCCGTGCCGCGTCCAACTCATGGTGTCGAGGCCAAAGTGGCATTGCAGATGCAGGAGCGACTTGCCGCGCACCTCGCCAACCTCGGCGAGCTCCGTGGCATGCAACCGAATCTTACCGGCCTTAAAGCCCTCGACGTCATAAAATGGCGACTGGACGTGGATGCCCGTCCAGGTGTTCCATAACTCCTTATTGGCGTCGATGTAGCGCTGCATGCCACGCTGCGACTTTGCCATCCGGTTCCCCACGTTCTCATCCTGGCCCTGCTAGCCAGCACAGGCGCTACAGCGTACGACCCAATTGGTAGATGGGAAATAGGCGGGCCGCGTTAGGCGGACGGAGAGGCAGTTGTGCTGCCGCCGGCTTCGGCGATCCAGCGCAGGATGAACTCAGCGACCTCGTCCCAGCCATCTTGCGCGATGATCCAGTGGCACCGGCCGGGAAATGCGTAGTAGTCGGTGCGTGCCGTGGACTTTTGATAGCGCCGGAACGTGCTTTCCACCACTGACGCCGGCACCAGATGGTCACTACCGCCAGCGATCAACAGCAGCGGCGCGCGCGTGGTGTTGGCGAAAATCACGCGCAGCGGGTGACCCCGCATGAGTTGGGGGGGCGGCAGCCTGGAGGAACAGCCGGCCGCTCTCTGGAACGGTATAGCGCTCGTACCCCGCGCGCTGGTCGGCTTCCTTGAGGGAGTTGACAAAGGCATACTGGAATGACGGCAAGGACATGTGAAGCACCTTGCGCCAGAAGCGCCAGGTGAGCAGCACCGCCCGATTCGCCCGCACCGACGTGGGATTGAGCGCCAGGACCCCCTCCGGTGGGGCCGGGTCGATCGCCACACCTAGAATGCCCCGTCCGCGATCCAGCAAGCGCTGCACCAGGAGGCCACCGAACGAGTGCCCGATCAAGATCGGCGGCTCGGGCAACGCTTGAATGATGCGATCATAGTGATCGGTGAGTTCACCGAGTCCCAGCGCGGCCAGTTCAGCCGGAGGATAGGCGCGCAGGCTCTCCACCGGACCGTCGCGCAGCGGCCATTCCGGCGCTGAGCATGCAAACCCGCGCCCCTCAAAGAACGCTTGAAACTTCTCCCAACACAGCGACGTCATCCAAGCGCCATGAATGAACAGGATTGGCGACGCCACGCTGCTTTCCTCGCATCCTCATCGTGACTTGTTCTAGTCTATACTCTGCTTGCCCGTATATTTGGGCACGGTGCTGGTGCCGGTAGTGCGCACCCGGTACCACGCGTGGTGCCGCCGGGTCACGGCGGGCGGCTGATGAAAGGTTGCGTGTACTCTGAACCCCAAAGCTTACGTGAACGTGTCCCGACGCCGGTTTTTGAGTGGTGTCGCGTTGCTTGGCAGCGCCGTAGCGCTCGCCGCCTGTGGTGGCGGAGGCGGCACTGCAGCGACGGCGAGCAGTGCCGCGGCCACGAGCGCAGCCGCGGCCACGAGCGCAGCCGCCGCCACGAGCGCAGCCGCCGCCACGAGCGCAGCCGCCGCCACGAGCGCAGCCGCCACCACGAGCGCGGCCACGACGGCGGCTAGCTCCGCCGCGAAGACCACGACCACCGCGGCGCCTGCCCCGGCCAATGCCGTCCCGACCCCCGGGGCGTTTGCCACACCGCTGCCGGCGCCGCCGGGGAAGAAGGCAGTCACCTTGCGCTTGCACGCACGCGCTGGTGTCGAAGACCAGATGTTTGGTGTGGAGTTGCCCAAGTTCCAGCAGGCCAACCCCGGTGTCGGCGTGTCCTACGAAGTGTTCGCTGGCAGCGAGTACGAGCAGAAGCTCCAGACCCTAGCCGCCGGTGGCACGTTGGGCGACGTCATCCACATCTTCACGGGCGACCAGAGCTACCAGAACTTCTTTTCGTCCGGCGTGATCATCGCGCTGGACGACATGATCTCGCAGGAAAAGTACGACCTCACCCAGTACTACAAGTACTCGGTGGATAGCGGTCTGGTCGACGGCAAGCTGGGCGGCCTGCCGTTCAAGTCGCACCCCAGCCGCTGCGGCTTCTTCTACAACGTGGATATGTTCCAAAAGGCAGGGCTCAAAGAACCCGGGCCAGATATGACGATGGACGATTTCCTGGCGGCTGCCAAGAAGCTCACCGTTGCTGGGGATGCCAGCACCTCAACCTACGGCTACGGCTTCCTCTGGAACGACCTGGAATTTTACGAGTGCATCGTCCGCAACTACGGCGGTGACCTGTTCTCGGACGACGGCACCAAGTGGACCGGCTCGTCGCCAGAAGCGGCCAAAGCCTGGCAGGCCTCCTACGACATCATGAAGACCTACAAAGTGTCTATCAACCCGCTCCAAACAACGCCAGCAAACTCTGACCTCTTTTTGTCCGGCCGCCTCGCCATGTACCGCGCGAACATTGGCAACAAGGCATCGTTCTTGCAAGTCAAGAACTTCAAGTGGAACATGACGACACCACCCAAGGGACCGACCGGTAAGTACGGCAGTTATGCCGAAACCGACATGATGTCGATCACCAAGTTCAGCCAGAATAAGCCGGAGGCGTGGGCCTTGCTGAAGTGGCTGACCAACCACGATTCCGGCTTAGAGCTCGCCAAGCAAACCGGCAACCGTTCCTCTACGGCTGGCGGGCGCCCAGACGTGTTCAACGATCCCCAGTTCCTCAGCCTGCCTGGCTATCCCGACGGCGTGCAGACTACGACACAGCGAGCGATGAACGAGGTAGAGCCGTACCGCACGGCCGTGAACTTCCGCGGTCCTGAGCTTGCGCGCATCATCGAGCCAACACTGGAATT
>JANWJO010000157.1 GCA_025449435.1 Chloroflexota bacterium | reverse complement strand
CTCCAGCGTGGCGTGGGTGCGCTGGTGGTCACGGGTGAGCTCCCAGTGCCCGAGGACATCTTGAACCTTGCGCGAGCTCAACATACGGCGGTGGTATCCAGCCCGCTCAATACCTATGACACGATCCGGCGCATCAGTTTGAGCGCGCCGGTATCCCGAGTGATGCACAGCGATGCTGTTACCTGCACCGCAGACATGTTTGCGGACGACATCCGGCCGATGCTGACCAGTCAGCGAGCATTGCCGGTAGTTGATGAACGGCACAAGGTGGCGGGTATTGTGTCGCGCACGGACCTCTTGCGCCCTTCCCGTCGCAAGGTGGCGATGGTTGACCATAACGAGCGCAGCCAGGCCGTGGCAGGGCTCGACAGCGCCGAAGTCGTGGCCATTATCGACCACCATCGTGTGGCGACGGTGCAAACGGGATCGCCCATTATGATTCGCTTTGAACCCCTGGGCGCCACTGCAACGATCATCTGGAAGCTGTATCGTGAAGCCGGCGTGCCGCTCCCGAAAGAGGTAGCTGGCCTCTTGCTTTCGGCGATAGTCACCGATACGGTGATCTTCCGCTCGCCAACGGCCACGAAGCAAGATCGCACTGCTGCTCAAGCATTGGCTGCTATTGCCGGCCTCGATCCCGAAGCGTTCGGGCGCGAATTGCTGACCCGCGGTTCTGACATTCGCGGCGTATCGCCGCGCGAACTGCTGCTGCGTGATTTCAAGGAATTCCCAATTGGCGGGCATCTCTATGGCATTGCGGCGGTGGAGACGGCCGACGCGCGCAGCGTGCACTCGATCCGCGCCGAACTCAAGCGTGAACTGCAGGTACTGCGTGACGAACGGCCCTACGAGGTGGCACTGTGTATGATCGTCGACGTCTTGCAAGAGGAAACAGAACTCCTGATCAGCGGTCACGAGCAAGAGGTCGCCGACGTGTTCGAGACGTCCTTGGTCGCTAGTGGGGTAGCCGTCTTGCCGTTTGTCGCCTCGCGCAAAAAGCAAATCGTCCCGCTGCTTGAACCGCTGGATCAACGCATTCGAGCGCTGACGCGGCGCTAACGGTTGCCGCCGAACGCGGCCCCTTGCGCCACCCGGTCAGAGAGGTCCCGGCAGCGCAGGAATTCCACAGACCCGAGCCCACGGGCGAAGGCGATGAGGCGCTGCAGCATCAGCGTGCGCGATGGTCGGCCGATGAGTTGCGGGTGCATGGTGAGCACGAAGCAGGTGTCTTCCTCCCGGAAGAGTCCGGCCAGCTCAGCGGACCAGATGCCGTAGACGCTCTCCGGTGATGCGGTACCGAACATGCCTCGCTGTGGCGTCACGCCAAAGAACGGATAGTCGTCGAGCAACCATTGTATGGGCAGCTCGACCAGCCCAGTGGCGCGACCGTCGCGCTGATGGATGTACGGCCGGTCGTCATCCATGAAGTTGCTAGAGTAGTGGAAGCCGTAGCGCTGTAGCAGGCCGAGCGTCACAGCGCTGAACTCCCACGAGGGCGATCGATAACCCACGGGCGGCTGGCCCGCGGCCTTGCGGATCGCCTCACGACCAGCCACAAGCGCCGCTTCCTCTTCGTCGGGGGTTTGCTGTGCAGGTGGGATGTGATGGTAACCGTGGTGGGCGAGCTCGTGACCATCCTTCAAGATGGCCTCGATAGCTTGCGGGTAGTGCTCGACCACCCATCCGGGCACGAAGAAAGTGGCTGGAATGTGCTCCGCGCGAAGCATGGTGAGGAGCCGGGGCACAGCGCGCAATGGCCCGTACTGTCCACGCGACAGCGTCACCGGCCGGTGCGCGTTGTCCGGATCTTGGGCGAGGAGGGCGGATTCCGCGTCCAGATCAAAGGTGAGGAGAATTGGGTACGCGCTGGCCACGAGCTTCGCTCCCTTCACAAGTCTCGTCGAAACGCAACCACGTCATTGTAGTGAGCGAGCGGCAGTCGACTTACCCCAGCGCGGCCAGCCCAAGTGTGTCGGCGATGGTGTGAGCGACAATTGGCGCCACCAGGTCGTTGCGTAATGCACGCCAGGTGGCGAAAGCAACCCCTAGTAGCAGGCCCAAGATGAGCACCACTGGCGGATAGTGGGCAGCGTGTGCCAGAGCAAAGGCAACGCTCGTGACCACGACGGCTGCCCCCTTGCCAAAGCGTTGCTCCCAGAGCGCAAACAGTGCACCCCGAAACGTTGCTTCCTCGATACTTGCTACCGCAAGACTCGCCGGAAGGTGCAGTAGCCCAGCGGCAAGCAAGGCACCAACCCGTAGTGCGGGGGCGGCAATGACCACGCCGGCCACGACTCCGGCGGCGATGTGTATCGGAAGCGCCAAACCCCAGTTCATGTGGCCGAATGCTTGCCATCGCGTGGTGTGAGCGATCAGCGCCGTAAGAGCTAGGAGTGTGCCGTAGCCAGTGATGGTGATCGGGCCCGCGTCAGTCGGGAACGTCTGGGCGAGTCGGTCGCGGACGACGGCTATCCAGATGACGCCTAGGGTGACGACTATGGGAGTAGCCGCGTCGATCCAAACGGACGATTGCCGGCTACTTGGCGGGTTCGTCATCACTCTCTCGTCGCAGCCGGCCACGAGCAATAATCACGATGCCGGCCACGACGAGCAACAGCCCTCCTGCGCCCAGCACGAGCACGGCTGGCGTTATCGAACCACCCGCCGGCTTCACCGTCGTGACAGGTGGTGCGGCCGGCTTGCTGCCAGCTGGGACATAGGTGCCCGCCTCGGTGATATCCACTTTTACGGTCAGCGTCGGTAGGTCAACCGTGGCTTTGAGCGCCACCGGACCTGACGCATCAAGGCGGAACATGTCGTCGGGCAACCCTTGAGCCGGATAGCGCAAATACAGAGTGGCTTGAGCCTTCCAGGGACCTGGCACGGCGGTGCCATTGCTGTAGATGGCCTTGACGGCGTAGGCATTGCCGAATGGCGTGAGCTGGCCAAGTCCAGATGGCGCTAGTGGGTCGATGGTGATGTTTATCGGGTCGCTCGCAGCGTCAGGTGGAAAGGCGCCTTCGCTAATAAGCAGCTGCGCTTGCAGGTCGTCCGTAAACACCTGGGCAGTACTCGACTTGCCACCAGAAAAGGTCACGGTCCCCTTGGCAGCACTGGGCGGTGCGGCATTGATGTAGCCGGGCGGCGGTTGCACGTAGCGGTAGGGAGAAGGCGCCAAACCATCCCACACAACGACCTGGTGCGAAACAGCAAGGACGAGGTAACCAGCCAATGCCGCCACCAATAGGCACCACGGCGTCAACGGACTGGCCCGACTCATGCCGGAACGGTCTGAACGCGAGGTGGTCCCTGAACGTAGGGCGCAGGGTAGACGATGGTTTCCTGTCCAGACTGCCACTGCCACACCACGCTCGCCGCTCGCGTGTTCTGGCCGGTATCGGCTGACCCCGGTGGCGCAAACTGGAGGCCCGCGCCGTTAATTTCGCTACCATAGGGCAGGTTGACGTGCAACGCAGCAGCGCGAATGGCTGCCGGCTCGCCCGTGGCACTCGACGGCAATACATCGTGCAACAGGGCCCAGGCCCCCACGAAACCAGCTAGCCCTGAGATGCCCATTGCAGTACCTTGTTGCGCCTGATAGGTCTGTTGCGCCCTGGCGAGCAGCGCGGCGGCATCCGGCAACAGCGAATCGGGGGAAATCGTCGCGTCCGGCTTGTCAGAGGCGAAAAGGCCATCTGCTAGGGGCCCAAGCTGCTGACCAAAGTCGGGCAAGCAGAACGCCGAGCTGGTGCCGATGGCTCCTTTGAGGTGGAGGTTCGCAGCGACCACGGCTCGCCAGATGGCGATGCCGTCGTTGAGGTAGCTTGCGTCCCACAACACGTCGGCGTTGTCACGCTTGAGGGTGGCGGCGATATTGGCAGGGCTGAACGCCGCGGGGTCGTAGGCGATGCTCTTGGTCACGTGCAGGCCGCGGGCCAGCGCTTCCGCTTGCGCACCCGCCGCAACCGACTGCCCGTACACATCATTCTCGTACACGATGTCGATACGCGCGCTGGCGGGAGCCATCTTCCAGTGCGGGAGGAGCACCTCATCGGTGAAGCGGGCCGACATGCGCCCCAGGCTGCTGCCAGTGGCGACGGTCCGGAAGACGTTAGGCAGCTTGCGCGACGTCACGTCATCGGCAACCGCGCCAGTTTCCCACCAAATAACGCCGCGCTTGTTTGCCTCCGCGCTGGCGGCCACAGAGATCACACTGCTGTACGAGCCCACGATGGCTGTGATTCCAGCGGAAGCCAGCGCATCAACGGCGGCGACGCCCGCTGCAGCGTCGGGCGCATCGTGCACGTCGAGCTGTACTGGCCGGCCACGCACGCCACCGCTCGCGTTGATGAGCGTCACCGCCGCCTGCACGCCCGCCAGTTCTTCCTGACCGCCGGTGCCCTGGGGCCCCGTGAGGGGATACACGGCACCGATGCGAAAGGGGGCGATGCCCAACTCAGGCGCGGTTACTCGAGGCGACATTGCCAGCAAGGCGGCCATGCTGGCGGCCAGCAGGGCAAGCTCAACGAGGCGCCGCACTGGAGCCACTACGCTTCGGCCGTGATCGGTTGGGCCAGGATCCACAAGCTAGTTACGGTATAGACGACCATCAAGAGCAGCAAGGGATATTGCGTCACGAGGCGTGCCGCCCCGCTGCGATACACGCTTGCCGCTCGGCGGTGACCGAGTAGGACAGCCACGATATGCCCTGCCACGATGAGGATCAACTGGGCATACCACACGGTTTGTGCGCCGGTGAGCGCTTGGGATACTTGATATCCGCGCGTGCCGAACACGTTCCACCCTTTGCCGAACGGATCGGAGATCAGCGCGAAGCCGCCTTGACCCACAAGAAACACGTACACGTAGTTGTGCGCCAGGTTGTACACCAACGCAATGGGAACCAGCGTGAGCGCGAACTTGGTACTGAGGTCTTTGAGTGTAAAGCCGCGTTCGCCCAGCGACTGCATGACTGACACCACGAAGAGAAACGCGCCGAAGAATATCGCGGTGAGGACGACCAACCCTATGGTGCGAATCAACGCCTGGCCAGCTTCATCGTCGGGAAAGGTGGCGCCGAGGATACCGTTAAATGCTCCGGTGGCCAGAATGCCATCGAAGGCCAGCGTACTCAGCGTCAGGATGATGAACGCCACGCGGTCCCATCCCCCTGCCAGCGGCTGGGCGAGCAAGCCGACCGCCCACAGGCGCAGGCTCACCTCGCGATGGGCCGACGCGCTGAAGCATTCGGCGCAGTTAATGCACGGACTACCCTCTGTCTCGGCACACCCAGATGTACAGGTCGCGCACACGTCGCGCTGCGTGCGCACTTCCACCGGCGCGTGCCTGCCGATGAGGTTGAAGAGCACTGTAAAGAACTCACCGTGGCGCAACCAGGCGTTGCGCCCGAATAGCCGCATCATCACAAGGGTGAACAGCGAATACCCAGCGGCGAGCCAGGCGACAATTGCCGGGTGGTTAGAGACTCCCGATGCCAATTCAAACCAAGCGAACATAAAATATCCGGCAACGGCCGGCCACCACCCCGTGTTTGTCGAGAGTAGGCGCACTGCTGGCCAGGGTGTATTCCGGCCTGATAGCCGTTGCCCGATGTCATACAGCGCTGCCCAAGGATTGACCAGCGACCATACATTGCCCAGAAGTCCACCAACGATGACCAGCAGTGCCCAACAGTAGATCCACACGATGTACTCGGCAAGGTTGGCGGTCGGTGGGTCTTGAGGACCGAACCAGCCAACGGCGAAGGTCACCAGCAATGCCAGTACTCCCAGCACCCCCCCGACAACCCTCGCCGTTGCTACCACTGGCGGCAAGCCTAGCCAGGGAAGCACCAACCGGCCATAGGTGGAGTCACTGGCTTGCCGGTTGCTGGAAAATGTCACGATCAACGCGAATGACAGGAGCACCACCAGGCCACCGGCCAGCAGATACAACCCGAGCGGCGCTGGCAACACATAGGGCTGGCCTGCGAACCCGTGCGCCTCGACATTGCCAAAGGACATCGCGGTGAGACACAGGGCAATTCCCGTGGCCACGCTTGGGCGCGCCATGCGACGGACCTCCCTATACCTAGGCGAACGCGATGACCAACTCACCTGGAATAGGAGCTGGTGGTCAATCCGGCTAGAACTGGTGAACTGCCTCACGTCGCCCGCTCGCTGCTGAGTTAATGCCGGCATCCAGGATGGCCATAGCCTCCAGGTTGAACCCCACCTGTAATGTTTCATGCAACGGTTCACCGGTGGTGAGGTGATGGATGAATTCGCGCCCAAGTGTCTCTCGACCAGCAGGCAGTGGGTCACCCGGAATCACGCGAGCGGGCTCGCCCTTTTCTTGCACGATGCGTACGCCGCGCACGTCGCCCTGCCGCTCCACGATCATTGACCCGGTAGTGCCGTAGAGGATTGGCCCATTGGGAACGAGGTGGTCGACAGTGGTCCAGGTGGCTTCGAGGATGGCCACTGAGCCGGGAAACTTGACCGTAAGGATAGCGTTGTCATTGGCGTCGCCATAAGGCGAGTTAAGGTTTTCAGCCACCGCCGACACGCTGCTGGCCTGCGCGTTGTTGTACCAGCGCGACAAACACGCCCCGTAACAGCAATAGTCCAGCAACGCTCCGCCACCGGTAGCCTTCTGGTGCCACCAAGTGGCGCCCTTTTGCTCATTGGTCATGGGCACTGCTCGACCGTCCACGCCAGGGTGGGTGGACCCGTGCGAGAGCGGCCCCATGGACCCGGCGCGCCACTTGACTTCCCACAGCCGGCCGATAGCACCTGCATCAACCAACTCCTTGGCCTTGCGCACACCGGAATCCCAGGTGATGGGCCAGTTAATCATGAGTTCCACCTTGGCAGCCTTGGCAGCATCCGCCATGCGCTGGGCTTCGGCCAGCGACGCGGCCATCGGCTTCTCGGTCACCATATGGGCGCCATGGCCAGCAATGGCCGTGGCAACTTCGCCGTGGCGGGCATTTTCCGGGCAGAACAGCACGATGTCGAAGCGCTCTTTGTCGAGCATCTCGCGGTAGTCGTCGTACACCTTGGGGATGCCGATGTCATTGTGCGCGTGATCGACGTTCCAGGCGCGGGTGAAGCGCGCCTTAACGAGTTCAGGTGTGGCCGGAACAGTATCGGCGCAAGCCACCCACTGCACGTTGGGCAGATCATTGAACGAGCGAATAAGCTCGTTGATGTGCATATGGGCGAACCCGATGACGCCAACCCGAAATGTCTGTGCCATGCTCTCGTCTCTCCTGACCTGCTCCACTGGCGTCCAACGTGCCTATTGGCCGCCGGTGACAATGGTAGTGTCAAGAGGTCGCGTGCGCCAGCGCTAGCCCATGACCTGAAGAAATTCGCCAGAGAGGATCACCAGGGGACTACACCCTGGTGATCGGGCAGGAACGTGCTAGCGGTTGCCGCCGAAGCCACCGAAGCCAAGCTTGGAAGCCTCATCGGCTAGCCCACCGAGATTGCTCACGTTGGTGGTTGACCCACCTTGGAGCATCCCGTCCACCTGACTCGCAAGCGGGGCGGGCAACTGCTGCTTGATATAGGTCATCACCACGTTGATAGCAGTTTGCGCCTGATCTGTGGAAATCCCTGCCTGGCTAGCTACTTGATTGATCAGCTGATCCATGATTACCTTCCAAACTTAAATAAACACGCGAAACATGCAAAGGAAGCACCACTATTGCTCCCCAAGGCACGAGTATACCAGCATAATCACGTGGCCTGAGAGTGACGGTACCAACATAGCTACTTCACGGCTTAACTCACGTAAGGTCATTCAACATAGCTACTACATCTGGACGCTGCTGCCTTCGCATTGCTCATTGTTTGATCGCACAAGATGACCGCAGACATTGGTTATCGCGATGTTGATTGGGTCCTGGCCACGTCTCCGGCAACCGGGGTGAGAACGTACGCACATCGCCCCGGTCAGGTTGTGTGAGCCCAGTGGGGCCGCGATTGCAGCCCCAGCGCGCTTGAAGCTACTGTTTGGCAACTCGTCGGTTGCGCAGCCCGATGGCGGCCAGGTTTGCCGGCACGGTGAACGTGGTGGTGAGATACAGTTAGTGCGCCTGCTCCTCAGCCTGGATTCCCTTGGCCCACGCGACCAGAAAGCTGGGCAGGCCTTTGCCGCCGTCATACTTGGCGGCGCCTGCAATTACCGCTCCCCCCAACGGCACGGCCAGCGCCTTAGCGGTGGCGGCGATGTTGATGATGCCGGCAACCGTTTCGTCGCTCTGGGCTAATGCCGACAATGTGCCTAACTGGGTTAGCGCAGGGCCGAGCCCGGCAGTGCCCGTCAATCGTATGTAGCTACGCCAATCGAGCGAGAACGGCGGCGCTTCGACTATGCGTACCATTACAACTGTTCCTTCCAGGTCGCCGAGAACGGACATTGGTTCCCTCACCAATGCATACGCGAGCTAAGACGATTTGGATCAGAGCGGTGGGACGAAACCACATCCCCGGCCCCAAAAGGCGCCCGGTCCCCCTGGCGGGAGGGACGTTGCGCCAGAAAAAAAAGAGTGTTTCCCTTTCCCGCCAAGGGGGATTGGGGTTAGGGGTGAGGGAGGCGGTCCGCAGAGCTTGCGTTGGTGGTCGAAGTTGCGTAGGCTTGAGGCGGTATCGGATGCCTGTTCAGTTAAAGGAGGACACTCCGTATGGCCGCCCCAAGTATCACCATCGGTAACTCACCAGCCGCCGCCAAGCGCATGGCTGAGGCAGCGCATCGCTTCCTTGATAGCCTTACGGCTGACCAGCGGGCACTCGCCCAGTTGCCGTTCGAGGGCGACGAGCGCTACGTCTGGAACTACACGCCGGTCGAACGCAACGGCCTGCCATTTCACGCTATGAACGAGGGGCAGCGAACGCTCGCCTTCGGGTTACTACGCAGTGGACTCAGCGATCGTGGTTACCGCGACGCTCGCCAGATCATCGACCTGGAACCAATCTTGCGCGAGGCCGAACGCATTGAAAAGATTGAGACCCAGTGGCTGCGCGATCCCGAGCGGTATTGCTTCAGCGTGTTTGGCCAGCCAGGTGGCGACAAGCCTTGGGGTTGGCGCGTGGGAGGACACCACGTATGCACCCATTTCACCACCGTAGATAGCGACCGGGTTTCCACCTCTCCCTTGTTCTTCGGCGCTAATCCGGCGACGGTGCGTTACGGTCCCTCTACCGGTTTGCGTACCTTGGGAACCGAGGAAGACCTGGGCAGGCAAGTGTTAGGCGGCCTCGATGCGCAACAACGCGGTGTGGCCATCGTCGACCCCATCGCCCCATCAGACATCCTAACCAAGAATTACCGCTCGGCGTCCCCAGATGCGGCGCCCTCGGGTATCGCGCTGCGCGCCTTATCCGGCGTGCAACGCGATGCGGTCGTGAGCCTAATCCGGCACTATGTGCATCGCGTCGAAGACGACCTGGCCGATCCCGTGTGGTCTCGCTTGGAGCGTGCTGGACTCGACACGGTGACGTTCGCGTGGGCTGGGCCTATCGACCGTGGACAGAAGCACTACTACGCCGTCAAGGGGCCGACCTTCCTCATCGAGTACGACAACACCCAGAACAACGGCAATCACATCCACTCGGTGTTCCGGGACTTCGAGAACGACTGGGGCGAGGACTTGCTCGCCGCGCATTACCGGGACGCGCACCACCACTAGGGCGCGTGGCGTCCGTCGGTGAGGCTGTCTACGATAGGCAGTACGAGCGCGCCGTTTTGAAGCGCCACCACAACGGCTCCGGAGCGTCCGCCCTGCTGCAATGCCTTGAGCGCTGCCACAAGGCCGTCCATTGGTATCGGTGTGGAAAGGTCCGTGCTGTCAATGGCGGCTTCCGTACTGATTGCTGCACCGGCTCCCGCCAACAGAGTCATCAATTCCTGAGAGCTCAGTGCGCCCGTACCCCTAAAGAGCTGAATGCTAAGGACTGGCGGCCCGGAGACTGGTGCCGCCACTGTTGCAGCGATTGCGGGTGCCGGAATGGCGAGGTCCTGGCGCAGTACCAAGGCGTGGTAGGCGAGTACCCCTAGGCTCACCAAGGCTGCGCTCAAGTCTTTGAGCATCCAGCTTTCAGTTGAAGCGAGCAGCGGCTCGCCCAGGAGCCAGCGTAAAACGAGCCATAGTGTCCCGATGAGAAAGCCGATGCCAGAGACCGAGGCGGCAACAATTACTGCCACCAGATACACGCGGCGATCCCGATGTGCTTGCTCGGCCGCAGGAGCTCGTCTGGCAGCGCGGTCGAGCGTGAACCAACTGGCGAGCCACGCGCCAGTGTTGATCACGCCTAATGCTAAGCCAGTACTCAGCGGTTGCTTCCACCAATCTGCCAGCACACCTGCCACAGAGACGTTGAACATCAGGTCGAACGCGACCCACAGGCAATATTCCAGTGCACTAGTGCCAACGACCAACGCAAACGCCGACAGCAATATCAGGCCAAGACGGCGCAACGGATGAAGGACACCCGGACCTGCTTCCGGCACCGTGAAGGCCGCTTGTTGCCGGACGATGCCCCAATGGACGATCCAAACGGCGGTGCCCGTGAGTGCAAGCGGCAAGTAGTCTGTAAATGGACCTGGCCAGGAGTCTGCACCACCAAACGCCAAAAGTAGGATCTCGGCGAGGAACAAGCCAGTTGTAACCAGTGTTGTGGGTACGGCAACTACGAGCGCTGCGATCAGGTATACGTTGCGCCAGGCGATGCGCTCGCGACGTGCTGATTCGAAGAACAGCAGCAAGAACCACACGAGAGCGGCGCCAATGGTGCGGGCCATCGCATTCGCCCACTCCTCGAGTGACGCCGCCGGCGTGCCGGGCATCAGGGATGGGGTGGCCATCCCGATCAACGCCGAGGCAGCATCCTGCACTAGGGAACTGATGCCTGCAGCAAGCATGACAAGGGCGACTGCCATCACGAGAAACAGGGCGGCGTCCTGGAGCGCGTTGGTGGGACTATCGCGGGTGACATGAACGAGGTGTCTGCCGGCAAGTTGCCAGTATGTCAGACCGCTGGCGCCATAGACCAGTAGACGCGCCACAGCAAGGACCAGCGTTGCCGGCAGCTTTTGATCGGCATGAAAGGTCAGCGTGACCAGCGACGTCAGTGTTCCCGACAGATTCAGCAAGGTCATGATGCCGGTCAGTGCAAACACCGCTGCATAGAACAACCGCCGGGACGTTGCGTGTACAAGGGCGCTATCCACCTGGACATGGCGTTCTGCGAAGTAAAAACAGGTCAGCCACACCGGCCCGCCAACAATGAGTGCGGCTACAAAGAGGCTGAGTTGTTGAGTGAGGTTGGCACCGGCTAACACCTGTTGGGAATCGGGCAGGATGGCAAACAGCACGAACGCCACGATGCCTGCCAGCGCATACAAAGAGGCGGCCAGGCCAGCAAAGGCAAATACATACAGAAATAACCGCAGGGGTCCGCCAGCTGCCGGCGACGTCGCAGCAGGGGAACGCGACTCGGCTTGCGTTGCCATGAGGTCACCTTCCTTACTCGACAATGCAGCGAGAGTCAAACCATCGCGATGTGGCTTTATGGGTAGAGGTAATCTGGGTCCTGAATGAGCCAAGCGCCTGAATGCATCACGAGCGAAAACGAAACGCGCCTGGTTTGGTCACTAACTTGGAAGACACCGTTTTCGACAGCGGTGACATCAACGTCCACTGTTGCCGCGTCGCCGGTCACACGGGTCGAGACGATGCTCGCTCGATGCGAGATCTGTGACCAACCGGAAAACATTGACGCAAAACGCGATGCGCTGAGTGGCGGGTTGGCAGTCGATATGGTCAGAGCATAAGCACCAGACATGTCGCCAGCTTGGAGCTTCTGCAGGTACGTTGCCACGGTTGCTTCCGGCGTGCCAGGCTGGTACACCGTAGCCGTTTGCCGCGATGCCGCGACGCCTACAATAACGCCCGTGACCACGATGACGGCAAGCGCCACGGCGACGAGCGTTAGGCCAGTGGCAGGCCGAACTCGTGGGGTGGAAGCGGACTGGCCAGCCATTGCACCGACCCCCTTTCCTGGTTGGGCCGCTCAATCGTCGCAATTTCAGCCCGGCTGAGACCGCACTCGATAGAGGCAGTGTAGCGCCTGCAGATGAAGCCTAGGCGCGGTTTCGGATGTTAACTCCCCGTTGGCGCAAGCGGATTGCCGGTGAGCATGATGACTCGTTCCCTTAGCGTGGCATATGGTTGCGCATCCAGCGATGGCAAGCCGGCGCAGTCCGTCTCCTTGCGCAACCAGTGACCGTATAACTCATACATGCTTGCCTGAGTCTCATACTCCGCGCCCCGCTTGCGCTGTCTCGTTAGCACGACTTCGGCATCGACCTCAATCAACTGCACGTAACGCACAGCACTTCCGAGACCGTCGGGATCACCAGTCGCCAGATAAGGCAGGATGCCATCCCCTTCAAGGATGATGGGAAGGCCCCTCTGCACGTGATGAGCGATGACTACTTCAAGCGCTCGCGACACCACGCGGGCAATGCCCACGAGCGCATCACAGAGCACTCGGGGGTCACGATTCCATACGTCATCGTTCAAGCTCCCGTCTGGCGAGAAAAAGTAGTGGAGTTCCGGGCAATCCTGCGGGCGAGTAATCTGGTGCAGCGCCATTCGAAAGTCATCGGCCTGAGCGTGTGGGATACCCCAATGGCGAGTGAGTTCATGGGCCAGCGTGGTCTTGCCCACACCGGACTGACCAGCGATGAGCAGGACTGTCCATCCCTTATCTGGCGTTGCCACGAGTGGTTCCTTGCTTGGTACACAGTTCGCGCCGGTCGTCGATAGTGGCCGAACAACCTACTGCACCACCGGCAAGCCAGCTTCGCGCCAGGCCGCCATACCGCCGAGCGCATTCCACACCTGCTCGAACCCGCGCTGCTGAAGGAGACTGCATGCGATGCTCGATCGATACCCGGACCCACAAATGACGACCACTGGGCGGCGAGTATCGAGGTGAAGTTCGGGGAGATCGTCGGGTAGCGCGCTGCCCAATGGGAGATGAAAGGCGCCTGGGATGTGCCCTTCGTCCCATTCAGACTGCGTGCGAACGTCGAGTACCTGCACTGCTGCATCGTGTCTCTCGGAGTCCGATTGGAGAGGGCTGAGTTGGGGCACCGATTCAATGGCCAAGCCCTGTTCCAGCCACAACGTCATGCCGTAGTGCAGATAGCCGGCGAACAACTCAAAGCCGGCCCGGCGCAACGTCGCCGTCAGCTCTGGCCAATCGCTGTCGCGCTCCATCACCAGCACGATCGGCATATCTGGCGGTACCAGCCAACCGGCCCACGTTACAAGCAGCGCATCCATTGGCACATGGTAGGCACCTGGAATGTGTGCGCCGCCAAACGCCACAGCCGGTCGTACATCGAGGACCACCGCTCCATGGCCGGTGAGGTGTACGACATCTGAAGGAGACAATGGCTTGGGGTCCGGCGCTACAAAGGGTACGGGCCCCGCTTGATTGGCTGGCCGCATCCGGGCGTAATAGGCAGGTATGGCCGGGTCGCCAGTCAGCACATACTGGACGAACTGCTCTTTGTTGGGTTGCTGCAATGCCGGATTCGTCAACCGTTCGTAGCCGATTGATGAAAACCGGGTAGCTGAGATGCCACGACCACACAATGACCCTGTGCCATGCGTAGGGAAGACGAGTGTGCCATCGCCCAGAGGCAGCAGTTTGTGGTGGAGGCTGTCGTACAGCTGCGGCGCGAGCTGCTCGCCCAGCGCGCGACCGAGCAAGTCGGGACGTCCCACGGCGCCGCTGAGCAAATCGCCACCGGTAAAAACCGCTAGCGGCTGGGTGGCACTTCTGGACGTATCGAACACCGCATAACTCACGTGTTCAGGCGTGTGGCCGGGTGTCTCCAGCACTCGCAGCACCAACTCGCCGAGCTGGAGCTCGTCACCGTCGTTTACTGGTTGGAATGGGAAGTGCAACCCCGCTTGCGCTGATGCCACATGTGCCGCTTCGTGTCGGTTGGCAAGCTCCTTGGCACCGGAGATGAAGTCGTTGTGATTGTGCGTCTCCAGGACATAACGGATACGCAAGCCGGCCTCCCGTGCCGCACGGGTATAGATGTCGCTGTCGCGGCGTGGGTCGATAACGAAGGCTTCTTGGGTGGTGTCCGATCCGATGAGGTACGACTGATGGCCCAAGCCCTCCACGAAGAACTGTTCAAGGTGCACGGTTACCTCCTTAGTCCTGGTGGGTGTTTCCTGGGCAAGGCGCGTACTACTGCTTGCGAAAGCTGACCATCTCGACGTCGCCGATCGTGACCAAGCCCTCGCGCACTACCTCATCAAGGAACGGCAAAAAGGACTGAACATTGGTGGCCGAGTCGATGATTTCGATGACCATCGGCAAGTCGCTAGACAGGTGGAAGGCGTGGGGGTGGCGAATCGCAGAGGCGGCGCCGTATCCCATCAGCCCGCGTGCCACCGTTGCGCCGGCTAATCCGCGCCGGCGTGCTTCCTGGACAATCGCTACGTACAACGCCTGGTCATGCCAGCGATCTGACTCCCCAATATAGATGCGCAGTCGCTGGCCGGCGGTGATGGCTTTCGTCACTGCTTCACCGCCTAATCGGTTGCGAGTCCGCTTGGATCTTGTACGGCATGTCTGTTGTTCAGTCGTGGGTTCTTGGGTCGTTGCGCACTAAATCTACCGTAATGTGAGGGTGGCGACGCCGCCCATGACCATTGAGCCGGGTCAACAATTCGAGGGCTGCCCGTTCAAGAGCACCAGCTCCTTCGCGGGCCGCCGCCATGCCCAGCAGTGTGGCGCCACAGCCGCCAAACAGTGACACGAGCACGTAGACCGCGGTCGGGAGCCAGTGATCGCCATGCAGGAGGTCAAACGCTCCCCAACCAAAGGAGCTAAAGGTGGTGAACCCACCGAGCAGGCCAACAGCCAGAAACAACCGCGTGGCGCTGCGCATCACGCCTGCCTCGTCAGCTAGGCCGTACACAACGCCGATGGCAAAGGCGCCCAATAGGTTTATCACCAGGATGCTGATTGGCAGGGTGGTGTCAGCGCCAACGAGCCACAAACCCAACAGCGCTCGGAGCATCGCGCCCAAACCGCCGCCCAAGAACACCAGCGCCACTCGTTGCACGCTACGCCAGCCAGTTCAGCCGGCCAGCGACGCCGGCATCGAGCACCAGATGCCCAGCGGCAGCTCCGGCGGCGGCGGCCACGATGCCAGCCACAACCGGCCCTGCCAGTGCCAGCGCTGCTACACGATGGCCGCCGTCCAGATACAACAGCACACCTTCCAACGCATAGGTGCTGAACGTGGTGTATCCGCCCAAGAACCCGGTGCCCAACAAGCTTGCGATGAGTGCGCCGGCGGTGGTGTTTTGCGTCACGACGGTCAACAGCAGGCCCAACGCAAAGCAGCCGCTCACGTTGATGACGCACGTGCCGAGCGGAAAGTCGCCGCTGTACCGCTCCCCCACGAACCGGCCGAGTTCGTACCGGCACACGGCTCCCGCCCCACCGCCGACAAACGTCGCTCCCAATTCCAGTGCCGTCATCTGGGTGCCTCTTGCCGGTACGTGCGAAACGTGACCGAATCCAGCGCCAACATACCGTGCGGCACGAGCGCATAGGCGAGCGGAGCAAACCGGCGAATGGTTGCCTCCCTGTCGACGAACTCCACGATCACAGGCAGATCGTCGGACACGTCCACGAGACGCGTTGTATGGAGGTGCCGGTGTTGGCCAAACCCCTCCATCGCGCGAAACACGGTGGCGCCGGCCAGACCCTCGCGCTGCGCCAACTCTACAAGAGCCTCATAAAGCGGACGACCATGGACGTGGATCGTCTCATGAACGTACAAGCGCAAGCAGAGGCCCTCGGCTGCCGCGTTCATCCAGATGGTCCCGTCCCTCGGCGTAGCTGCGTCATTACTGCATAGAGCATAGCGCGATGCCGTTCAACGTACGCCGATATCGCGACACGCGTGATGTATGCTTGCTGCGACGCGCCTATTGCTATCAAGCCAGACTATTCAACCTGTATGGCATCCCAAAAGCGATGCGAACAATGCATTGGTCGCGTTGCAATACAGAATTGGAGGAGACGTATGAAAGAAGCCCTTCTGCCAGCATCGAGTCTTCAGCCCGAAACAGCCTCCTATTTGGCGTGCCTGGCAACGATTCTGGAGTTGCCCATCGAACAACTACCTTCGCAGGTACCAGCCGGTGACCCAACCAGAAGCGTGACAGTGTCCCGCTGGTTGGGCGGCCTGGGCGTCGGACTCGTCCAGGTGGCTGCGCCCCGAGACTTCTCCTGGGCTGGTCCCTGGATCGCCCGCGTGGTTCCACCAACTTCGGGTGCAGCACGGTTTGTGGTGATGTATGGCGTGCCCTCTGGTCTGGTGTGGGATCCATCTGGCCCGGCAGCATTCGACCCCGGCTGGATCAGCGATGGCTACCTCCTCGCCGCCGCCGACATTGCGCTCGCAATGCCAAACCCTGCCATCGCGCCTGTAAGCACTGGCGTCGTGGAGTCCATCTGGACTATCGAGGAGAAGGGGAAGCCTGCACATCAGGTTGCCAGCGCGCGCGCCGTTCCCGGTTGGGGGTTGGCGGGTGACCGCTACGCCGAGCGTCGTGGCACGTTTTCGTCCGGCACGCCAGGAAGCGCGCTCACGCTCATCGAGGCCGAAGTGTGCGAGTCGTTCGATCCGCCTCTGGCCGCCGTTGAACACCGCCGCAACATCGTGACCCGGGGTATCGACCTCAACGCGCTGGTGGGCAGCGACTTCACCATCGGAGATATCCGCTGCCGGGGAATGCGGCTGTGCGAGCCATGCAGCGTGGTCCAAAAATATGCCGAACGGCCGGTGCTCCGGCAGCTTGTGCATCGTGCCGGGCTACGCGTGGACATCCTCAGCGAAGGGGTACTGGAGGCTGGGCAAGCTATCGCGGTGGTGCGGTAGCTTGTGGCGATCACGAATACCTGGGTGCTGCTCGTAAAGATCAATCGCTGAACTCCCGGCAGTCACTTCTGCCTTTCCCGGACTGCATCGACTACCTGCTTGGCCAGTACATCGCCTGGCTGCAAGCCGTCGAGCACGACATCGCAGGTCGTCAGCGCACAGCGGTTGATAATCATGTATCCCTCTCGAAGCTGGTCTAGATAAGCACTGAGGTACTGATCGATCTCCCGCAAGCAGTCCACGCTGGCGGCGCTATCGGCCAATGCCGGTTGAATAGAGCGACGTATCCGGCGAGCTAGCGCAACCTCGAGCGGCAAGTCAACGATCGCCACCAGATCGATCGCAGCGCGCATCTCTCGACGTTCCCTTCCAAACGGCTCTTCGACCACGATGTACCGTGCCGGTTCCCGCCGTTTGCCGCCGCCGGGCGAAGCTATCGACCGTCCTTCGCGCAGTGCTACGAGATCAGTGGCGAACTGCGGCGTCTTCCAGGCGTCGGGGTTCGCCCCATCCCGAATCCACGCCCCGAAGTCGCTCGGATAGGTGGACGCTGCCGCGTAGTCGTCGAAAAACAGCGTGGTCGCATTGCCGAGCAGGCTGGCTGTTCGATTGACCACCGTAGATTTGCCGGATCCCGACGGGCCACCGATCGCGATGACGAACGGCTTCGCTGCACCGTGGCTTTCATTCATGTGAACGTACCCCCGAGTTCACGTGTCGACTGCAGTCGTGGCTGGACCCAGTAACCCTGCCAGAGCGAGCATAGCATTGGCCACAACGCCGTTGTCGCTGCGGGAAGCCGAACTACAAGATGCGAATGGTCGAGCTGCGCCCATGATCTGTACACTAATCCTGCACCTAGAATGGACATAGACATGTCACAGTCGAATGCTGTCCAAGACCGCGGACAAGGCGCGAGCAAGCCGGTCCGAATTGAGACCGGATTGATCTCCGGCATTTGCGAAGCCGACGTGACCGTGTACAAGTCAATTCCGTATGCGGCGCCGCCGGTGGGCCACTTGCGTTGGAAGGCGCCGCAACTCGCGCTGCCGTGGGACGGCGTGCGACGGGCCGACACCTTCGGTCCCATCGCCATGCAGGCCGGGGAATCCGTCCCGGGCGCGCCACATGAACCGGTCAGCGAAGATTGCCTAACGCTGAACATCTGGGCGCCAACGCTGGCGGACACCACGCCGCTACCGGTGATGGTTTGGATTCCGGGCGGCGGGTTCACCCAGGAATCCGCCTCGATGCCCCTGTATTGGGGCGACGCGCTGGCGACCCGTGGCGTCATCGTCGTCACCATCAACTATCGCGTGGGACTCCTGGGCTTCCTGGTGCATCCGGACTTGAGCCGCGAATCCGGACATCAGAGTTCCGGCAATTATGGATTGCTCGACCAAATCGCGGCCCTGCAGTGGATCCAACGGAACATCAAGGCTTTCGGCGGTGACCCAGGGCGCGTGACCATCTGGGGGCAGTCGGCTGGGTCGATGTCAGTTTGCATGCTGATGGCCTCGCCGCATGCGCGGGGCCTGTTCCACCGCGCCATCGGCGAAAGCGGCGGGTTCTTCGTCCCGCTTGCTGCGACCGACGGATCGTTCGCCAAAGCAGCCGCCGAGGAGCAGGGCGTGCGGATGGCCGCCGCCCTCGGAGTGACGTCGCTCGATGCGCTGCGTGACCTCGCGCCGGAGCAGTTTCTGACGGATGGCATTGGCGGCACGACCCACCCGATTATCGACGGGTATGTCGTGCCAGAGGAACCATACGCAACGTTTGCGGCGGGCCGGCAAAACGACGTGCCCATCCTGATCGGCTCTAATGCTGATGAAGGACAGCCCATGCTCACGGGTCGGGAGATCCGGCTAGCAACCTTTGCGGAAGACATCGGCCAGGAGTTCGGCAGTGCCGCCGTCCGCGCTCTGGCAGCGGAGTACCTAGCGATCCACCCAGCGGCGACCGATCTGGAAGCCCGGGAGTCACGAGCGGCGTTCGAACGCGACCTGCGGTTTGGCTGGGATATGTGGACATGGGCCCGGTTGCAAGCGAAGACGGGACGAGAGAAGGTCTTCTCCTATTACTTCGCCCACCAACCGCCGTATCCGGCGGGAAGCCCGATCGCCGATTGGGGCGCCGCGCACTGGGCTGAGCTGCGCTACGTGTTTGACCATCTCGACCAGGAGCCGTGGGCCTGGACGGACGCAGACCGCGCGCTGGCCACGCTGCTGGCGTCCTACGCGACGAACTTCGCCAAGCACGGCAACCCCAACGGAGACGGCGTTGCAGTGTGGCCGGACTACACGATCAGCAGCCCGCTCGTGCTGCACCTTGACGGCACCGCGACGTTTGGGGACATGCCGAACCTCGAAGGGCTCACCCTGCTAGATCGGCGGTACACCAGCTTGCGCGACGCGACCTAAGAGGTTCCAGGGCAAGGACTCTCGCGTCGTTAGTGCCCGGCCAGCGAGGTTCGGAGCAACTGGGTCGCGATGTTTTTACCGTTGCTGGCGGATTCGGCAGCAGTCCCCATATGGTGCTGGAAGTAGCATTCCAATGTCTTATCCTCTGCGGAGGCAGCACCACCACCAGACGTTTGCACGCCGCACGCGACACAGGACTAAACAGGGACGGGACGGACATGGACACACAACGGCTGGAGATAACGACCTGGCATGTAGAGATGTTGCGGCCGGATGAACTCCGACCGTCCAGAAACCCCGACGTTCCAGTGGACGTTAGCCGAGCACAGATCCCGTCGCCGGAGTTCGGCCGGTTCCTGTACACCGCGGTCGGCGGCCCGTGGTATTGGACCGACCGGCTGGATTGGGACTATGAAGCTTGGCGGCGCTACCTGGCCCGGCCAGAGGTGGAAATATGGGTCGCTTACTCATCAGGCACACCGGCCGGCTACGCGGAGTTGGAACGGCAGCCTGAGAATGGAGTCGAGATTGTCCAGTTCGGCTTGCTGCCGCAATTCATCGGCCAGGGCATCGGCGGCTATTTGCTCACCACGACCATACGTCGCGCCTGGGCGCTCGGTGCCCATCGAGTCTGGTTGCACACCTGCAGCCTGGACGGCCCACATGCACTCGCGAATTACCGCGCCCGAGGCATGCGGGTGTATCAAGAGACCATCAGCATAACGGTGTTGCCCGTTAGTCCACCGGGTCCGTGGCCAGGAGCCCGAACTTGACACGCGTACCAATGGGCGGTGAACAGCAGCTTTTCAGACAGCCAGCCTTGTGTGGCAGCTACCATGCAGCCGCATTGAGCCTATCGAGCCGCCGGTAAAAGGCGCGCTTTTCCCGCTGGAACTTGCCCAGCCAGTTCTGGTGTCTGCACAGACGGCAGCCACACTCCCGCGACTTGGACCATTGGCCGGGCGTCCCCCACCAACTCCCAGGCTCACACCTTTCGGGGCAGGCGAGGTACACATTGTCGCGGCGGAACCGCATGCGGGCGATCGCTCGGACGCGAGCAGCTTGCACCTGGGCACGAGTATGACGCTGGCGCATGATGTCTCCACATACTGCCGCCGCCCCAACACGAAGATTCGTGCTGGCAGTGCGGCTAGCCTATGGAGCGCATGCGAGACCCCCAATACTCATTCATCGCCAACTAGTGTTACTGGACCTGCACAGTGCGTTACGACGGTGCTTGGCCGCGGCAGGTCGCTAGCGCTAGGCGTTGGCACAGACGGTCCATCCTGGCGATGCTGGAGTTGATATAGCGCCGAAGTGGGTCGTCGTGACTACTGCCACTCACAGGAGGACAGCCAAAAACCAACGCCCCATTGCTTTCTCGATGGCAGCTTCACCACTCAGTCGATACAGGATACGGTACAAATTAGATCGAATACAGGCTGTCCGCCTTCGTCTCCTGATAACCTGAGAAGGCGACTTCTAGAAGCGAAGGAATAACATGGGCGGATTTCGAGCGCAGCGAGAACAGCGCCACGCATGACGCCCAAACAACTGCTGCGTACCCTCGAGCGCCTCAATCACGCGAGCCGCATGCGACACATGGTGGAAGTTGGTCGCTTGGCCGCGACAGACCTGAGCGTTAGCGACACACTCGACCAGTTGGAGCATGGCGACTTTTATGCACGCTTTTTGGCCCTGCAGGCGTGTCACGGCAGCCGCGATACCGCCCACGTGTTGCGCTCCATCGGTGACCCATCGCGCGGCATTCGCACGTTTGCGTGTACTTTGGTGCCGCTGCTCTGTGACGACGCTCAAGTGGAGTCCGCACTCGCCACCGTGTCGCGGAGCCAGCGCGACCAGCTGTTACGCCAGTTGCAGAAGCGACATCGGCAAACGGCCATCGATAGGTACGTTGCACAGCGTGCCGCCACTGCCGACCCGGCGCTCGAGCGCATCCTGCCCTACGCCTCCGCACAGATCGTCGAGCAGTCCCTACCATCGGCCCTTGACTCCATGGATCGTAACGCTTGGCTCCGGCTGGCGCGACGCCACCCTACAATCGCTGAGAAGGTGATCGGGGACTCGCTCAACACCAGAGACTCGATCAGCGCCCGATTGCTCTGGCAGGCCAACAGCGTTCTTGTGGGTCTCAGCGAGCGCTTTCCCGATCGAGCTTACGCGCTTGCCGGAGCCTTCGTGAAGCTCACTGCGCTGGATCGGCTGGATCTAGGTCTTCTCACTGCACGATTGCCGATTGCCTTTGTGCGATTGACACTTGCTTCCGGTGATGTGACGCTGAGCCGCTCGCTCGGCAACCGCGCAAATGACCCGTTTATCCGCGCAGTTCGCCAGTGCACTGACGACGAGGTCGTGGCGCTCGTTGTGCGCGGCTTCCTCACGATCGGTGCGCAGCCGAACCCATGGTTCAGGTTGCTGCCTCCAGCGCGCAGGGCGGCGATCTACCTCCGCCTTCGCGATAGTAAGCGCTCGTTGCGCGACGATCCGAGCATCGTCAAACTGGGTCCGCGGCCTACCCGAGAGGAAGATGCCCGGCAGCAACTTGCCAGACCCGGGCTGCCTGATGAGCCAGGTCACCAGCTCCAGTTCGCGTCCGTCCTCCCCTGGGAGGAAGCGCTCGCCGTCCTTGCCCCTTCGCTCGCCTCGCCACGGACGCGCTGGCGCGGGGCCGCGCTCGCTGCTCTAGTTGGCTGCGTGTGCTACTCGCGCGATCGCGCCGGCGACCTCCTCACCTTCCTTCATACCCGTCGCAACGAGCAGGACCCGGTGCGGCAAAGCTTTCTGCAGGCGCTGGCGGACCTGCCGCCGGGCCGATGGCGCACTGAGCACCTGCCACAACTCACCGCGATCATGCACGATGCAGTCGACGCAGCCGACTTGTCGAGCGGGAGCGTGGCGGCGTTGGAAGCACTATTGGTCCACCTGCTTCCGTTTCACTCGGAATGGGCGGCTGCCGGCTTGGCGGACTTGGCGCGAGAGCTAGGCCCGCTGGGCTTCCGCAGTCTGTCCGACGGCATAAGCGACGTAGAAGCCACCGTGTTGGACCGTTATTTAGCGCCTGTGTTATCGAATTGGGAACAGAAGGGGAACGACACGGCGCTCGTGTCGCTGGGGGCGGGGCTCGGCCCACGATTACGCGCCTGCAATCTCTTGCTAGACCACCTGGAAAGCATCAGTTTAAAGTCTCGGTCGGCGCAGTCTGTGGAGACTGTCCTGCGACTACTTCGCGATTGGGCGCCACAGCGTTTCACCTCGGTGATCCCCACCCTCGTTCGGGATGATGCAAGCGTCAGTACCCTACCGATTGTTTCCACATACTTGAGCAATCACCGCCAAGATTTGCTCACGCCGTTTTTGCGGCGGCGACGTTACTCTGGGCGGTTCGGTGCGCAGCGTAGGCGATATCTTCCCACGTTCGACGGCGGCTTCTACCGCTGGACGGCGGACCAGCAGTTGAAGTACGCCGCGGCGCTCAAGACCCAGATTGACGACCCCGACGCGGATGCCCCGGCCGTCCTCGCCGCTATCCGGCGGCTGGCAGCATTGCCGTCGGTCGCTCCGGCAACGTTACTAGCGCTGGCCGCCGAGAGCGCAGAGGAAAACGTGCTAACCATCACGTCGCCGCCAGCGGGTCCTGTGGTACGCGCAGCACCGCCTCGGCGAAGGACGCTCGCTCGGCGCGACGTTGCCTTGCGAGCACTTGGACGGCTGGACGGCGGCCAGGGGCTGGAGGCTTTGGAGGAAGCGACGCGGGACGACCGCGCGGGCGTGGCCATCGGCGCGATGCGCTCAGCCATACTGGCACTTCCGCCAGCCCTGGCACTACCGTTGTTGCTCGCTATTCCGCTCGACCGTGTGCGCGTCGCCAAGGAAGTGGTCCGGCTGCTCGGCGACCTTGAGGACGGCGTTGGGTACCCGGCGCTGCTCAACCTCGCTGCACAGCCACTCCACCGCGATGTGCGCGTCGCCTTGCTGCAAGGTCTGGCGGCACATCCGGAACGCAAGGAGACCTGGACAATACTCGAAGAAGCGGCGCAGTCGCCCGACGCGGAACTGGCGATTTCCGCCGGGCGCATGCCGGCAACCGGGCTAACAGCAATAGCGCAGCGGCGGCTAATCAACCTCCTGGTCCTGTTGCTCGGCCGGCCCGAGGCAGAAGTCCGTGCCGGCGTACTGACCCGCTGTCGCGAACTGCCAGTGGCCGATCCGGACCGGCGGTTGATGCCACCACTATTGGCGGCGCTGGCGTCGGAGGTGCCTGGTGAGCCTCACGCGGGAGCCGCAGCGATAATGTCGTTGTATAACACTGGCGACCTACCGGCCATCGAGGACACAGCGCGAAAGTTGCGCGCGCAGCCCAACGCACTCCAGGCGCTCGTGGCGGCGGTAGAAATTGAGGTCATACTAAGTCGTCGCAGCTATCGCGACGTCGCTCGCGCTGTGCTGGCGGGGCTCGCTGGTGACCCCTTGCTGGCTGAACTTCGCACTCGCCTAGCGACGAAAGCGTTGCAGGGCGACGAGCTGGCAGATTGGCTAGAGCAGGTTGTGGCAGCCGGCGAGTTCCACCCCGGAGTTTTTCGCACTGCGCTCGACGGGATGAGCCGGAGTGGCGATAACGCACGCTGGGCGGCATATGGCTACCTAGCGCGCATCGGAGTCAATATCCACCGGCTGCGTCGCGGCCGGCAAACCGGGGGGGCCAGGGGAGTTCAATTTGACATAGCAGCGATGGATCGCCTAGAAGGCCGTCTGGCAGCGCACGCAGACGGCCAATTGCGGCGAATAGCTCTTGCTGCCCTCCAGCAATTGGTCGGCGACGAGCATGGCTGGACCGATGAGCGCCTTGAGCGGCTCCGCCGCTTCGCCGCCGATCCTGCTCCACTTGTGGCCGAGTCGGCGTTGTCGGCACTCGCTTTTGTTGAATCAGAGCGTCGCGCGCGGCGTGGAGCGCCGTAAGTACGCTGCGCAAAGGGGGCCGATGCGCCGGGTCGCCTGCGTTGACCGAGGAACGAGGGAGCAACTATGCATACCATTCAGTCGCGCGATGGCACCACCATTGCCTATGACGTGGTGGGCAACGGCTCACCAGTGGTGCTGGTCGCGGGAGCGCTGTGCTCCCGGAACTCCTGGTCGGGAGGAGACCTGGCCAGGTTGCTCGCGCCACAGTTCACCGTCTATAACTACGACCGGCGAGGGCGCGGCGACAGTGGAGATACACAGCCTTACGCTGTTGAGCGGGAAGTGGAAGATCTCCAGACGCTCATTACCGCGGCTGGCGGATCGGCCAGGCTCTACGGCCATTCCTCCGGTGGGGCGCTGGCACTGGAAGCAGCGTTGCGCTTGGGCGAGCAAGTCCACAAGCTGGCCATCTACGAAGTGCCGTATGATGACGACCCTGCAGCGCGGGATGGCTGGAATCAATACCGCCAGCACTTGGCCGAGTGTCTAACGGCAGGTCGCCGCGGCGATGCGGCAGCGCTGTTCATGCACTACGTCGGCGTACCAGCAAAGCATATTGAAAGGGCGCGCAATTCGCTGGGCTGGCCGGCCATTGAAGCCATCGCGCCAACCCTTGCCTACGACAACGCACTGCTCGGTGAAAATAGGTCGATCCCTGTCGAACGAGTTGCTCAAGTCAGCGTGCCTGCGCTGGTGTTGCACGGTGGCGCGAGCGTGACCGTTATGCACGACACGGCATGCTCGCACGCCACAGCGCTGCCCCGCGCGACGCTGCGCAGTCTCGATGGGCAACGGCACAATGTGGACGTTGCTGTGCTTGCTCCCATCCTGGCGACTTTCTTCGCCGGTTGAGCGCGCCGTTGTTTGG
>JANWJO010000156.1 GCA_025449435.1 Chloroflexota bacterium | reverse complement strand
TACTGGCACACGATAATGCCGGCCCGGTGCAACCACCACCACCACTGACGAGACCACGGTCTGGAGGAGTTGTACCTGCCACAATACGGCAGGTTGACCATTGATGAGCACGCGCGCCTTGTCCCGACCAAGTCGCCTGCTCTTTCCACCAGCGAGTACGATGCCGCCTGCAGGGTATATCGGGTGTTGTGCGACATGCGGCCTCAGACCGTTTGTGTCGTCCAAGTTTCCTGCGCCTCGTTATAGCGTTCTGGCGTACCCACATCGAGCCAGCGACCCCGGAAGACGTGCCCATACACCGGCGCCCGCCTATACAACCAGGCTGGGAAAAAGCCTGGTGAGTCCATATTTTGACCCTCGCTTTTGTAGGTCTCCAGCAGGGCCACGTGGTCCGCCTGGTAGGCGTAGAGAGCCGTGGCCATAAAGGTTGACACCGGTGCCTTGGGCTTCTCTACAAACGACGTGATGCGCTGATTGGCATCGATTTGAACCTCACTATAGTGCGGCATGACGCTCAAGTCACCCACGTCATACAGCCCTACCGTGGAGCCTTTGGCACTGAACGTTTCGAAGAATGGTTGGAGCGAAAAGTCGAACAAGTTGTCGGCTGCACCAACGAACACGTCACCACGCAAGCCCAGTTGACGAACGGTGAACAAGATATCGCCGACTGCCCCCAGCTTGTTTGTGTCGCTATCTGTGCCGTCGTCGATGACGTTGACAGCAAAGCGTCGATGTTGTGTTCGGGCCCAATCATCGAACCGCGGGGCGAACCGGGCATTGGTGACCACGGCCACACTTTCGATTGAACGAATTGGCTCTACTTTGTCCAGGAGATGGTCAATGAGCGAACGGCCGCCCACCTTCAAGAGTGGCTTTGGATAGTTGCGCGTCAGTTCACCCAGCCGTGTGGCATACCCTGCCGCCAGTATGATCGCTTGCATAACGTTGTTACTCCTCCCCCGGTCTATACCGGCAGGTTGCTTACTGCCTTGTGGTAGGATGCGCTGCCACAACTTTGTTAGCAAAGATCGTACCGGGAGATGACCTGAATATGACAGCGTGGGCTGACCTACTGGATAATCTTCATGAGATCGCCGACTTGTCGGCCACGGTCGCTCTCCTGGATTGGGACCAGCAAACGATGCTCCGGCCCAAGTCAGCTGAGAGCCGCGCCAGCCAACTCGGGACGCTGCAAGCACTGGTCCACGAGCGGCTCATTTCCACAGAACTTGCCAGGGCGTTATCCCAGGCTGAGCAAGCGGGGGATGGTCCTGCACCGTTTCAAGCTGAGGTTGGACAGGCGCTCCTGCGGGAAACGCGGCGGCAAGTCGAGCGCGCAGCCAAGCTCCCGACGCCGTTCGTCAAGGAGATGGCAGAGACTACCGCTCGCGCGTTCCAGGTGTGGCATGAAGCTCGGCAACAAGCCAACTTTGCGCATTTTGCCAGTGACCTGACCAAGGTGATCGACCTGAAGCGGCGCGAAGCAGCGTATGTCGGCTATGCCAAGTCACCGTATGACGCCTTGCTGGATGAATACGAGCCCAACCAGACGGAAGAGGAAACCGCGGCGGTGTTCTCCGGCATGCGCGCTGAGAACGTCCGGCTGTTACGCGACATTCGAGCCACAGGCCTTCAGCCCGATACATCGTTTTTGACCGTTGGATACCCCAAGGACCAGCAGATCGCCTTCACGTTGGAGGTGTTGCGCGCTCTCGGCTTCGATCTCGATGCCGGCCGTCAGGACCTGTCGGCCCATCCATTCACAACCAGTTTCTCTATTCAAGATGTTCGACTCACCACGCGTGTGTTCGAGCATGACATTCGGTCTGCGCTGTTTGGCACGATCCATGAATGTGGCCATGGGCTCTACGAACAAGGCATCAACCAAGCTTTGGAGCGCACACCGCTGGCTACGGGTACTTCCCTGGGTATGCACGAATCCCAATCGCGCTTCTGGGAAAATGTCATGGGTCGCAGCTCGGCCTTCTGGCAGCACTGGTATCCCCGGCTCGTTAAGACCTTCCCTGCGCAGCTCGATGGTGTTGGCCAGCACGCTTTTGTGCGTGCCATCAATGCGGTAGCGCCCAGCTTGATTCGTGTCGAAGCCGACGAGGTGACCTATAACCTCCACATCATCCTCCGCTTCGAGCTCGAAACGGCGTTGCTGCACGGCGGGCTGGAAGTCAAGGACCTACCGGATACGTGGAACGCCAAGATGCGGGAAATGCTCGGCGTCACACCGACCAATGACGCGGATGGTGTGTTGCAGGATGTGCACTGGTCCACCGGTGCAGTGGGTTACTTCCCCACCTATTCGTTGGGCAACCTGTACAGCGCCCAGTTGCTGGCGACGATCAAGCGAGAGCATCCAGACTTTGACGCGCGTCTCGCCGGCGGTGACTTCACCTTCGTGCTGGAATGGATGCGCACGCACGTGCACGTACACGGCAGGGTGTATTCCGCCAGCGACCTGATACAGCGCATTTCAGGTGAGCCGCTCAACCCTGTGCATTACAACCGCTACCTGCGCACGAAATACGCGGCGCTGTACCCGGGCGTGCCTGCTCAATAGGGCATTTCCCCCTGAACTCCGCGCATGTTGCTTGCCCCTACCATGCAAGGTTGAGCTATAGGCGCGACCGTGAGTTCGCACATCTTGCTAGCTCCATGTCGAACGTGCATGTTGCCTAGCATCTGCGCTCGCCGATTCCACTTCGTGGCTCAAGAGAGCACTCGCACGCCAGATGTTCCGGGCTAATTGACAGGTCGCCGCTCACATGGAATGTTGGTGAATGAATTCGGTTACGTAGGCGCAGTGAGGTGGCCGGTTGTTACCGTCTGATCTGCGCGCTGCCGACAACGACCGGCAGCGCGTCGTCCAAGAGTTGCAACAACACTTTTCGGATGGGCGTTTATCGCCCGATGAGTTGCGCGACCGCGTAGCGCTGGCGATGCGCGCGCGCACCTACGGCGATCTGGCGAAGGTGCAACAGGATCTCCCCGCGCTCTCACAGCCCGCGACCCAAACGGCGGCTCCGGTAGCTCCAGCAGTTACGCCAACGCCGCCGGTGATGGCTAGGCGTGTGCGCAGGAGGCCAGTTCGTAACCTACGCATACACGCTATGAACTACGCCCTCATCATCGGGACTCTAATCGCGATATACCTGCTCACTACCCCGCACGGCTACTTCTGGCCCATCTGGCCTGCTATGGGCTGGGGGATCGGGTTAGGTGCACATGCCATTGCTGTGATCAATGGCCACGATAACGACAACGTGTTAGAGAACAACTCCTAGGGTCTTCCGGCGCCTAGCGCAGGGTCGCCCGCGGCAGGCATCGCGCCCGCACGCGACATGACTGCCGCCTCTACAAGCGACAGTCGCGACCCTTCTGCCCAACGCGGTTCCCACCGAGCCGCACCGGCGACTTCTCGGGCCCGCTCGAGCCAGTAGTCGTGCTCTTGTTGATCACCGCCGTGCAGGCTCGCACCGGCCGCTATCCGCGCAGCCTGCGCCGCCGCAAAGGCGAGTGCGGCCCGGTCTGCATCGCCAAGCAACGTGAACAGGTGTGCGTAGGCCTCGACCGTTGCCGCGAGTAAGACGGGTGAAGCCAGGCGGCTATAGACGGTTGCGCTCTGGTCCAGGCACCGAGCGGCGCCGGCGGTGTCGCCATGCACGCGAAGATAGTGGGCGAGGGCGAGGTAGCAGCCACCGAGGAACTCCGGATCACCCATGCCTTGAGCGATCCGCACGCAAGACGTTTGCAGGGACATCGCTTCAGCGCGCTTGCCCTGCTGATGGGCGGCGAGCGCAAGGTTGCTCAACGCTCGGGCAACGCCCACCCCGCGCCCGAGCCGTTGGTTGATGTGCAGACCTTCGCGAAAGTGCGCTTCCGCATCGGCGGCTCGTCCAGCGGCAAGCTCAGCCAAACCCAGGTTGTTCAACGCGCGCGCGAGCACCAACGGATCGCGTGCGGCCTGGGCAATCTCGACACCACGCGCATGCAGCGCCATGGCCGCGCTGGCTTCACCCTGGCCAGTCAAAACGGTCCCTAAGGCATCGAGCACCCGCGCCAGCAGTGCGTCGTCCTGTAGTACGGTGGCGATGGCGAGTGCGTGTTGGTAGTGTTCGAGCGCCTGTTCAACCTGCCCCACGCGCAACGCCAGATGTCCCGCGGCGCAGTCAAGTTCGGCAAGGAGCGGTCTCGCCTCGTTGCCCACCGCTTGGCTGGCTTGACCTAACCAGTACTCGCCCTCGTCCCAATAACCGCGCGCATCCCAAAACCGCCATGCCGCCGCTGCGAGTTGGGCGCCGGCCTGCGCATCCCCGCCAAGCAATGCCCAGCGCAACGCTGAGCGCAAGTCAGGCAGGCTCGTCTCCAATTGATGCACGATGCTCGCGTAGCGCACGCCGTTGATCGCTTGCGTTGCTGTGCGCGCCAGTTGAACGCAGTACGCTGCGTGTCGCTGCCGCAGAGCGCTCACTCTTGAGGCGCTCTCCAGAACCGCCAGTGCGCATGCCCGAACCGCTGGGGGCAGCGTGTAACCGCTCTCGCCGAGCGTGACAAGGCGCTGGTGCTGCAGCGAAGCGAGGACGGTGTGCACCACTTCCCGCTCGGCAGCCTCCTCGCAGCACACCTGCTGTACACCCTCGGTGGTACACGGTGAGGCAAACACTGCCATGCCAAGCAATAATTGACGTTCCGTAGCTTGGAGCGTGTCTAAGCACCACGCGATCACTTGTCGCACCAGGGGTGGTACGTCTGGTGGTGCTAGTGCCGGCGGGGTCGCAGTGGCCTCGTTGAGGCTGCGGATCACTGCTGCCACCGGCACCCTCCCGAGTTGGGCCGCCACCAGTTCGAGAGCAAGTGGCCACCCGCCAAGCTGGGTGCAGACGTCCTTGATGGCCTCGGCACGGACTTCATCGAAGGCCAAAGCAGGCTCGACTTGACCGACGACTGCCTCGAACAGTGCCCGTGCATCACTGTGGTCGCTTAATGGTCCGAGTGGTACCACGTGCTCGTTTGGCAGCCCCACGGGAGTGACGCTCGTCATCATCAGGCGAAGGTGCGGCAGACGTTCGAGCAAAGTCTCGAGAACGGTCGTAGCAGCGATTGGCGACACGCCGTCGACGGCGAGCACACACGGCCGATCTTTCCAGAGGCGCACAATAGTGCCGGCCCAGGCATCCCCCATCGTGTGTTGCACCTCAAAGGCGTGGCAGAGCGTCGCCGTAATGTCCAATAGGTCGGTTGCCCCGTTAAGTGGCGCACTGAGTATGGGTAAGCTGCTCGACGCAGCGAACCGATAGATGGCTTCGTTCGCCAGCGCTGAGGTACCGGAGCCTAACGGTCCGCACACAGTGATGTCGCGCGCCGTGGCATCCAGCAACAACTCTTGCAGTATCCCCAGCGCCGCGTCGCGTCCAAATAACCGGGCACGCGTTACGGCAGGTGACGGCACCGGCACCTGCGGCAAGGGCGATGGCGATTGTGGCGCGTTCGGGCTCATGCGCTGTGACCATGATGGCCAGCATCTGGCGGTGCCTCGGGGTTCCTGAGTTGAGGAGCCGTGTCCGGATCGAACTGCGCGGCTGTGTCGCCACTCCCGCTGTGGTGAACGACCTCGTCGAACGTAGTAAGCAGCGATGTCTGCAGGTCCGCCAGTGCTGGGTTCAGGTGCGAAGCTACCCCTTGTTCGACTGCCTCGAGCGTTGTGGAAGAAGCCACGTTATGCAACGCTATCGCGTCGTCGCCAACACCCTGGGCGATGCTCTGCACGCTCGGGATCAGCAATAGGTGCCCCAACAGGTCTATCGAAAGGTCCACTTGCAATGCTTGAACAGGCATGTGAATGCCGAACGCCTGCATAAATTCGAGCAGGTGTGCATCCGGTGGCGCTGCATCGCTCGGTTGCGGTTGGAAGAGTGCGTCGACAGTGGTCCAGGCTGCGGTGAGGTCGGACGTGAGCATTTGGGGCAACGGATTGGCTGCCGGGTTGGCATGAAAGAAGATGTCTTGTGGTGTCAGCGGCATGCCCGAACTGGGCTGGGATCCGAGCCATTGCGAGAATAAGTTCGGCTGATGCTCGTAGGACTGAAACTGATCGTACGGCATGCCGGCGACGACGGACAAGTGCCCCTGCGCGTAGTCAAAGTTCGCCATCGCTGGGTCCATCCCTGGTGGTGGTGCGCTGTCCGTGGCCACGTACGTGAAATCGCTGCCTTGCCAGGCTTTGAGAAACTGGTCCAGCGGGTAGCGGTCCTCGCTGTGAAATCCTGGTAAACCGGGGTCGCTGATGATGACCATGGGGTGTGCCGAGTCGGTCGTATCAATGCCGGACACTACTACCGCGTGGTCGGCGTAGCCGTTGGCGTGGCCACGCCACAACTCGCTGGAGTCGACGGCGATGATTACCTTATGGCCGTGCGAGAGCTCGTTGGCCAGGTCATACACCGTGCCGTGCGACTGCTCGTGGACGGGCACTCCGTGCTCGTTGAGCAGTGCGCCAAGGTCCGCCATCGGCGTACCCCCAGGGTCATCGCCAGACGGTAGCAGAAACCAGCCGTGGCTTTGGGCGTCGTGAACAAGGGCCAACTCGTCATACTTCTTGCCCGTGAACTGTTCCAGAATAAACTGCTGCGATCGCACATCGCAGTCGTTGGGCATGGATTGCTCGCCGTCCCATTCGGTAGCGTCGAGGTCGGGGGTGCCAATCATCAACGTGCCGTAATCCATCGCGGTGGATGTCATGGTCGAAGAGCGCACTTGACCACCAGCTGGCACGGTTATCTCCTCTACTCGATGGTGCAGATCCTCGAGCGCGGCCTCAGGCCCGTGCGCGCTGCACCGATATGAGCGATTGATACACCACAGCCGCACGATCAGCCACGTCGCGACGCTCCGCACGCACGGACCGCATGGCCAGGTCACGCCAGTACTGGTGCTGTTTTTGAAAGTAGTCCATTGTGGCGCCAGCCACAGGACTGCGGCTTTCCAGATCTACCCCATACAATCCGAACAGCGCGCGCAATTCGTCGCTTTCGGGGAACAAGTCTGGGTGTTCTTCCACGAGAAACAGCGCCCTCGACTCCGCATGAAACTCTTCGAGGTCCGCCGCAACGGCTGCGAACCGCCGGTCTAGGTCGTCAACTAGAGTGCTCAAGTCATCGGGTGGCGCGAGTGATGACGCAACAAACTCCTGAAGCTCTTGCGCCGTCGTATTTGGGGACGATCTTGCCAGGAACGCTAGCCAGCGATCTTTCCTGTCGCATTGCTGCTGGACCCACTGGCGGGCCCGATGGACCACATGGTAGCGCAAATGGGAAACGATGCCACGCGCGTCGAGCAACACGCGATAGCTCCGCAAGAACCGGCCACGGCGTAGGAACTGACTCTCCAGCACGCTCTTGAGCCGGTCGAAGCCAGCCAGCCCGGCGAGTTCCTGCAGCAGACCGTCTCGGCTACGTTCGCTCGCTGCCGCGAGACGGACCATGGTCGTAAACACCATCCAAGGAAGGTCGCCGAGCAGTGCCTTGCGACCCGCCACCGGCACAGCACACGGCAAATCGTCACTCAGAAAGTAGCTCTCGTCTTCCAGCGCCTCGGGCAATAAGTCGCGGGGAATGCTACGCGCCATGTGGATAATCTGGTCGAATTGAGAGACGCCGGTAACGTTGAGGTTGTCTAGTGCGCGGCGCAGGCCGGCCGACACCGGCACGACGGTCGTGAGATGGGTGCGCAAGTCGCGGGCTATGTGCTCAGCAATCGCGTCGCGCCGTTCCAGTAACTCCTGTTCACGATCGATTTGGGCAAGAACGCCAAACGCGTTGAGCGACGACGCTCGCCCGCCGAATGACTCGTGAAACTTTTCCAGGAAGTCGCGGTCCCGGGCCATGGCCGTCGCCCCGACCAGGTAAATCACGGCATCGGCTTCGCGCTCCAGGCGACGGGTCTCCTCGTCGTGGTACGTGCGCAGTTCCTGGTCGAGTTGGAGAAAGGCAGCGGTGCGATCCCTGTGCTCCGTAACAGCTGCGCCAGCGCCGGGCGTATCAACCAAGTTTATGCGTTCGAGCAGTGGGATGGGCAAGTGATATTCCAGGTGATCGATGTCGCGCGCCTGGCGCAGCGTCGCTTCATCGTTGCCCTGCAGCGAATCAAGAAAGGTGCGCGTTTCGCGCGTGGTGGCACCTGAACGCCAATGGCACAATACTGGCCGCGTGGGGTGTTCCTCACCGTAACGAAACCAGTTGATGGTTGCTGTCGTTTCCAGCGTGCCCACTTTGGCGAGGTCGTCTCCCAACAGGGCATTCACAAAGGTGCTCTTGCCCGCTTTGACACGCCCAACCACCGCGACGGTGCAGGCTTGCCGGACGCTGTCCGCCAGCGTGGCCATTTGCTCCGAGTAGGTTGCTGGCAAATAGGGCTGCCGGAGGCGCTCGGCGGCGTAGCGCAGTTCGGTGACGAGGGTGCTTTGCACATCGATCGCACCAAGGCTCGCTGCGGAGCGACCTTCGGATAAGAGCCCCATGCGCCGTCCTTCGGTGCGTTCTTCTGGCTGACGCTATGTAGCATCCAAGATAGCGCACCTAGGCGCAAGTGGGCTGATGGCCGCGGTCAAGTACTCGTCCAGAGCACCACGGTAGTCCGGTCGCCGGGGGCATTACTCACACTCACGATCTGCTTGCTGCCAGGGAGAAACGCCACATAGGTCACTGGCTGACGGTGGCGAATGAGCGATTGTGTCATTCGGCCCGAATCAAGCTCGTACACGTACACCGTTGGCCCTATACCCACCGCCACTAGCAAGCCATCGGCGCTCATCATCAGGCATTGTGGTGGCTGGCTAAACTGTGCGAACTGCCGGTGCAGTTCACCGTGCTGGATGTCCCACACGCGGAGACAGCGATCTGGTCCCACCCGCACGAGCCACCGTCCGGATGCATCGCTACGCAACGGGCCCCGGCCACCGGAGGCTGGATAAGTCACCAGTGGCTTTTTGGTGTCTCGATCGTACAGCGTGGTTTGACGATCACCACCAACCAGCAGGCGCTGGCTGGACACCGCCAACAAGGTTACGGGTAGGAGCGTGTCAAACGGCGCCGTGAGAAACACTTCACTGGTTCGTGTGGCCGTGTTCCACAGCACTAAGCGCTGTGACGCGTAAGACACCGCCAGTGTTGATCCATCCCAAAATGCCAGCGCTTCCACATCGTCGCCATGTTGCCCGCGCAACAACTGGCGCGTGCCGTTTGCCGTGCGTATCGAAATGCCACCGCGCGTTGGCCACGCCACCAGGCTGCCGTCCGGGCTGAATGCTGGTGTCATCGTCACCACGCTCGTCACGAATGCTGATGGCTCGAGCTGTGGCAAACGGAACGCTGCCAGGCCGTGCTCTACCACCGAGTGGGAAGCGGTACCTGAAGAATGCCTCTCGGAGCGACCAACAATCTGCTCGCCACCGGGACTCACGGCGATATGCTCCAGCAATGGTTGAGTAGTGATTTCTGCAGTGCGTAACTCGGCAAAGTGCGGGAGTGCCTTGCGCACCTCCGGCGCACGCTCGACGGTTGGTGACGCGCGTGGTGCGTCCACTGTGGCCGCCACAGTGGGCGTGGCCGCGTAGGCGGCGCCCAGTGCCACCGCCACATCGCGGTTAGCCCAAGGTACACGGGGAACTTGCAGTGTTTCGGCGAGGATGCGTTGCACGATCGGCAGCCGCGTCGATCCGCCCACCAGGAGCACGCGCTCAACGTCAACGCCAACGTTGTGAGCCCGTTGCAAGAGGTCACGTGTGCGTCCGGCCGTTGGCCGCACGATGCCGTCGATGAGCGAGTCGAGCGTGCTGACAGTCAGGGTCTCCCGAAACCATTCCCGGCGATCACCGTGTTCCAGCAGCAGGTTGACTTGCGTCTCGCTGGTAGACGACAGCGCTTCCTTGTATTGCCGGCATTGGTGGAGGTTGCGTAGGTCGCGTAACCCTTCCGGGCCGAGCCCAAAGCCCAACGTCTCGCGAGCTCGCGCATCCAGGTAATCATACAGAGCTTGGTCGACGTCGTCGCCGCCGCAAGAGGGCAGGTCCTCAGGCTCCAAAGCCACACGGAACGAATTGCCGTCTCTGCTCACCACGGCCAGGTTCACTGCACCAGCGCCCAAATCGTAGACGAGAATGGCATTGTCGGGATTGAACCCGTCGCGCGTAAAGGCAATCGCGGCCGCTATGGGCTCGTCCACAAGTGTGATGTCGTCGAACCCTGCCTGGGTGGCGGCGTCGCGTAGCCGGTCTCGCTGGAGCGCGTCGAACGTTGCTGGGCAAGTAATCATGCCACGGTGGATGGGCGCATGAAACGTCAGTTCGGAAGCGTCACTGCGGAGTTTGGCAAATATTGCGGCGGCAGGTATGGTGGAGGCAACCGGTTCCAGCACCTCCGGCAACGTGACGGTGGTGTTTTGTGTCAGCGCCCGCTTAGCGCTCACGATCACGCGGTGCCGGTCATCACTGGACGGATCCTCAAGACGCCGTTCAGCCTGCGTGCCCACCACAAGGTGATGATCAGCCAGGAGTTGGATCACCGGCTGGTCGGCATGCGATCCCTTGACGAAGTACACGACAGACGGCGTGATGTACTCGCCTTCAGCGTTGCGTAATAGTTCGGCGTGTCCCGTTCTGGGGTTACACCATGCCATGCTACTGGTGGCCGTGCCAAAGTCCACACCCAGAACCGGGTCGTCCGGTGGAGAGGGAGGCGCCGCCATCTAGTTCCCAGCACTGATGGCCGGCGGGGCCGGGAGGTGCGCCTCGCGAAACGCTTCCGGGGCTTGGTGCTCCAAATCGCTGCGTAGGGCGCGGATCTCTTCGCCCAGTCGGCGCCACGACGAGAGCCTGCCGGTGATCTGTACGGCGCGTTCGCGTCGCTCCTGCTCAGTCAATGCTTCCAGCCTTTCGGCCTCCTCTTGCTCCCGCTGCGCTTCTAGAGAGCGCTGTTCGACGCTGGAATCGACGCGAGCGACGAGTTGCTGTTCGACGCTGGCAAACCACACATCCACTTTGCTCTTTCCAGTGGCGATATCGGGCGCGATGTAGTGACGCTGCGCCTCCTCGCGCAGCAAGTCCAGGTGATGGCTGAGCTGGCGCCGGGCGTCCACCAGTTGCGACTCGGTGCCTTCGCGCAGCTTGAGTGCCGACAGGCCCGTTTGCACGAACACCGACGCGAGCACGCCAATGGATCCAGCGATGGTGGCACCACCTGCCGATGTAGCGATCACCCCAACGAGGAGCCCAACCAGAGGGACGGCGAGTCGAGTGATGGGCGCGCTTTCGCCCAGTCCGTGAGTAATAGCGGCCAGGACCGAGAACTGCACCGGTTCGAAGTCACCGACCAGTTCGGGCGCGTGATTCAGCGAGGTCACGCTGAGTGAAAGGGTTTCTTCGGTGAGGGGCCGAACAGCGCCCTGCAAGTCGTTGTAAATGCCCCGGAGTGCTGCTGTGAGGGCGGTGTCACAGGCCAGTGACACCGCCAGCGGGAGTTCCGCCGCCAGCTTGTTCGCTTCGTCGAAGGAGCGCACCCCATCAATGCGCGCGTTGAGGGGACGGAAGATCTGGCTGCGATGGGCGAAGGCATCCGAAAAGGCTCGCTTACCCTGCGCCACCCTCAGTCCGATGGTATTCAGCAGTTCCTGCCGTTGCTGGCCACCAGGGCCCCAGCGTAACTGAAACGCCTGACGCTTGCGCAGCAACTCGGCAGCGCGACGCTTCCCTTCTTCGGTGACCTCCACCAGGCGCTCACTCAATATTTGCTCGCCGACGTCGTGCAGCGCCTCTACGGTGATGACAGCCTCGGCACAGGGCTGCCAAGCTGAGATGTATGTGAGGAAGGCAGCCGTTTCGTTTTTTACCGCCTCATGGCGGGCGGCGAGCGCGTCGCTGTCCGCCTGTTGCACTGCGCGCAACAGCCGCCGGTTGGATATGGGCCACACCTTGGGCGGTGGGAGTCTCGTGCCCAAACGGGACGTCAGCAGCTCTTCGTTGCGCCGCTGGATGGCACTCCAATGGTCCTCCCGAAACATGTCGATTTTGGTCATCACGAAAAAGACACTCGATGTGACACCGGCGATGCGCTCGAGGAACTGCAGCTCATCTTCGGTCAGGGGGCTCGTGGCATCCATCACAAAGATCACAGCGTGCGCCTGTGCCACATAGCGGTTCGTGATCACCGCATGTTCGGCGTACAGGGAGCCCAAACCTGGTGTGTCGATCATGACCACACCATCAGGAAGAAGGCCGCCGGGAATATCGACCTCGATGAGTTCGACGGTCTTGTCATCACCACCGGTTAGCCCGGACGAGCCATCGCCCTGTGCGCCATATCGTTTGAGTTCTTCGATGCTGATCGGGCGGGTCGTGCCGTCCACGAACCGCAGGCGGTAAGCCTCTGGCTCCCTCTTCCGAACCTGGAAGACCTGGCTCGTGGAGAGAGACACGCCGGTGGGCAACACGTCGCGACCCAACAGGCCGTTAATGAAGCTGCTCTTGCCGCGCTTCGCCTCTCCAACGACGAGCACCTCATACTCGTTGCGCTCCAGCGTTTGCTGCAACTCGACCACGCGCTGAGGCGGCTCGGGCAGGCTAGCATCGTGCGCTTGGGCGATGGCGGCTTTGAGCAGGCGCGACGTCCGCTGCTGGATGGGCTCCCGGCGGAAGGCACCCGAAGTCGTCACGCTCACGTCTTCCCATCCCCTTCAGGCCCTCAGTTTACTTTGCGGCTTGAGCGGTCTCCAGTACCTCCAAACCCTTGGCGAGGATTGGGTCTTGTGTGCCCCAGACGGTTGCTGGCGTGATAGGAAATTCTAGGGTCTCCGGCCGGAACATCGTGGTGTTGGCGGGCGGCGTTACGGCTATGGTGGGAGTCACACCATTGCGCCACAGCGACTGCTTATCGGGCGTCAACCATTCCAACGTGCCAAGCAACAGCGCCGAGCCGTCCACGAGTCGATAGGTAGACAGCACCGTCCCCGTTCCCAACGTCGTGGTGCCGATGAGTTGCCCACGGTGGTTGTCTCGTATCGCCGCCGCGAAGATCTCTGCTGCACTGGCCGTGTTATGGTTGACGAGCACGACCACCGGGTTGGTCGTATCCACCGCGCCGGATTGCACACCATAGCGCGTCTCGTTGCCATTGGCATCGCGCTGGTAGAGCACAGTGCCGGTCGAGAGAAACAGGCTCGTCACCGCTACCGACTCATCCAGCAGCCCCCCAGGGTTGTCGCGCACATCCACGATGTACCCTGTGGCGCCTCGTGACTTTGCCGCTGTAAGCGCCTCGCGCAAACTTGCGGCCGTGCCGTCGCTAAACGACGTGATCGCCACATCGGCCACTTGCGTGTCCGGCAGCATTTGCCACTCCACTGAGGTGAGATGAATCGCTTTGCGCGTCAGGGTGAGCGTCTGGCTCGCTTGTCCACCTGCATGGCGCACGTCCAACGTCAGTGTGGTGCCTTCGGGTCCACGGATCAATGTGCTTGCATCGCCAACGGACATCCCTTCCGTCGACTTGCCGTTGATAGCCAGGATAGTGTCGCCCAACTGCACGCCAGCGTCGGCGGCCGGCGACTGTGGATACACCTGCTGGATGACGATCGACGACTCGCGCTGTTCGATGGAGACGCCGATGCCGGTAAACCGGCCTTGCAAGCTATTTTCCTGGCTGATGTATTCGGCCTGCGTCAGGTAGCGCGTGTGGCCAGGGTCATCGAGCGTGTTCAGCATGCCGCGTATGGCACCGGTGGTCATGACGTTGGCATTGACCTTGGAGCGGTCAACATAGTTGGACGATACCAGGTTCCACACTTGCCAGAACACTTCGAACTGCTGCACGACGTTACTTGCTTCGGTCGTTTGTGATGTGCCTGTGACCGTGACTCGCACAGCTGGCGCGGCCGCGACGCCGGCGACAAAGGCAATAAGAGCAAGCAACATAGCGCCAATAGCTGTGAGCAAAATACGCCAGGAGCGCTGCAATGGAGACCCCTTTACGCTGGAGATGTGCGCATGGCCATCATGATAGAGTACCGACGGAGTAGCGACGGGTAGCCGCGCGCCACTTGCCCAAGGGTGCAGTGCGGCGATGCGTAGCCCGCAAGCGCGCAGCGGCAGGCCACCGGTGCGGGCCAGTGCGCCGGGCTAGTGGAGGATGCGCCGCTGCGAGTGAGTGTGACCATTCCTAATTGGAATGGAGCCAAGTTCCTCGGCCCATGCCTGGATGCACTGCGCCATCAAACACGGCAGCCTGACGAGATCGTTGTGGTGGACAGCGCATCAAGTGACGATTCACAGGGCGTCGCGAAGCGCCACTTTCCCGGCATTCGCTGGGTGCAGTTGGGAAGCCGTCCAGGCATCGCTGCTGCCTTCAATGCGTGCCTCGATCAAGCGACTGGCGACGCAGTGGCCCTGCTCAATAACGACACGGTTGCTACACCTACGTGGCTACACGAACTCACGGCTGCGCTCGAGCGCGAACCGTCGGCAGGATCGGTAGCGAGCAAGGTGGTATTCCTAAGCGATCGGCACACCATCAATTCCGCCGGAGATTTCTATCAGCCCAATGGGATACCGGGTAACCGTGGCGTGTGGCAAACCGACAGTGGCCAGTTTGATCAGGACAGCTGGGTGTTTAGCGCGATGGGCGCCGCCGCGCTGTATCGGCGCACCGCGATTGACGAGGTTGGCCCGTTTGATGAGCACTTGGGGTCGTATCTGGAGGATGTAGACTGGGCCTTTCGCGCTCACCTGCTGGGCTGGAACTGCATCTACGCCTCCAGGGCCGTGATCTACCACCACGGCAGCGCAACTGGAGGAGGAGCGTTCGCTTCCTATGCTTGCGGGCGCAATTTCCCCCTGGTGTTTATCAAGAACATGCCGCGCAGCCTGTTCCGGCGCTACTTGCCAATAATGGTCGCTGAGCAGTTCAAGCTTGCCGTGACAGCAGCACGCCATGTCCGAGAACCTGCAGCTCGGGCTCGCTTACGCGGGCAGGCAGCAGCCGTCACGGCCTTGCCCGACGCTCTCGCCTGGCGTCGCCGGATGCAACGTGCACAATCCGTGCCCGACGCGGATATTGATGCGCTCCTGACCAGGCAGACGCGCTAAGTGATGCGTGACCTCCTCGTGAGCGCGCCGCCATCACTCACGCTCGTCATCCCTGCATACAACGAAGCCAACCGATTGCCCGCGAACCTGGAGCGAGTCCTCGCCTACTTTCGGCAGCAACGCTACGACTGGGCTGTGACTGTGGTCGATGACGGCAGCGCTGACGACACGGTTGCACAATGCAAGGTGCAGGCGAACCTCGAGCCTCGCCTACGCATCATTGAGAATGATCATCGAGGCAAAGCCTTTGCGGTACGAACAGGCATAATGGCGGCCCAGACTGCTCTCGTCGTGTTTTCGGACGCTGATTTGTCGGTGCCGATCGAGCAAATTGAGCGCCTGCTGCTGACTTTGGGCCAGGGCTTTGATGTGGCCTTTGGCAGCCGTGAAGGCGAGGGCGCCAAGCGGCACGGCGAACCGGCGTACCGTCACCTCGTGGGCCGAGTGTATAACTTTCTGTATAGTCGCATGCTGTTGCCCGATATCCGCGATGCCCAATGTGGCTTCAAGGCGTTCCGGACACCGGTGGCACAGGATCTGTTTCGCAGGATGCTGGTGTATGGTGCTGATGCACCGCTCGTGCGCGGTGGCTTCGTAACCGGTTTCGACACCGAACTGCTGTTTGTGGCGCAACGAGCCGGCTACCGCGTCAAGGAAGTTGGCGTGGACTGGTACTACGGGAAAGGTACCAAGGTGCGCTTGGTGAGCGACTCCCGAAGGATGTTCCTTGACGTTCTCCGCATTAGGCTCAATGCGCGAGCGGGGCGCTACGGCAGCGTGGCACGCACGTGATCGACTCGCCGGCGACTGAACTGGGCTCACAGCCCGCTCCGCTGGCCAAGGATGGGCCAGCGACGGGGCTCGCCATGACGCTACCCGTGCAATTGTTGGCGCTGCTGGCCATCGTGCTCATCTACCTTGCATTGGGCATAGCCTGGGCCCGCGTCACACCCGCTTGGGACAACCCGGACGAGCCGGCACATTGGAATTACATCGTGCATCTCGCGTCAGGGCAGTCACTGCCGATCCTGCGACGAGGTGATGACGCGCAACAACTGGTCGACCGCCTGAAGTCAGCACGGTTTCCACCTGGCAGCGACATTTCGACCATCCTGTACGAGTCACACCAGCCGCCGTTGTATTACGTTGCTGGGGCTGTGCTGCACAACTTGACAAGCGGGTTGGCGCTCAAACAGCAGGTGGATGCGTTGCGGGCGCTGTCGCTCGTGTTCGGAGTGGGAACCATCGTTGGGGCGTGGTGGTTCGCGCGATTGCTGCTGCCCGGCGAGACCGTGCTGGCACTGGGCACCGCCGCCTTTGTTGCCTTTGTACCGATGCATATCAACCTGACGGCAGCGATCAATAACGATGCGCTGGGCGACATGTTGATCACACTGACCGTGGTGCTGCTCTTGAGGTGGGTCCAGAAGGGTGCAGGCTGGCGATTCAGTATCTTGTTGGGGGTGATGATCGGCCTGGCGGTGCTTACGAAGGTCACCACCTTGGTCGTGCTACCATTGGCGGCTCTGGCCGCCATCTTGCGGTGGTGGACAGCTGGCCGGCACACGACCACGCCGGAGTTGAACGCCGTGACCGCTTTATTGCTGAGTATAGGTTGCGCTGTGCTGATTGCTGGTTGGTGGGTTGTGCGCAATATGCTCACGTATGGCGTTGGTGACCCGTTAGCCTTGGGTATCAACCAAGCTGTAGTGGCGCAACCACTCACGGGGCCACTCAACACGGCGGCCATGCAGCGCTTTGCTTCCATTACCTTCAACTCATTCTGGGCTCAGTTCGGCTGGATGGGCATTCCTGTGCCACAGGTATACCCAGTGCTCACGCTGCTGTCGGCGCTCGCCGGCGCGGGCGTGGTAGCGGCGTTGATTCGAGGGCTGCGTACGCTGCCCGGTCAGTTGCGTCGCCAGCAGGTGGCCAGCATGGTGCTTGCCGCGTGCTGGCCCCTGGCCGTGTTTGGCGCTGATGCGCAATACAACCTGACCTTTAGTCAGGCACAAGGGCGCTACTTGTTTCCGGCCATTGGCGGCATCGGCTTTTTCTTTATGCTGGGTGTGTCAAGGCTAGCTGGTCCACGTCTGGCAGGTCCGGCCATCGCGCTCACGGCGCTTTCACTC
>JANWJO010000155.1 GCA_025449435.1 Chloroflexota bacterium | reverse complement strand
GAGATCGCTGGCTTGGTCCACACCAGTGAGGAGCCAAAATCGCTGTTACAAGCGACTATCGCCTGGCCAGTCGGGTCGGTGCCGAGTGCGCAGGTAGATCAGCCCGCTCTCGCCATCGGTCTGCCAAAGGGCAGCGTGTTGATGCCATTGCAGCTGCGCACATTGCCGTACGCGTCGTAGGTCTGGGTCCCAATGCTCCGCCCGTTGCTGTCGGTGAGCACCCGGTTGCTGCCTAGGCCATCCACCAGGGGATACCGCCGGGTGTTGAGGTTGGTGATCTGACTGATGAGCCCAGTGCCCCACACGTACTGGTAGCCGTTGCTGTTGGCCAGCACGTGCCCGATCCCGGCGGGGTCCCAGGCGTAGCTCGTGTTGCTACCTGCCACCGTCTTGCTCACCCGCTCGCCATCCCCGTTGGGGTAGGTCGCACTGGTCAGTCGGCTTACGGAGTCGTAGCCATAAGTCACCGTTCCCGTCACCGGTGCCGTGAGCGGCAGCACGTGGTTGCCGGCAACGCACCTAAGCTGTGACTCACTGAGCACGGGACCGCTGAGCAGCAGGCTCACCGGATCGGCAGGAACCGTCGTAAAGACCGCGCTGGCGGCCACGGGTGTGGGGTGGAGCGCCAGTCCGGTCAAGCACAACTGGAGGAGCAACAACATGCGGAACAGGCGAGCGAACCCATGAGCGCTCATACTGGTCATGGTTCGGTCCTGCCAGGCTGTGCGAAACGCCGCTGCTGGGGCAGTGAGTTACCAGTTAGCGAGCGACCGGTGAAATGAGGGGATAAACGCCATCAGGCTGGTGATCAGGCGATAGATGCGCACGAGGCATCCCTTCCGGGGGCAAGCCGTGCGATGCAAAGCACGCTTGCTGCGTCAGCGCGGGAGTACAAACGCTGGGTTGTTGGAGTGTCGAATGAAGGCAGGACAATTGGGGGATGGGGAGTGTCCGGCTCAGGAATGGCAGCCACCTGTTCTTCCATCCGCTGGATTCGGTAGCTTTGTCAAGAATACTAATGTGGCCGTTGTGCGCCGCATTGCTAAACAGGTAGCCAGTTTGACCCTCACGATGTCAACTTGAATGCTAGCGCGGTTTCGCGTAGTCTGCTGCAGGTGCAATCAGGTAAACCTGGACATCAAAGGAGCTTGTTGCGTGGAGAAGCGCCTTCGCTTTGGGGTGCTGAGCACCGCCCGGATCGGACTGGATCGATTCATTCCCGCAGCGTCCGTGTGCCAATTGGGCGAAGTGGTGGCGATCGCTAGCCGGGACATAGCCAAAGCACACGATGTGGCACAACGGCTTGGCATTAGGACCGCGCACGGTAGTTATGAGGCGCTACTGGCCGATCCGCAGGTGGAAGCTGTTTACGTCAGCTTGCCTAATAGGCTCCATCGCGATTGGACGATCAAGGCCGCTCAAGCCGGCAAACACGTCATCTGCGAGAAACCAGTGGCGCGACACACCGCCGATGCCATTGCGATGGCTGACGCTGCGAAAGCCGCCAAGGTGCTGTACATGGAGGCGTTCATGTACCGGCACCACCCGCAGCACGACAGGGTCAAGACCTTGCTTAGTCGAAGGCTCATTGGCGAACCTCACGTGGTGCGAGCCACCTTTAGCTTCTTTCTCCGGCAAGCGCAGAGCAACATTCGATCCAGTGCCGCCTTGGACGGCGGTTCCTTGATGGACGTGGGCTGCTACGCGGTAAACGTCTGCCGTTTCATCTTCGATGCAGAGCCGACCGAAGTCATCGCCATGCAGCGGCTCGATACGCACTTTGGCGTTGACATGTCGTTCGGAGGCTTGCTTCGCTTCCCAGGCGACCGGCTCGGCATCATCGATAGCAGCTTCGACGTCAACGGCGGCGGGAAATATGAAGTGCTTGGCCCCTACGGCAATATCACCGTCAACCGCGCGTTCACGCCAGGTGACGATCCCTGCACCATTGGCGTGCAAGCCAGCGGCCCGGCACGAGTCGAAGAGATCGCCGGGACGAACCAGTATGCGCTCCAAATTGATCACTTTGCGCGCAGTGTTGCGCAAGGTGAACTTTTATCTCCGGCCGAAGATGGCGTCGCCAACACTCGCGTAGTGGAGGCTCTGTACACATCGGCCGAACAGGGTATCGCTGTCCGACTTTAAGAAAAGTGGGACACAACCCTTAGCGCTTGCGGTGGAGTGCAGCGACGGGTACCTGACCGGATCGCATCCGTCGCACAATCGCCTCGTGTGCCGCTACCTCCAAGCTGTCGTCAAGAGATGGCAGTTGCAAGCCGGCGCCGTTAGTGCGGCGGAGCGCCTCGAGCATGAGATGATCAGTAAACCAAGGATTCTTGGGCAGCAACGAGCCGTGTACGTACGTGCCATAGGCCCGTGCGCTCCGCGCTCCCTCACCGCCGTCGCGGCCATTGTTGCCCGCGCCGTACAGCACCGTCCCCAACGGCACCGCTGCCGGCCCTAACACCGTTCGCCCACCATGGTTTTCAAATCCAACCAGTTGGCGGTGCTGGACATCCCAATCGCAACGTACCAGCACGTTGCCGGTGCAACGCGGTAGTTGAGCACCAGGGTGTATCGTCGTGTGGTCGAATAAGCCGATGCCCGCAATGCGTTCGCCATCCGCGGCGCGATACTCCTTGCCAAGGAGTTGATACCCGCCGCACACGGCCAGAATGACGCGACCGTCATCGCGAGCAGCCAGCAATTTGCTGGCCTTGTGAGCAAGGAGGTCTGCGGTCACCAGCGCCTGCTGGCGATCTTGTCCACCACCAATGAAGAACATGTCGATATCGATCCATTTGAGCTCATCCCCGATGCTCACGTTGGTGATGGTCGCATCGATGCCTCGCCACTCGGCACGGCGCTTCAACACGGTGATATTGCCGAGGTCGCCGTAAATATTGAGGAGGTCCGGGTAGAGGTGGGCGATGCGCAGCTGCATCATAGGTCCCACATACGTTGGGCCCAACCTCGGCGTACCAGTTTGTCGCGCAGTTCCAGGAGCGCGGTATAGGTGGTAAAGGCCGATACCGTTCCCCCAGGACGAGCCTCCGCGAGCACAAGCGCGAATGCTTCCTCAAGGTCCAGCCGGACTGCGATGCGGTCCGTAGGTACGCCAGCGTATTTAAGCCGGAGCGCCATATCGTATGCCCGCGATCCTGAGCAGACCAGTGATCGGATGGCAGTCAGCCGTGTTGCGAGTGCCTCGAAGTCGGTATCCCACAACCATGACACGTCCTGGCCGTCAGCCGGACGATCATTGACGGCGATCATCACTGCGTGCGGTTCGGGTCCCCGAAGTGCCGTGTGCAGAGCTTGGTTGAATCCCGTAGGGTTCTTTACCAGCCAGAGTGCAATTGGTCCCGACGGTGTCTGGATGATCTCTGACCGTCCGAACGCTGGCGACGCACCCTGCAGACCAGCTTGAATCGCTGCACTCGGCAATCCCAGAAGGACAGCGAGGGCTGACGCCGCCGCCGCGTTTTCCACGTTGTACAACCCCGGTAACGGAAATTCGATCTGCAACAGCTGGCTTGGCAGTCGCAAGGTGAACGCTGACGAGCGCGCAGCATCAAGGCGGACTTGTGTTGCCTCCACCTGCGGATCCGCACGTTTCCGTCCGCAAGCATCACAATGCCACTGGCCCACATGGCCGTAGAGAATGTGAGCGTACGCCAGAGGTTGCCCACACCGGCAATGCGTGCTATCCGCTGCCAGCGAGCCGTCGCTGACGCTGGCCGAGGCGCAGGCGCCAAACCACATCACTGGTACCCCAGCATCCTCGCTGAGTGGCACCAACCCTGGATCGTCAGCGTTAAGTACCAGCGTACCGGTCCACCCCGAGTCGCGAATGCCGCGTACCCAAGCAGCCGTGAGCTGGTCAATTTCGCCGTAGCGGTCCAGCTGGTCTCGAAATACATTGAGAACGAGCGCGGCGCGCGGCCTGACCTCTCGCAAGATAGCCACCAGGCTCGCTTCGTCAGTCTCAAACAGCCCTATATCGCCGCGAGCTTTGCCAAGCATCGAAGCGTTCGTCAGGACTGCGCCGGTGACGCCGCTGAGCATGTTGGCGCCAGCCTGGTTGTGGATCGGTACCTTGTGATCGGCGCGGAGCATCGACGCGAGCAAGCGAGCGGTGGTAGTCTTGCCGTTTGTACCGGCTACGAGCACGGTGCCCATAGGAAACGATGCGGTCAGGTCTCGAAGCCCGGAAGGCGCAACGCGGCGACCGAGAACACCCGGAATGGTCGTGCCGGCGCCACGGTGCAACAGCCTAGAACTATCACGCGAAAGCCGGGCAACAGCAATCGCGCTGGTCAACTGCAGTGAGCGAGCGAGGTTCAACGGGCTCGGACGCGCCCTTTGCCCTTGCACTTTGGACACACCCCCTCAACTCGATGCCAGCCGGTTGGCTCTGACGGGTCGGGCCACTTTTCATTTACGTGACCTGATCCGTCACAACGGGTGCACACCAGAGGAGGGGCTCCAAAAAACGTGCGGATGATGGGTGTGCCAATGATCGCGAGCGCGATAATACCGATGACGAGAAATACCGTGCCGCTCATGGTAACTTTGCCGTTCCCTCAGATGTGCGGCACACCGGACCAGCGGGCTGCCGTCAGGCCGTTCGGTTTATCGTGTGGCGACTGGCACTGTAGCGAGCATGCCGCGATGCGCACGCTCCCTACATCGTAAGGTGTTCTGAAGGTGTTTGCAAGAATGCACGCGCCGTTAGGAGCGTCGTTCCTCCGGTATGCTGTATGTTTGGGAGCACCTCGATAGCATGCATCGTTCGCTCTCCTCCAACGAGGTACAGCAATGGCAGCCATTGATCTTGAGGCCGTTCGGCGGACACTGCTCGACGTGGAGGATGCTCTGCGCGAAGAGTTATTTGCTATCGAACAGCGCGCCAGTGAGGAACAACCTCCTGGCGAAGTGGTGTATGGTTCGCTCGAGTCAGTGGCCGATGAGGCGCACCTGACCGTCGAGCGCGAGAAGGACCAATCAGTAAAGCGGACGTACGAAGCCCGTCTTCGCAACGTCCAACTGGCACTTATCAAGGTGCGCGATGGCACTTACGGCGTGTGCGACAGCTGTGGCCAGGCTATAGCTCCCCGACGCCTACAAGCGCTTCCTCATGCCACGCTTTGCTTAGCGTGCCAAAGCAAGGTCGAGAGCAGCGTGACGCGAACGCCTCGACCAAGGTAATCCGGCCTGACGAAGGGCTACGTCCTCTGGTTCTTGAGTGAGCCGCCCTGCACAAGCAGCCGCATAGCGACGCGAATCAGCGCCGACGCGAGCGCGAACTCTGCGACGGTATTCAAGATCCAGAATGGCACAGGTACCTGCACATTGCCTATGAGGCTGATCGGATGGGTCGGAGAGACATCCAACAATACCGGCAAAGTGATGTCCGCCTGTACTGCGCTCTTCCCAACGGCGTAGAGGTCAGAAAACGGGCTGAAGACGAGCAGCCACTGTGTGATCGCACTCAATGCTCCGGAGCCCACCGCGCCGATGCCAATCAAGAAGGCGCCCGCCAGTATCGCCACAAAGAGCGAAAAGGCAAGCAGAGCGGCCGCGGCTTGTACTCGAGCAATGGCGGCGGCCAACACGCCAACTGCTGCGCCCAGAAACACCGTCACCGCCAAAATAGCGGATAACTCAGCGATGGCATGCCAGTCTGGCACGTCATAGATGGCCACGATACTTAAATACGGCAGACTGGAGGCACCAACAATAACGGCGAGCAACCAAGCGGCCAATGCTTTTGCCAGAACGGTACCTCTGATCCCAATGATCGTCGCTGCCAAATCATCCAAGTGGTCGTTGGCTAGCTCCCAGCACACCGAGCGCAAGGCGAAGACAGCCGCCAATAGACCTGTTACAGCGACGACTGCCGCGCCCATCAAGGCAAGCGTTGCCTCACCCTTGGCACTGTTCGCGAGCGAGTTCGACGGCGTAGGTGGCGTATACGGCGTGCCTTGTTGTCCCGGAAATCCCTGCCCAGCGAATTGCTGACTGTTGAATTGCCGCCCTCCCAACGATTGAGAGTCCGTGGCTTGCTGAGTTTGCTGAAACAGCCGGTAGCTCCACGTCCCCGTGAGCGCTACCACGAGAAAGAGGAGGGCGACGGCCAGGAGCAAGCTCGACCACCGGCTCGCGGCACGGAGCTCGATGAGTGTCACGCGGATCATGCGGTTCTGGCCTCTCGCTGGAGGCTGGCAAGCAACACTTCCAAGTCCGTACTTTCCTCCGAGAACCGGACGACCCGTACTTGGTGCGCCACGAGTTGTGCTACGAGCTCCGGCAAGTCGTACCGGCTCCCACTAAACGTAAAGCGGACAACTTGCCCGAGCCAATCAGCGCCTTGCACTGTAGGAAGCGGCTCGAGTACCGACAGAGCTAAGCGGGGATCGTTGACGACTTCGAGCACCATACGACGCGGACCCTCAATGCTTTGCCGCAATTCTTCGAGGGTCACCTGTGCCGCCACTCTCCCATGCTGCAGCGCCACAACATCAGTGGCAAGTTGGGAAACGTCATCGAGCAGATGACTGCTCAACACGATGGTTTTGCCCATCGCCCGCAGCTCCTCGAGTACCGAAAGCATTTCGGTACGTCCACGCCAATCGAGGCCAAACGTAGGCTCATCGAGGAGCAGAATGGCGGGATCGTGTAACAGAGCCTTAGCGAGCGCCAGTCGCTGTTTCTTGCCGCGAGACAGGGCTGACAAGTACTGCTTCTCTTCACGCTCCAGGTCAACCAACGCGAGCAAGTCTTTGATGGTCGACACGCTGTTGCGCACGTGTTGTGCCCCGGCAAAGAACTCAAGGTATTCCACGACGCGCAACCCCGGATAGGCTCCAAACGCGTCGGCCACGAATCCAACGGCGCGCCTCACCGCCGCCGATTCGCGCACGGTGTCGTGACCCAGAACGCGAATGCTGCCCGACGACGGCACGATAATGCTGGCAATAAGGCGTAAGACCGTGCTCTTGCCCGATCCATTGGGGCCAACCAAGGCGCACGCTTCACCCTCGGCCACGCGGAAGCTCACGTCGTTGAGCACTTGGTCCGCGCGCGACCCCTGTGTTACGTTGACCAACTCGATTGCGCTCATCCGTCACCTCGCTGGAGTGACAAAGAAAAGGACTGCACGACGAGTGCTTCGCTCCCCGATGCCAGCGGTTGATAGTTGAGCCGCATCCGGATCTCACCTGTGGGCGAAACGTAGGGGTCTGCTGCGCGGAACACGTTGCTCCCAAACAGCACCGGGACATTGCTCCAGTTGCCGGCACTCCAGTTGAAGAACGAAACGGTTGCCATCGGAGTGCCCGGAGACGACAGCACCGTAGTGTCGAAGCCACCAACCACGTTGAGCGTAATCTGGTGGAAACTTCCCGGCGTGCGTGCTGGTACCTGGTACTCCAGTCCCAACGTGCCGCCTTGTGGTACCGAGAATCCGCCTTGTAGAACGCTTGCGCCGCCCGCTTGGATGAGAGTTCGCCGTGACAACAACGATGCTGGCACTGTATCCGACTGCGCGGTAAACGCGAGGGGAACGCCGATGGCGAGGACCGTGAACTGGCGAGTGACGGTCGAGGCACCGGTGATCGAAATGCCTACCGGCGAGGTGTCCACCCAGCCAACAATATACGGACCGCCGAGGACCATGTCCGTGGGTTGATCCGACGTCGCATACACGCGTTGGAGCACATCGTTGTACGGGTCATTTGGCGCTGCCGAATGGTTGGGAAGTAACCGGTAGAGTTGGTCGGCCACGCTTATGCTCTTGTTGGGAACAAGGCTCGATTGATCAAGAGGCGGGTTAGCGATGGGTACTTCCACAGACTTGACGCTATTAGCGTTAAAGGAACCGAGGGCGTAGACATTGCCTCCTATGACGAGGGCCGCGTCGTTCAGTGACAGGCCAGTTTTGTTCTGAACCTGTCCCCGCACATATTGCCCATCGCTCATAAGCGTGCCGGCGATGCCCGTGCCTACGTCGGTTTGCGCGTCTAGCGTGACGAGCGTTATGCCGGAATTGTCAATTGGCAGTTCTGGCAAGGAGACCGCACCTTGCTCTTGCACGCTGAGGGTCTTGGACTGTGTCGTGTTGACGATTCGCCCAATGCTGCCCAGATGGCGAGCACTCACTAAGGCACCTGGTGGAGTTGATACATCGACAGTTCGATCGTTTGGCGAAAAAATGCCAGCGTATGCATGCGCTTGCCCCACTGAAGCGCCAGCGCTGGCACGGATGTACGTGACTTGCGTAATGCCAACATCGCCACCACGCTGGGCGATGGCCATCCGTGTTGCCAGAACCGTACCACCGACACTCCCGAGCAACAATATTCCGATGAGCCAGCTTCTGCGGTCACTGGAGCCGAGTACCACTGAAGCGACGGCGATGACCAAGAAGTAGGTGGTGCCAAACACCACCCACCACCATGGTCCCTTCGGGTTGAGGTCGGGCGAGGCGGTGAGTGCCGTCACCGGTTGCCGGCCCCAACGCTGCACATCTTGCGAAAAGGGATTGATCGTTTGCACATCAGTGGTGTACGACAGAATGTACTGCCATAATGGGACGGTGCCGGCCCAACTGCGCATAGGTTCTTGTTCTGCATCCATGGCGAGATACACCACATGGCCGCTGCCAAACCGATCAGCCGACAGAATCGGTGCCGTTTCCGGCCCCGCGATAGCCACGCCGCTCGTTACTGGGCCCGTCGCAGCGACCCACGGCCCGGGCCCAGCGTTTGTCGTATGCGACAAACCTTCCAAGGATGCGATGCTCGTATTAACCTGGAGCCCTTTCACGGCGACGGGCATGAGTTCCGCGGGCACATAGGGAACACTTTGCTGCCAGCTCGGTCCGCCGGTCACAACGAGCAACCCGCCGCTGCTGACCCAAGCGATCAACGTCTGCTGTTGCGTAGGGCTCAATTTGGCCAGAGTCACGTCGCCCACGATGAGGCAGTCGAGGGTGGCGAGCGCATTTGCTTCAACGGGGAGCTGGTCAACTGTGAGGTGCACGATACTGATCGGTTGTTGGCGGCTGGGAAGGGTCATCGTCGACAGGAAGTTGAAGGCCCCAAGCGACTGACTGAGTACCCCACAAGTGATTGCCTGGCTATTAAGCGGCTGGTAGGTTTGGTCGGACGTTACAACCGTTTTGCCGCCAGCAACAAAAGCCACAGTCGCCTTGTTGCCCTGCACATTGGGCGGCACCAGCACATTCACGGCAACCTGTTTGCGTGATTGTGTTGGCAGCGATAACGGAACCGTATACGTCGTGGGCGCTGCTTGGAAGCCAAAGGTAAGCCCGGACGTCTTGAATGAAACTTCCACTTGGCCATCGACATTGGGCCCGTCATTGGCAAGGTTCACTTCGATAGGTGCCCAATACCCGGGACGCACCACCCCTTCAAAGCCGACACGAACGGCCATGCTAGGAGACGCGACGGCTGCTGTAGCCTGATCAGCGAGTGCGAACGCTGGCGACACTAGGGCAGTGAGGACCAGCGCCGTAGCAACGGCGACCCCCAATGGCCTGAACATGGCCTTGCCTCTGATGTGGAACTGCTATACCTCGGACACGGGCTTAGCCGTCCGTCACCGAGCGAGCTGCCCATCGGCCCGTTGCAACAGTGTAGCGCATCGGCACCAACCACCCCGAGCCCAGCCGGGTGATAGCCCATCTTTGCCGCCCAAAGCCGGGCGCGGCACTCAACCAGCTAGCGCCCGACGATACGGATGAGCAAGACGCCCACCCAGTACAACACCGTGAGAATGGTTCCGAGCACCAGCGGAGAAACAAAGTCAACCCCAGGCGTGATGATCATGGCGACGCCATACATGATGAATATCGCGATCTTGAAGCGTTTGATGAAGAACTGTGAACTGGTCAGGCCAATCAGAGAAAAGCCGGTCATAAATATTGGCAATTCGAACGTGACGCCGAAAATGATGGCGATGAGCGCGATAAACATCACGTAGCCATTGATGTCGATAAACTCGCCCAAGTGGAGCTCGGGGAAAAATAACAAGAGGAACCGCAAGGCCAAGGGGATGACAAACAGCCCGGTCGCTGCGCCGCCCGCGAACAATAAGGAGCCCAACAGTGAAAACGGGATCGCGTATCGCCGTTCCTTGCGTGTCAATCCTGGCGCAACGAACGCCCAAATCTCATACAAGATGGCAGGCGACCCAACGACTAATCCGATGAGGAACGATAGCTTGATCTTGAGGGCAAGTGGCCCGAGCACCGTCGTTGAAATGAACGTAACGCCCGGAGCATAGTCCTGCAGGTACGACAGGATGGCTGGCACAAGGAACCAGCCAACGACCGACCCTAGGACGATCGCCACTGCGCTGACAAACAGGCGCCGGCGCAGCTCTTCTAGGTGCTCGATGATGGTCATCGAGCCGCCCTCATCCAGTTGGTCATCTGCATTGGGGGCGGGTTCGGGAGGTGGTACTGGTTGCGTCGATTGCGTGCTTGGTGGCGCGGGTGGTGCCGGTGGAGGGGCAACGATGCTACTGAGTTGGGGAGGCGACGCCACTGCGGTAGCCGTTGTCGATCCATTGACTGGCGCCGTCTGGCTTTCGGCGACAAACGACGAAACCATAGCGGCCAGCCCAATACCCGCTGTACGTTCCGTGTCAGCGTTCGCCGTGCTGGGGGTAACGTCATCAGGCGGCGGTATGGACGGAACAGAAGCTGGCACGAGTGTGTCGCCCAGCGCTGATTGGGTCATGTCCGAAATGTGATTGGTCCCGGCGAACTCCGGTCCGGAGAACGTTGCCTCCGCGAGAGTTGGCTGAACACCCAGGGGGCTAGATGCACCGTATGCAGCCGGTGCCACGTCATTGGCGCTCTCAAATTGCGCCCCGCGATCCCCGCGCAACAAGTCGTCCGAATCGCGGCACAAGTCTCGCGCCGCGTCCTGCGTGGACTCGCTTGGCTTCAAGGGTGAGAGCAAACCGTTTGCCGGCGGTTCGTTGGACTCCACGAACGCTTCAGTCCTGCCTGCCATCCACTATGGCGCGCGCTCGTGGGAACGGCGACTTGCGACAGCGACGCGCACCATCATCGGTCTCAATCGTTCAACACAGGTCCACAGATTGGCATCGCCGTTAGGAACTGTGCTCGTCTACGTATTCTACCGCATCCTGGACGGTCTTTAGCTTGTCCGCCTCTTCATCCGGAATCTTCATGCCGAACTCTTCCTCAAGACGCATGACGAGTTCTAGCAAGTCCAGCGAGTCCGCATTGAGGTCTTCTTGGAAGGAAGCTTGTGGCGTCACTTCACTTTCGTCCACACTGAGCTCTTCAGCAATGATCTTCTTCATACGGTCAAACGTCTGTGCCGCCGCCATCAACTTTGGTTCCTTCCTGGCGCCTGCAAGGCCACCGCCCCCAATACCCCATTAACGAACTTCGCCGAATGTTCCCCGCCGTACGTCTTTGCGAGTTCCACGGCCTCGTTGATCGCAACGCGCACCGGGGTTGTATTATCGAAGCATGCCTCGAATATTGCAATTCTGAGGATCGACCGTTCCACCATCGGCAACTGAGCCAAGGGCCAGTGTGGTGCGGCCTGAGCAATGGCAGCATCAGCATCGGCGCGGCGCGCCCAGGTACCAAGTACTAATGCGCGCGTGAATTCCTCGTATGGCGGGCGCATGTGTTCAGTTGCCAGATGATGAGCCAGGGCATCCTCTGGCGCCAGAGCACCAAATTCGAGCTCGTACAGCACCTGCATCGCGAGCTCGCGTGCGCGCCGTCTCCCCTGCGGGTACCGCGGAGCATTATCCGCGTCGGTCACGACGGCGGTTCCGATTCAACGTCCGCTTGTACGTACGCACCATTGGCAACTGCGTTACCAACAAACTCCGTCGTGACTTTGCCGGCGACGAACTCTGGTGTGCCAATCAGCCATCGCTGGAACGAGATGTTGGTGACTAAGCCCTCGAGTACCGCCTCATCCAACGATCGAGCCATGCGGGCGAGCGCCTCGTCGCGCGTAGCGCCCCAAGCGACAAACTTAGCCAGCAGAGAGTCGTAGAACGGTGGGACGATATATCCGCTATACATATGTGAATCCACTCGCATACCAGGCCCGCCAGGGGGAACGTAGCGTGACACTCGACCAGCTTGCGCTTGAAACCCTTGGTTCGGGTCCTCGGCGTTGATCCGGCATTCCAGGGCGTGACCTCTGGGCACGAGGTCGACTTGCTGGAATGAGAGGTCCATGCCGTCGGCGATGCGAATCTGTTCCTTCACCAAATCAATGCCGTAAATCGCCTCGGTTACTGGATGCTCGACCTGTATGCGCTTATTAATTTCCAGAAAGTAGTGGCGGCCTTCCCAATCAACGAGGAACTCGAACGTTCCCACGCCAAGGAACCCAATGGCCTGAGCGCCATTTAGTGCCGACGTGAACAGGGCTGCGCGCGCCTGCTCAGTCAACAGCGCGCTTGGCGCCTCTTCGGCGAGCTTCTGGTGGAATCGTTGGGCCGAACAGTTACGTTCGCCGATGCTAACGGCGTGGCCGTGGGTGTCAGCAGCTATCTGGACCTCGATGTGCCGCATGTTCTCGAAGAAGCGCTCGAGGTAAATCCCCCCGTTGCCAAACGAGCTCAGGGCTTCGGACTGACAGAGCGGGAAGAAGCGCTCGAATTCCAGCGGATTTCGGGCAACGCGCATGCCTTTGCCACCTCCGCCACCTGCAGGCTTGAGCATAATCGGATAGCCGATGTCGTCAGCGGTCTTAATGGCGCTAGCGAGCGACATTTCAGCGGCCGCTGACCCAGGAATTACTGGTACGCCGGCTTCTCGCATTCGATCCTTGGCCGCTGTTTTCTCGCCAACTGCGCGGAGAATACGGGATGGCGTCCCAATGAACGTGATGCCATAACGCTCGCAAACTTCGGCGAATCGTGGATCCTCTGCCAAGAACCCTGCGCCGGGATGGATAGCGTCGGCGCCGGTGAGTAGCGCGGCCTGAATGATACTCGGGACGTGCAGGTAACTACGTACGCTTGCTGCCGGCCCGATACACACCGCATGGTCTGCGAGGCGAACAGCCAGTGTGTCACGGTCAGCCTCAGAATAGACGCACACGGTCTCCAGGCCAATTTCGTGACAACAGCGCACGACGCGCAGGGCGATCTCGCCACGATTAGCTATGAGCACGCGGTTGAACATCTCGACGACGTTCGCGCGATTACGAGTTAGTGCCTGGCTGGCGAATGGTTATGACCTGCTGACCCTTAAACCAGCCGCACGCCGGGCACACATGGTGGGACAAGCGCTTGGCGCGGCAATTGGGGCAGACGACCAGGGTAGGAGCGACCAGCGCGTGATGGGCCCGCCGGTTGCCCTGCCTGGAGCGCGATACCCTCTTTTTAGGAAGCCCAGTCATCGTCTTCTCCATTCAGTTCATCACAAGGTCGCCAGTGTACCAGCAGGCTAGCTCGACGAGCCCTACGTGCCGTTTTGATGCGAACGAAGGGCCTGGAACACGGTCAAGCGCGGGTCGATGGCTGACCCGACGGCGCAGTCGCACACTTGCTTGTTACGGTTTACACCGCAATGGGGACACAGCCCCTTACACGCAGGATCATGAAGCGGTTGCATCGGCTCACTCATCACGGCTTGCTGCCGGATGGCCTCATGCAAGTCAATTTCGTGCACGTCATTGATGGTGTAGACGTCTTCATCGTCCCGATCTTCCAGAGGGTCTCGGAACGGGCGACCTGTCAGCACATCGACCGAAGGCACAAAGCGATCATTCAGTTCCAAGACTAGCGTGGCCGTGAACGGCTCCAGGCAACGGCAACATTCCAGCTCAACGAGTACCGTCATGTCGCCGCGTACGACAATCCCGTGGTTGACACGCAAGAGATGCCCCTGGCCCGTAACCCGCCCTCGAAACGCTACCTCGTCACAAACGCCAAATGGCTCGTCAACCAGAAATGGCCTCTTGGTGCCAACCGGAGCCAGCAATAACTGCGCCACATTGAATCGCACGCGGAAAACTCCTTGGTATGGCCCCGTACGGGCCAGGTGTCTCAGTTTACGATGTGTGGCAAACCGGCGGCCCACGCCAATGCTCGTCCTTCCGGGTACTACCAGAGTAAAGCTTGACAGCCAAATTTGTTCCTGCCTATACTGCAGGCGGCACGATGGCTGCTTTTCTTCAGGTGCGGCGAACGACGCAGCGAGAGCAACGCCTTGCGGGCTCCGCTTTGTGATTCGGGCGGGACGAGAGGAGCAAGCTGGGTGCTGGTCCAAGCGTTTGGCAGACGTGACGAGATTCCACCGAGTTCACACGTGTGCCAACTGTACTCAAGGCTAGACGAGGTGTCCCAGCTGGCCGTCGCCCTGTTTACTGCCAGTTCCCCGCCGTCGAATGACAGGTGCTTATTCGTCGGTCAGCCTGCGGTGGTCTCTCAGGTTGAACTTGGTCTGCGCGACAAGAATGTTGAAGTCGACGAGATGACCAAGTCTGGGCAACTCCTACTTTGCGATGACCGGTCGGAGTTCTTGGCGCAAGGCCGCTTCGACCCATTTCACTTGCTTTCTTCCCATCTCAGCATGATTAACCGCGCGCAACGGGACGGGCTCCAAGGATTGCGCGTCGCGATCGACATGACGTGGCTCGCTGAAAATGCGGCCTCGCCTGCGAGCATCCTCAAGTACGAGGCGATTTGCGACGCCGTGTTCACGTTTCAACATCAACCGATCGTCGCTATCGGGCAATACAATGCCCAGCGACTGGGCGAACAGATTGTCGGCGAAATGATGAAGCTGCACCCCATCGCCTACGTCGGGCGCTTCCTGCGTCGGAACCCCAATTACGCCAATTCCGAACAATACTTTCTCAGCATCCTCCGTCACACGAGAAACCGTTCGGACCGGGAGGATTCCCGCGCCAGTTCGTAAGGTGTGCGCTCGGGGGCATAGCTCACTAGCGGCGTCCGAATAGCAGGCCGCTGTCGTTCTACCGGCGGTGCGGCAGGCCAACGACGGTGCGAAACGTCGCGCCAGGATCGACGCTGTCGTTTTCAGTGAGCGGCCGGTCCCCGCTGGGATCGACGAAGCGAAGCCAGGGCGACTGACTCGCCAAGATATAGGTCAGACCTCCAAAGCTCAGCACCCGACCACGTTCAAAACCAACGAAAACAGCCGTCGCTTGCTGTTGATTACCTAATGGGTTCCCGAGCGAAGCAGCGAGCAGAGGATTAGCTGAGCGAAAGGTGTCAAACGCTGACGCCTCAGTCCCGGCTGGCGAACCGGACGGCTGTACTATCCCCGCGCCCCATTTAACGGTAAGCCAGCGTCCATCGGCGAAGAGTTCGTACAGTTCGCCATCACTTGGGCTCATCAGCAGTACACCACGTTCGTACATCTGGCTCAAGGTTGGAACGGATTGCCGCGTCACCAAGGCGCAGCCCAAACTGGCCGCGATACTCTGGCGTGCGTGCAATATGTCGCGAAGCGACGTCGCTATCGCAACGGGACACGTGCTCGAAGAAGCCGTCGTCACCGTCGGTGGATCGGCTGTCGCATGAGCAGCGCCGAGTGAACCAGCTACGCTGGCAGCACCAGCGAAGGGGCTTTCATTCGCCGGTAGGCTAGTGGTGATGCCAGTCAGATCGGCGTCCTTGTCATCACCGTGTGGCAAAGCAACCTGTGCCGGCGGCGCCAACACCGGCATCGAGCTGGCGGGCGCCGGCTCCCAGTTAGCTGTCAGGTGGGGTGCGAGTCCGACGCTTCCCGGCATATTGGCGGTGCCTGCCTTGGAAGCTGAGGTGGCATCCGCCGCCGTGGTGAGGAACGTCGTGAGCTCCATAGCTTCGCTTGAACTATGGCCAGCTACAGCCTCGACCTTCGCCGTAACGGTGTAGCGCTGCCCTGGCAAGAGGGGTGATCCAGGTAACAGCTCGACATCACGCGGGGTATCCCACACCAGGCTGACTGGCGTGGAGGGGTCAAGTTGCAACGACTGTTCGAGCACCGTCTGATTCACTGCCTGATCGAACAGCAACCGGATCGGTGTGGTGGTGCTGACGTTGACGGCACCACTCGGCGGGAAGACCGTCACGCTCGATCCAAGCATAGGCAGGTTCACCACTGCAGTCCTGACGACCACCGCGCAGACGACGCAGACGGCGAGCAGGGCGACGAAGCGCCACGTTGCTTCGGGCCCACGGTTGCGAGGGCGCGATGAGACATGCTGGCGTTCAAGCGGGTAAGAATTTAGGACGCGGCTGATCGCCGCATAGCGATCGAGTTCGCGCTGGCATCGCCCGCATGTGCGCAGGTGGAGGCGGACATCGCTCGTCTGCCATTCCGGTAACGCATCGTCGTAGTAGGCTGACAGCAGTGCCGCATTACAGGCGGCAACGTCCTGGCTAGCCATCCAGGGGCTCACCGCCGAGGTGGAGATACTGCTCCTTAAGTTGATGACGGGCACGGAATAGGAGCTGCTTGGCAGCGTCGCGGCTCACGCCCATCGCCTCGCCAATTTCGTCACAGGATAGCCCCTGGCATTCACGCATGATGAGTGCGGCGCGATGCCTTGGACTGAGCTTGTCGAGGGCTGATCGTACTAGCGCGCGCGCTTCATTGCGTACTGCATCCCGCTCCGGGTCATCGCGAGCAACCTGGCGAGGACTAAATACACGGACGAACGTATCCAGGGGTTGCCACCGAATGAGCCGCCGGCGCCGGATCTCATCCAGGCAAGTGTTGGTAGCGATACGGTACAGCCAGGGGATTTCCTTGCCAGCGGGAGCGCGCTCCCAGTTCTTGAAAGCCTTTTCGAAACTCACCACGGTGAGATCATGGGCATCTTCAACGTTGCCGATCATGCGCTGAAGGTAGGATCGAATCTGCTCGTATGTAGTCCGATAGAACAAGCCAAACTCTGGAGGCGAAACCGCATCCTCAGAGGTGGTGAAGGCCGCGCTAGAGGATTGACGCACGCTTCATTCCCTTGCGCCTCGTCTACTGCCGCATGGACGAAGTCGCCGGTGAAGGGTAACGCGCTGATCTGGCAGTGGGCCTTAACCTAGCCAATCCCTCCCAGTTGCGCGGAGCAGCTGCGAGGGATTGGCATGGACTCCTCAAGTGGTGTCGAGCGCTACTGACCGCCACCAGCGCCGGTAGCCGGCATCCGCGCGGGCAAATTCACCTTAACAGCGACGGTAGCGCCAACGGGCACCGCTACTGGCGCAACGGTTGCGTGTGGCGTCGGCCCTGCACTTTGCCCGTAGGCAACCAAAAACGCTGGCGTCCCTTCCAACAAAAGAGCACCAGCAATGACGGCGCCACTCACGATAAGGGCGCGAACTCCCCGGCTCCTGCCGATCAATGGAATAGTCATCCAATTCTCCTTCTGGGCCGGGTTCTTCAACGACATGATCATACCACTAAAGTACCCATCCCACACATACCCAATGGGCTAGCTTTTTGGTACTAGTCTTGATGAGACATTAGGGTCTCCACCTTACAAACAACCTTGCGAATCGGCATGCGACGCTATACGCCATGCATACTCACAAGATGAGGGACGTAGCCATCGAACGGCTCACCGCTTCACTGGGTTCTACAACCAGTGCGCAAGCGATAGCCGCCGTGTATGGCAATCGATTGGACAGCATTAAGCACCCAGCGCTGGCCCTGGCTCGCCTAACCCGTACTGAAGGGGGCCGTCGCGACAGCGGAGCCTACGCCGTTCATGGGCCTGTACTCCTGCGACGCGCCTTGGATGCTCAGGCGCCCATTGTCTGTGTGTTGTACAGCCCGGCGATGCTCAGTGATCCGACGCTCCAGCCGCTTGTACAACAACTCGTCGAGCGGCGTGTTCCGCACGCCAGCGTTTCTGAAGGCACGATGCGCGGACTTGTCCAACGTGCCTATGTTCCCGAAGTGATCACGCTGTTGCTGTGGCAGGCACCAGATCTGTCGAGCATCGTTGTGCACGCGAACAGTTTGTTTGTCCTGGCCGATGCCATCGCCAATCCAAGCAATCTCGGCATGCTTGTACGGACTGCTTACGGGTGCGGTGCCGAGGCCCTCTTGCTCACACGAGGCTCTTGTGATGCGCTCAGTTGGCAAGTATCGACAGGATCGACCGGGGCACTGTTTCACCTGCCGATTGTTCAAGACATCGACATTCCACAATTGCAGAGCTGGCGCGAGGCTGGCGTGAGGTTTGTGGCCGCAACGCCCACGGCTGATCGATCCTACACGGAACTCGCCGCAGGCGGCCCCATGTGCGTTATGGTTGGGAACGAAGCCGAGGGCCTTTCTCCGGCGGCCACAGACTTAGCCACCGAAAGCGTGCGCATTCCGATGGCCCACGCCCTTGATTCACTCAACGTCGCCGTTGCCGCCGGCATCATCCTGTTCGAGATCAGGAGGCAGATACAGCACCTGGCTGAAGTGACTCAGGGAAGATAATGCGCTTTACGAGTCTCCGCCTGAAGATTTATGGCTTGATCAACGTCTAAGGTTACATTTACAGGCACCGTTTGTGGGTCGCCGGGTGCTCGCGGTGCCCACAGCGTATACCGGCCACAAGGCAACTTAGTCATCGCTACGCCAGCGTTGCCTGGTGTATCGACGACATACATCGTCGTACCCTTCTTGCCGCCCGAATAGACCTCCACCGACTCGGTCACAGCCGGGCCACCATACACCGTCGTGAACCCTTGTACGGTAAGACTACACCAATGGGTTGGCACACGATCTTGTGCCACGCCCACACCAAACGTGAGGATCGCGACCGCGCAGGCAGCTACCAAGCCAAGCACCATTGACCAACCAGCATGGCGCGAAGCGATGAAGACCAGTAGCCGCCAATTCATTGCGCCGCTGCCGTTCTCCGCGCCGCCTTGGGGCCGGACCTCGCTGATTGCTAGTGGCCGGCCGACGTTTGTTCGACGAGCTGTCCCACCCAATCCACCATTCGGCGCAGTTCGGTAAAGCCGCGATTCCAGAACAGCGGATCGGCAATATCGACACCCAAGTCCTTTAACAGATCTGCCGGAGACTCACTTCCTCCGGCCTCCAGCAGGCGAAGATAGCGCGGGATGAAGGACGCACCCTCCTGGCGATACATCGCATACAGAGCCAGGACCAGCAATTCACCAAACACGTACGCATAGCAATAGAACGGCGTGTGGATGAAATGGGGGATGTACGACCAGCCACCGCGATACTCGGCGGTCATGGTGAGCGCATCACCATAGTACGGACTGTTGGCGGAGATCCAAAGATCTCCCAGGGCTTCAGGTGTGAGGCGTCCCTGCTTTCGCGCATCGAAGGCCGAACGCTCAAACTGCGTCAGCACGTTCTGGCGAAACACGGTGGCAAAAATCTCCTCAACTTTGCCAGCCACCAGGATAAGCAATTCCTTCGGATCGTTGACGCGCTTTGTCAACATGTCGAAGGTGAGCATTTCGCTGAAGACCGACGCGGTCTCGGCAAGGGGGAGCGTGGGATGATAGTTGTACAACGTTTGCTTGGATGCCAGCAGGTCGTGTAGCCCGTGCCCCATCTCGTGCGCAACGGTCATCACATCGCGGGCTGTATCGGTGTAGTTGCACAAGATATAGGGGTGCATGGTGGGCGACACTCCCATGCAGAAAGCACCGCCACGTTTTCCACTACGCGGATCAGCGTCGATCCATCCCTTCTCGAAGAATTGCGCTGCGAGCTGCTCTAAGCGGGGCGACGCTGCCCGCAACGCGTCCAGGACTATGGTCTTTCCTTCAACGTAAGGGACTTTGGACACCGATGTCCCCATCGGGGCGTACTGGTCGTAAATCATGAGCGGATCGAGGCCCAGCACCTTCGCCTTGAGCCGGAAGTAGTCGTGTGCGATTGAGTAATTGTCAGCCGTTACCTTCATCATCTGTTCGACGGCTGCCTCGCTCACGTCGTTACGCAAGTGCCGTGCCGCCATAGGATTGGAGAAGTCTCGTAATCGATCCTCGGTGAGCTTGTCGAGAATAAGCGTTTCATACACGAAGGCCATCACCGAAGCGTGCCCGGCCAGGGTGTGATAGAACGTATCGTGGGCCTGCTTACGTAGATTGCGCTCCGGTTCGTACAGCAATGCGAGCAACCGTGACTGATTCAGCTGTTGTTCTTGGCCGTCACGTTCCAGCTTAAACACGATGCCGGCTTGTTGCTCGGTAAACAATCGAGCCCAAGCCTGGCTGCCCGTGACATCCTTCTCGTTAATGACCTTTTCTTCGGGCTCGGTGAGGGTATGCGAGCGAAACTGACGTTCTCGCTCAAGGTAATGTTTGTATGTTGCTAATACGGCATCACTGCTGATGCGTGCAGCCACATCATCGGGTAGTGCGCGCCACTCCAGGTCGAAGAACAAGATTGTGTTCGCAAGTGCTGTGTACTTTTGATCGACGCGTTCTTGCAAATCGCGGTGCGCTTGTGTTTGAGTATCGGCCGCATATAACAGCTGAGCGTAAGCTGCCACGCGGTAGAGCTTGTCAGTCCATACCTCGAAGCGCTCGAGCGCGCTGAGAAGAAAAGCCGGCGTTGGCCCTTCCGGCGTGTTAATGCGATTCCGGTAGTCTAGGGCCAGTTGATCGGCGCCCTGCTGGCATTCCTCGAGGATTTGATTAATGCGCGGATCCGTAGGGCTATCAAACAGGTCAGACAGGTTCCACGCGATGCCAGCCGCACTTGTCGATTCTTGAGGCACGATTGCATTCCTTCTTCAGAATATACAGCAGGAGGGATAGCACACTTCTGGTCGCCGAGCCGCGGCAACTTCGTCGAACCGGCGGCGCGGGGCGGTGAGTGGTGCCTCTCGGAGGAGTGCTGGCTCGCGATCGGCTTCATCGGCGATCGTAAGCATGGCTTCGATAAAGCGGTCCAGCGTTTCGATGCTTTCCGTCTCCGTGGGCTCGATGAGTAACGCCTCGGGGACTCCAAGCGGGAAATAGGTCGTCGGCGCGTGAAAGCCATAATCAAGCAGCCGCTTGGCTACATCCGACGCACCGATGCCGCCGGCTTTCCACGCCGTGGATTGCAGCAACGCCTCGTGCATGCATGTACTGGCGTAGCGCGAGGGATAGCGGTCTAACAAACGAGCGCGCACATAATTGGCAGCCAGCACCGAGTCTTCGGCGATCTCCTGTAGGCCAGCGGCACCGTGAGCCCGAATGTAGGCAAGTGCGCGTACCAACACACTAAAGCTTCCCCAGAACGCGCGGACGTGACCAATACTGTGCGGCCGATCCTTGTCGAAAGCATAGTGGCCATCCCGCTCCACCACGACTGGAGTGGGCAAGAACGGCTCTAGGTGGGCCTTGACTGCAACCGGTCCGGCGCCCGGGCCACCGCCGCCGTGCGGTGTGGAGAATGTCTTATGGGTATTAAAGTGCATAACGTCGATGCCAGCGTCGCCGGGCCGGGTGATGCCCAAGATGGCGTTCATGTTGGCGCCATCGCCATACACCTGGCCGCCGGCGTCGTGTACCAACTTGGTGACCAAGGCAACATCGGCCTCGAACAGGCCATATGTGCTTGGATTGGTCAACATCAGCCCAGCGACAGTGTCATCGAGCGATCGCCGCAAGGCATCGAGGTCGATCCCGCCGGAAGGGTTGGTAGGCAGTTCCCGTACAGTGAAACCAGCAATATGGGCCGTCGCCGGATTTGTGCCGTGCGCGGAGGCAGGTACCAGTACTACGGTGCGCTTGGTATCGCCACGTGCCCGGTGGTACGCGCGAATGATCAGCATACCGGTGAGCTCACCGTGTGCGCCAGCCGCCGGCTGTAACGTCACGGCATCCATACCGGCGATCTCGGCGAGCTCCTGTTGCAACTCGAACAGTAGTTGGAGCGCGCCTTGCACCGTGGACTCAGGCTGAAGCGGGTGAAGACGCGCGAAGCCCGGCATGGCCGCGATCAGGTCGTTCACTTTAGGGTTGTACTTCATGGTGCACGAACCCAGCGGATACATCTGGCCGTCCACGCTGAAGTTGAGCTGAGAAAGCCGCGTAAAGTGGCCAACGACGTCCCGTTCGGCGACTTCTGGGAGCGGCAATGCAGACCTGCGAAGGAACTCCGCGGGAATCAGGTCCTCGACGTCTGGGCCGGGAACGCCTGAGGTTGGAACGCCAGGACCTCTCCTTCCAGGGGAGCCAAGTTCAAAGATGGTGGGCTCATTCGGTCTGAAGACGGTAGGCACCGGGGTCGCCACAGCCGCGAGGGTGCTCATGACAACGCTCCTAAACCATCAACCAGGCGATCAATCTCTGCTCGCTCGTTCATTTCGGTGACACACACCAGGAGTTGTCGATCACGTTCCGGAAACCACTGCCCCAGTGGGACGCCAGCTACGATGCCGTCGTTGAGCAAAGCATCAACGACGGCATTGGCAGGTCGGGGACACGTCACAACGAATTCGTGGAAGAACGGTGCGCTAGAGACGCTATAACCACGGAGCTGGGCAATCTGCCGGGCAGCGTAGTGGGCGCGCTGGGTACACACCGTAGCCACCTCGCGCAGTCCCTCCTTGCCGAGGAGCGACATGTAGATCGCCGCTTGCAGGGCCATGAGCGACTGATTCGTGCAGATGTTGGAAGCGGCGCGTTCCCGCCGGATATCCTGCTCTCGCGCTCGTAACGTGAGCACATAGCCGTGACGGCCATCGCGGTCGGTGGCGCGCCCCACGATTCTGCCAGGTAAGTGCCGGAGGTGCTGTGCTTTTGTAGCCATGAGGCCGAGCGCTGGGCCGCCAAATGAGGGGTTGATCCCCAATGGCTGGCCCTCAGCTACCGCAATATCGGCCCCCAGGGTGCCAGGACTCTCGATCAACCCAAGCGCTATGGGGCTGGCAACGGCGATCGACATGGCCCTAACCTTGTGCGCCATATCGAACAAGTCGGACCATTGCTCCAACGCCCCGAACAGATTGGGACTCGGCACAACCAGTGCTGCCACGTCCTTGTCGAGGACATGTTCCAAGTCGCTGGGTGACAAGGTCAGCCGGCCGTCCAAGGGTGCGGAGAGCAAGCGAAGGGGAACGCCGTAGGCTCGAAGTGTCGAGAGATAGTGGGGGTGCACTGCGGCAGGCACAACTACCGTATCCCTGCCGGTAATGTTGCGTGCCATGGTGGTGGCTTCTACTAGCGCTGTCGCCCCGTCATACACGGAAGCATTCGCGCCTTCCATGCCCATCAAGGCGCACACCATGCTCTGAAACTCATACATGGCTTGCAGCGTGCCCTGGCTCACCTCCGGTTGGTACGGCGTATAGGAGGTGAGAAACTCACCGCGCGATGAAAGGGCGCCCACAGCCGCCGGGATGTAATGAAAATACGCGCCTGCGCCGACAAACATGGCAGCGCCATCAGCGTGTACGTTCTTGCGAGCGAGAGTAGCAAAGGTGCGCTGCAATTCCAGCTCTGTGAGGGCCGGAGGAAGGTTGAGGGGTGCGGCGCGAAGTTCACCAGGAATTGACTGAAAAAGATCGCTCGTCGAATTGATGCCAATGGCCTGGGCCATGCGCTCACGATCAGCCGGTGTATGTGGCGAATAAGTCATGCGTGGGCAGTCTCATTGCTAACGAACGAGTCGTAACTCTCGGCGGTGAGTAAGTCATCGAATTCACTTGGAGTTGAAAGACGGACACGGATCATCCAACCAGCACCATAGGGGTCCTGGTTAACCAGTTCTGGCTTGGCGTCCAGTTCGCCGTTGGTGGCGATGACCTCTCCACTGACTGGAGCGAACAGTGCCGACGACGCTTTGAACGAGTCAACGCTGCCGAACGCACTGGCCGCCTTCACGAGAGCGCCAACTCGGGGCAACTCAACGTACACCACGTCGCCGAGTTGCTCCTGCGCGTGGGCCGTGATGCCAATGTCTGCAACGCCTGCATCGACGCGCGCCCATTCGTGCTCTCTGGTATATCGACGATCGGTTGGTGTCACGTATCCCCCCGGCTATTCTGACGCATCCGTCAAGCGCTCAGTCGGTCATCCAAGTTGCCGATCTGGAGGCGAGCCATTTTACAAGCTGCCCGGTGCGCCCGGCCGTGTTCTACGATAAAACGGCAGGCGCACCACGGAAGCCGGCCAGCGCTGGCCGCGCACTTCGAGCTCGACACGCGACCCTTCTGAGGCGCTACGTGCTCGCAGGCGGACGATCGCAATGCTACGTTGAACAGTCGGTGCGAAGGTACCACTGGTGACGACGCCAATCTGGTCAGGACCAGAAAATACGGGCGTGTCGCTGCGCGCTGGCGTTCGCGAGTCGAGTACCACCCCAAACAATTCAAATTCGTCGCCGGTCGTACGCAGGCGGGCCAGTGTGCTGGAAGCAATTCCGTCGAGCTTGTTAGGATCACAGAACCTGCCCAAGCCAGCGGAGAATGGAGTGGTCGTGTCCGTGAGTTCATGGCCGTACAAAGGGAGGCCAGCCTCCAGGCGGAGCGTGTCGCGCGCACCCAATCCACATGGCTGCAAACCGTCAGGCACACCCTGCTCGAGCAATTCGTGCCAAACCTGGTGCGCCGCGCTGGCCGGTAGCGTTACCTCGAAACCGTCCTCGCCGGTGTATCCAGTACGAGCAAACAAGGCCGGAACGCCCAACAAGCTTGCCTCAACAGCGTGATAGCGGCGGACGCGCTCCGGCAGCCCCTGGGAGAGTTTGCGCGTGAGCCCTACGGCGGCGGGCCCTTGTATCGCGAGCATGGCGGTGTTGAGCGTTTCGTCGCGCAACTTGACGCTCGGTGGCAGGTGTGCCTGCAGGAAAGCGATGTCTCGCTCCCGATTGCCCGCGTTGACAACAATGAGCCAGCGTGAGTCAAACCGATACACCAGGATATCATCGAGGGTCGAGGCGTCTTGACGGCACAGTAGGCTGTACTGGGCCTCACCTGGCTTGAGCGCGTCGCTGTCGTTAACGCTGACCCGGCGCACGAAGTCAGCCGCGCCGTCTCCTTCAACCCATACACGCCCCATATGGCTAATGTCGAAGACACCAACTGCTTGGCGAACGGCGGTGTGTTCCGCCAGAATGCCCTGGTACGAAATGGGCATGTCCCAGCCGGCAAACGCACCCATCCGTGCATTGAGTGCGACGTGGTCGGCATAAAGGGGGGTGTGCAGCAAG
>JANWJO010000154.1 GCA_025449435.1 Chloroflexota bacterium | reverse complement strand
GGTCTGCTGTCGCTGCCGCTGGTCACCGAAGTGCCGCTCGATGCGCCAGTGCAAGGTGAGCCCGATGTCGACCTGAACAAGGAAGAGACGCTCACGACCACCGTGGCGCCGGGATAGAGGGGAGTCGCACCCCATCCCCCTGCCCTGAAGCTTCCTTTTACCCACATGTGGAGCAAGGGGAGGGTGAACGTGGCGCGGATAGGGCGGGGCGTTGAGGGTCAACCCCGCGCCGGGTGCCCCCAGGGCATGGGGTTGTGCCTTGCCGCCAAACAAGTAACCCGCAATGATGTGGGTAAAAAGAAGCCTAAAGCGGGAGGGGTGGGGTCGTGTTCCTCTGGTATACTGCTCCTGCTGCCATAGCACCCACCCACATCACCGAGAGAGGGATCGACGCGTGCCCATCACACTCCGCCCGTACCGCGACGCCGATAACCCCGGCCTCACCGCCATCAACAACGCTATCTATACGGACGACGGCACCACGGTGGAGGAAATGACTCACTTTCACACCAAGGTGTTCGACGCCAGTAAGTTCGACCGGCTGCGGCTGGTGGCCGACCGCCCAGATGGTTCGCTGGCTGCCTATGCATCCCTCGATCACCGCATGCTCGAGCTCCAGCCGCTACACTACAACATCACGATTATGGTGGATCCACCGGCGCAGGGGCAGGGGCTGGGCAGCGCCTGCTACGCGCGACTACTCGACGAACTCCGCCAGCGCCAAGCCACCCGCGTGCTCACTAACGTGTGGGAAGCGTTGCCGCGCGCGCTCACCTTCTGCCAGCAGCGCGGCTTTGCCGAAACCAAGCGCGACCTGGAATCGGGATTGGATCTGGCCTCGTTCGAGTTCGGCCGGTTTGCCGGGGCCCAGGAGCGCGTGGCCCAGCAGGGCATCACCATTACTACCCTGGCTCAGGAACTGCGCCGCACGCCCGATGCGCTGCACCCCCTCCACGAGCTGTGCTCGGCGTGTGAGCTCGATGTGCCATCGACCCATCAACCCACACCTATGGCCTATAACGAGTTTGTGCAGCAGTCGGTCGACATCCCATCGGCGCTGCCCGACGCCTTTTTCATTGCCAAGGATGGTGAACAGTACGTGGGTATGACCGCGCTGTACCAGCATCCTGTCAATCCGCAGGTGCTCTATCAGGGTCTCACCGGCGTGGTGCGCAGCCATCGCAAGCGAGGTATCGCCCTCGCGCTCAAGCTGCACGGCACTCGCTATGCCATCGACCACGGCTACGCCCAGATCCGCACAGACAACGACGCCATCAACGCCGCCATGTTGGGCATCAACATTGCCCTGGGCTTCCAGCCGCGCCCCGCCTGGATCGAGCTAGAGAAACTGCTGGCCTAGGCTGCTCGGTTCAGGGGTATAGTGGGGGCAGGTGCACGGCGCGACGATGTGCCGCGCGAACAACGGAAGCCGGCTCACACTTCGGTGTTCGATGAGGTAGCCTGGCGCGTGCTGCGCCCAGTGTGCCACGTGCTCCTGCACAGCCGTTTGCATGTGACGGTGGAAGGCATCGAGCACCTACCCAGCAACGGCCCATTGATCATCGCCAGCCGCCACTACCACAACGCCTACGACGGCTTGATCATGCTCTCGACCATCCCGCGCCAGACCCACATTATGGTGGCGGTGGATTGGGTGCAACACCGGCGGTTTGGCAAGGCGCTGGAGTGGCTAGCACGCGCCGGACGCTGGCCAGCGGTGCTACGCCCCGACCGGGTCCGCCGGACGCCCCTCAAAGCCAAGCTAGACCGCCCGCCCGAAGCAACCCACTTCCTGCGTCAGGCCTGGCGCATGGCGCTCGACTTGCTGCGCGAGCAGCGCGTGCTGGTGATCTTTCCAGAGGCCTATCCCAACCTCGACCCGTTTTACACCCCCAAACAAGCTGGCGACCAGTTTTTACCGTTCCGGGCAGGCTTTGTGCGGCTGGCGCGCCAGGCGCAGCGGCAATGTGGCAAGGACATCCCCATTGTGCCAACCGGCCTGTACTACGATTGGGGGAAGAAGCGGCGGGTGGTGGTGCGCTTTGGCGAGCCAGTGGTGCTGGGCGACCGGCAGTTCGACATGGCAGCGGTCCGGCACATCGAAGCCCAGGTGCAAGCTCTCTCCGCGCCTAGCGCAAAAGTCATGGGAGCAGTCAACCCATAAGCGCGGACCCGTACCATGCGACAATCTTGTACATGGGCCGCCAGGCGGCTGTGTGCTACCGCGCGCAACCGGCATTGCCCTTGAGGGAGAACCGATGCCTTCGCTGTTCACACGCATCATCGACGGCGAGCTGCCTGGCCACTTCGTGTGGAAAGATAGCGCGTGTGTGGCCTTTCTCACCATCGAGCCGGTACACCCGGGCCATACGCTGGTGGTGCCAGTCGAGGAAATCGACCACTGGCTGGACCTGCCGGCCGACCTAGTGACGCACCTCATGACCGTGGCACAGCTCATCGGCAAGGCTCAGCACGCCAGTTTCGGCACGCAACGCATCGGCCTGGTAATCGCCGGCCTCGAGGTGCCCCACACCCACTTGCACGTGATCCCTATGGACAGCATGCGCGACCTGGACTTTCACCACGCCCGGCAGACCAGCTCCACCGAGCTAGAGATGGCCGCCAGCGCCATACGCGGCGCGCTCCATGAGATGGGCTACGCGGAGCAAGCGGGCGAAGTCAGTAGTGAAGAGGCGATGTAAAGGGAGGTGGTGCGCAACCCCACTCCCAGTCCCGCCACGATCTCGATACTATTGGTCATTGGGCCGGGAGCAGTGTGGAGGTGGCCAGTTGACGCGGTGCCACCACCCAAGCCCCTGCTAGCTCGTCCCCACACTCGGGAGGACTACTGAGGGGGCATATCTCGTAACCCTGCCCCGCTCTCCCCGAACGGGGAATAGGCTGCGAGTACAGCGGCAGTAGTACGCCTCTTGACGCTCGGCGGCATGCCTGGTCCGGGCGTCCAGCGCAACCCCCATATCCCCAATGCAACCAGCACCGGCATGAGGTCGTTGCCCTTGTCGGTAAGCACGTACTCGTAGCGCGGGGGATGCTCCTGGTAGGGCTGGCGCTCGAAGATCCCTTCGTTGACCAGCAACTCCAACCGGGCACTGAGGATGTTGTCGGCAATGCCGCTGGCACGAAAGTCGTCGAAGCGGCGAGCGCCATCCAGAGCGTCGCGAACAACCAGCAACGTCCACCAATCGCCCACCACATTGAGGGCGCGCGCGATGGGGCAAACCATTCCGGCGAGGTTTTTGCGTTTCATCGCCAGGCACCTCCAGTCACTTGCATGTTGCCAGTATACCTGGTATAGCATTACTTGCATGATGCTAGTTACTGACCGCGGGCGACCACGTGCGGTTCCACAACGGAGCTGCAAGCGATAAGCAACTGAGGGGTATTTCTTGGTAACGCAACTGGCAACGATTCAGCCGCAGACTGCACGAAGCACGGCAGGCATCGCCACCTTCAACCCGGCATGGGTGGTTGCGCTAGCCGGTGTAGCGTTCTTTATGGTGTCGCTCGACCTATTAGTGGTCACCACCGCGCTGCCAGCGATCCGGCGTGACCTAGGGTCGAGCGTGGCCGTGCTGGGCTGGGTGATCAACATCTACACGCTGGCGGCAGCGGGCGGCATTGTGACCGCCGCGGCGCTGGGCGACCGGTTTGGCCGCCGGCGTGTGTTCACTTTCGGTCTGGCGCTGTTCACGGCAGCGTCGGCCAGTTGCGCGCTCGCACCTAGCATAGGCTGGCTTCTCGCGGCGCGGGCGGTCCAAGGCTTAGGTGGTGCGATTATGGCACCCCTCAGCGTCACCTTGCTGGCTACGGCCTTCCCACCCGAACGGCGCGGCGCGATGATAGGCATCCTCGGCGGACTGTCGGGGCTTGCCATCGCGGCGGGGCCACTCGTCGGTGGCGTGGTGACGCAAGGGATTGACTGGCATTGGATCTTCTGGATCAACGTGCCAGTAGGAATACTGGCGACGCTGTTCGCACGCACCCGGCTGCCAGAAAGCCGTGGTCCCGTGACGCGTCTCGACTTACCCGCGGCAGCCTTGATTTCAAGCGGCGCGGTCAGCCTGATTTGGGCGTTGATGCGCGGCAACGACTTGGGCTGGACGAGCCCTGCGATTGTGGCGGCGCTGACAGCCGGCGTTCTCCTGGTCGCGGCGTTTGTGATCTGGGAGCGCCAGGCGCAGGCGCCCATGCTTCCCTTGCACCTGTTCGCCAATCGCGCCTTCGCGGCCGCGTGCGCCACGGCGTTCATGATGACCGCCGCGCTCATCGCGATGCCGTTCACCTTTGCCCAGTACTTGCAAATCGCCCTCGGGTACGGCCCACTCGACGCCGGGCTGCGTTTCCTGCCGATGACGGCCACACCGCTCATCGTAGCGCCACTGGCAGGCGCGCTGTCAGATCGCATAGGCCAGCGCCCGCTGATCGTGTTTGGCCTGCTACTGTACGCCGGTAGCCTGAGCTGGTTGGCGCACGTTGTCAGCACAGGCTCAGGGTATGCCGCTGAGATCGTGCCCTTGGTGCTGGCGGGAACGGGCATCGCCATGCCGTTTGCTACGGTGACGACCGCGGCGTTGAACGCCGTTGCACCAGCGGACCTCGGTAAGGCGTCGGGAGCGATCAATACGTTACAACGGTTTGGTGGGGCGTTTGGAGTAGCCGTTGCCACAGCGGTCTTCACAGCGCAGGAGTCCGTCACCGGTCCTGCGAGTTTTGCATCAGGGCTGCCACTGTCGTTAGTAGCGGCCGCTGGCCTAGCGCTGCTGGGCGCGTGCACAGCGCTAGTCATTGGCACCCGGCACGCACACGTTTCATAGACGAAAGCGCCATGATCACCGAGCATCCCAACCTGACAACCATCCACAAGTCCCCCCGTAGGGGGACGTAGGTGCCGGAAGATGGGCGGCGCAAGGCCTCTGCCAGTGCTGGGGAGGGGACGGGGGTAGGTATGGGGGCATCCCATCGCGCAACTGCTGCTGTGCCGCCCGAGGCGGTGGGCCAGTTCTGCCTCGGCGAGTTAGCTCACATGGCGGCGCAGGTGCAAGGCAAAGCCATTGCTTTTCCCACGGCGGCGGTGCGCGACACTTACCAGGAAGTGCTGGAGTGGTTCGCTACCCATCCCTCGAGCGCAGCCGCGTTTGAGGCGGCGCTGCGCACGCGTGCTGCTGGCGCCCCGCGCCCGGAGGTGCAACTGGCCTGCCGGGCGCTGCTAAGTGACTGGCTGCAACCTGCCCTGCGTGCCAGCTACATCGCGTTGGGGCAGCGCCAAACAGGTGTGCCCCAATTACCGCCCTGGCAGCCGCCGCCGCCGGGTACGGCCGGCTTGGGGAGTGTTTAGACGGACCTCACCCCCCGCCCCTCCCCGCTCGGGGAGGGGAGCAGGCGCAACGGAGGTTCATCACCCAAACTTCCGGCGCAACGTCCCCCCGATGCG
>JANWJO010000153.1 GCA_025449435.1 Chloroflexota bacterium | reverse complement strand
CCACCCCCCGGCGCCGTGAGCCCTCGCCCGCGCCAGCCGGGAGACCGGCGCCGCTCCGCCGCGGGAAGACGCGAACCCCCACGACCAGGGGCAGGGTGACGGCCACGGCGGCAGCGGAAATCTCTCCCCACGCCGTGGCGGCGGCGACGTCGGCGCCTTCAAACTGCGCAATCGCCACCGGCGCTGTGTAGTTGGACTGGATGCTCATGAACGTGCGCGCGAACAGAAACTCGTTCCAGGCAGAAATGAACAGCAGGATCGCCGTGGTGAAGACGCCGGGAGCAGCAAGAGGGGCGACGATGCGCACGAACGTCCCAGCGCGCGAACAGCCGTCCACGCGGGCGGCTTCTTCGAGCTCCAGCGGCAGGTCCCGGAAGAAGGCATTGAGGGTCCAGATGCAGATCGGCAACGTGAAGGTGACATCGGGCAGGATGAGCGACAGCTTGCTGTTAATGAGGCCCCAATCGCGGAATTGCAGGTACAGCGGGCTCACGATAGAGATGCCGGGGAACATCGCCACAGCCAGGATGATCGCGAGCACGAGGTTCTTGCCCGGGAAGCGCAACCTGGCCAGGGCGTAGGCGCAAATCGATCCGATAGCGAGCGACAGCGCGGTGGCGACCGACGCCACGATGGTGCTATTGATGAGCGATTGAATAAACCGCTGCAGCGTCAGTACCTTGAGCCAGTTACTAAAGTCGATAGGGTTGGGCCAGTAATCGGTGGGTGAACGGTAGATAGCGTCGTTGCTCTTCAGCGACGTGATGATGGCCCAGGCGAACGGCGCCACGCAGAACACCACGAACAGGACCACAAACAGGAAGAACAGCACGCGGTTGGCCTGGTTGAGCAGCAGGCGCGTGCGCACCCGGCGCTGGCTGGTGATCAGCGTACCGGCCTTGGTGCGTGGAACCGGCTGTGCCTGCAATTAGCGACCTCCGCCCGTACTACCACCTGCTGGCGCCCCCAGCACCTTGATAAAGATGAAACTCACGCCGACAACAAACAGGAACGTCGTGAATGCGAGCGCCGAACCAGTGCCAAACTGCAGATTCTGGAACAGCGTGCGGTAGGTGTACAGCGTCACCGTCTCGGTCTCAAAGCCAGGGCCGCCATTGGTCAGCACGAACGGCAAGTCGAACATCCGCGCCACGTCAATGAGCCGGAAGAGCAGCGCCACCAGGATCGTGGGCTTGAGGAGAGGTACTGTAATGCGCCAAAAGCTCTGCCAGGCGTTGGACCCATCGATGGCCGCCGATTCATAGATGTCGGCCCGGATCATCTGGAGACCCGCGAGCAGTAGCAGGGCCATAAAGGGGGTGGTCTTCCAGATGTCGGCGCCGATCATGGCGGGCAGCGCCACTTGCGGATCGGCTATCCAGGGCAGGTACCCATGCATGATGTGCAGGTCGTTGAGGAGCCTGTTGAACACGCCATAGTCGGCTTGGTAAATCAACTGCCACATCTTGGCCGACACGACGGTGGTGAGCGCCCAGGGGATCAGGATCGAGGCGCGCACCAGGCCCCGGCCCGCAAATTCTCTGTTGACCACCAGCGCGATAATCATGCCGAGCACGAGTTCGGCGGTGAGCGAGACGCCGCCAATGATGGCCACGACGCGCAGCGAGTTGTGGAAGCGGTCGTCGACCAGGATGGTCGCGTAGTTCTGCAAGCCCACGAACGGTTGGGGCGTATTGGCGAAGCGCAAGTTGATGCGGAACAGGCTCAGCCAGAAGGCACGACCCAGAGGCAAGAACGCAATCAGCGCGACAGTGGCCATCGCGGGCAGGATCAGCAGGAGCGCGAAGCGCGTCTCTTCGCGTTCCTGAACCGACCATTTGCGCCCGACGCCGGTCCGGCGCGTGGTCAGTGACGCCATGGCGCCGGTTGCTGTGGCGGATGGCACACGGCCTGCTGCCCTAACTGGTAATAGATCGAAGCTTCGTCGTCATATCCTTGATGGCTTGCTCGGCCGACTTTTGCTTGCCCATAGCTGCGCCGAAGTTGGGCTGGATGGCATCGGCCGACATCTGGGAGTAGAAGGGCGTGACCGGACGCGGCTTCAATGACTCGAACACCGGGGTGAGTGCGTCGACGTAGCTATACTTCGCCTTCACTTGCGGGTCTTGAAACACTGCCGATCGCGACGGGATGTTGCCGTTGGCGAGGTAGCGGTTGGTCTGCTGCTCGGCCGTGCTGAGCCACTGGATGACCTGACCGGCCTCGGCTTGATGCTTGGAGAATTTGGACACGCCGAGGTTCCAGGTGCCCAAGCAGCCTGGCCCTGGTTTGGTAGCGTCGTTGGACGGGAGCGGCACGACGCCCCATTTGCCCTTGACTTTGGACGTGTCGCTGTCGAACGCGTTGGCGCTAGTAATCCACAGGCGCAAGAACACGCCCTTCCCATCCAGAAACGGCTGCTGGGCGTCGTTGGTCAGCTTCATGGTGAGGGCCGATTCCGGCGTGATTTTGCTGGTGTACACAAAATCGAGCAAGCGGTTCATCGCATCGACCGCCGCGGTGCCCTTATCGAGCACGATGTTGAGTTTGTCATCCACGATGTCGCCACCGTACCCCCACAGGTACTCCAGCCAGGTGATGATGCCGCCCTCTGATTGCGACAGTTGGGCGATAAATCCGGACACATCGGGCGTCTGCAGCTTCTTGGATTGGCTGAGCAGTTCGTCGTAGGTCTTGGGCGGCTGCAGCCCTGCGCCATCTAGCAGGTCCTTGCGGTAGAACAGGCCCGGGCCATTGTTGTACCAGGGGAGTGCAAACAGTTTGCCCTGGTACGTGGCGCCGTCCAGCGTGCCTTTGAAGAACTTGGCGCGCTCGTCGCTCGACAGCAGGTTATCGAGCGAGATCGTCCACCCCGCCGCGGCGAACTCGGGCACATACGGCACGTCCATCGACACCATATCGACGGAAGAGTCTTTTGCGGTGGCCAGGGTCACAAACTTATCGTGCAGGTCTTGGGTAACCGCGCCTTGCTCCTGGTAACTGATCTGGATGGTGCTACTTTGCTTGTTGAACTGGTCTACTTGCTTGGGGCTGAACCCTGTGGTGTCGCGTGCGGCGAACCACACCACTTGCACCTTGCCCGCCGCCGGTGCAACGGCTGCGCTGGTGGCGGCTGCGCTGGTAGCGGCTGCGCTGGTGGCGGCTGGCGCCGCGCTCGTCGCCGCCGAACTGGCCGTGGTGGCCGCACCGCCGCCACATGCGGCGAGCAGGGCAAGACTGCCCGTGGCTGCAACGGCTTGCAGCACGCGGCGGCGGCTGAATAAACCTGTCCTCGGGGAATGAGTGCCTGATGGTGCTGGCATCTGTCTCCTCTTCTGAATCGGAGCGTTCCAAACGATGCGACGGCGTACGGCATTTGCACGGGCGCTCGTCAAGATACCGGCTAATATAGCACGCCAGCTACCGCGCAGGGCAGGACGTACCCCCGCGCTCCGGAGAAAGGTGCCTGCCATTGGCAGGCGGCCTCGGTTCCCCTCTTGGGGAACCTTACGGAGGGGTCCGTAGCCGCCAACTCGGAGGGACAGCCGCGCAACGGGCACGTGCATATTAACAGTGCATTAGATGCCTGTTACGCGGTCTAATATAGCGCTGATAGAACATATATGCTCCTCTAACGCCTAGGCACTACCCAAACACGTATAACGTGTGTGTGCCCAAATGGAAGTACAGATGTTAGGAAACGATCTTCCAAGGACCGAATAGGCACGAAGGAGATAATCATCATGGCAGTGTATACCCGCAGCGTCCCCAGTGTGACTCGCCAGCCCGAGGACACGTTTATCCCGATGCGTCAGGTCATCGATCGGTTGTTCCAGGATAGTTTCCCGTTCACCACGCCGGTGACGGGTTACCGCTCTGGTTCGTCCACCGCCAACGCCTATGCGACCCCGGCAGGCTACGAAGTGCAGATTGCGCTTCCGGGGATGAAGTCTGACTCGATCACCGTGACCGTCGAAAAGAACTGGCTCAAGGTGAAGGCGGAGTCGGGCCTCAAGACACCCGAGCAGGGGAAGACCATCTGGCAGTCGTTTGGCGGCCCGGCGGAATTCACCATCCAGCTCCCGTCGGAAGTAGAGTCGGGGCAGGCGCAGGCGTCCTATGACGCTGGTGTTCTCACCGTCACGCTGCCGAAGGCCGCGAGTTTGCTCCCGCACACCATCAAGGTCTCGGCGAACTAAGAGAAGGTCCTTCCAAAGGGGACTAGCCGCCCTGCACATCGCGCGGGGCCACGCTCACGAGGCGTGGCCCCGCGCGATGTGCTATTGCCTTCTGGAAGGACATGACGAACCCCCCTGGCGGGGGGGCGGGTGCCGGAAGCATGATTGCCTACCCGCTGATGGCCCCATTGCCCACTAGCAGCCCGTCCGCTCGGTTCCCCTCTCGGGGACCCCTCCTTACTCGCGCCGCGTTCCCCCGCCCCTTGCTTCACATGTGGGTAAAAGGAAGAGCTTGCTGCGGGTGCATGCCCCGGGTGCCCTTTGGGCGAGCACCCGGGCGCGGCCGGTGGTGGGGTTGCGCAGACTCTACCGCGCAGCGATCAGTTCGCGCAGCGAGATGGCGCCTTCGGTATAGCCGGCGACGCTCGCCCGGCGGTTGGCCGCCACCGTGTAGCCCGACGGCGTGGACTCCACCAGGCCGCGCCGCGCTAGCCGCGCCAGCGCCACACGCACTTGCTCCGCCGGGTGGCCTACGGCGTGCGCTAACGCCCCCAACGTCTCGCCCTGATGGAGCAAGAGGTGGGCCAGCATAATTCGAGGCCCCGAAGCCACCGTTTGCGTTACTGCTGTCATCGTTCGTTCCTATCTCCCCGGCCTGCGCCGTGGTTATGTACGCACACAGAAAGCGCTCGTCAAGCGAGCGCAAGAGCAGCACCATACCACCAGAGCGCACCAACGGAGCATTGAGTACACTCTCCCCGCCTGATTGGCTACAACACTGCTATGGAAGGTGACTCTGGCATGAACGACGAACAGCGCTACCTGTTCGACCTGATGGGATACCTGGTGATCGATGATGTGCTCGATGCGGCCGAGCTCGCCGAGCTCAACCAACTCGTCGATCAGCGTGACCCATGGGGCTTGCGCGCACGTGAAAACGCCGGCTCCGTCGTGGGTAACGAATACAACCTGCACATCGGGCCGCTGCACACTTGGGAGGCGCCGTTTCGCGCCCTCATCGACAACGCCACAATGCGGCCGTACTTGCTCGAACTCATCGGCCCGAAGTTCCGCTTCGACCACGGCTACGCCATCTTCATGAAGAAGGGCGGCTCCCAGCACACCCTGCACGGCGGCGCCACCCCCTACGACCCCGGCCAGTACTACCACTACCGCAACGGCAAGCTGTATAACGGGCTCATCGTGGTGTCCTACGCGCTGGGCGATGTGAAACCTGGCGATGGCGGCTTCGCGGCGATTCCGGGCAGCCACAAGAGCAACTTTCCCTGCCCGCTGCCCTACAAGAGCTTCGAGCGCACCGGACCCTGGTTGCAACAAGTGCCGCAGAAGGCGGGCTCGGTGATCGTGTTCACCGAAGCGCTCACCCACGGCACCTGGCCCTGGACCGTCGATCGTGAGCGGCGCTCGTTGCTCTACAAGTTCTGTCCCGGGCACATGGCCTGGGGCGGCACTTATCCCAACCCAGACACGGTGCCAGACGCGGAGTGGACCACTGCCGAGCGCCGGATTATGGATCGGCCCTACATCGGTAACCGTCCGCTCATCGAGGCGCCAGGGGATTAACAAACACGAACCCCTCCTT
>JANWJO010000152.1 GCA_025449435.1 Chloroflexota bacterium | reverse complement strand
GACGCGGTCGAGCTGGGCAATCTCAACGACACGGGCACCGTGACGCCGGAGATGAGCGATAGCCAGGTGCTGGCGCTCAAGCCGCTATTTGCCGAAACGGTGCCAGCTCACGGCATGTTCGCTGGCGACGCCTGGCGCGTGCCGCTCACCAGCAACGACCCGGCTATACGCCAGCGCGGTCTCGACCTCATGCTTCGCTCGGTGGACGTAGCCCAGTTGCTGGGCATGACGTCCCTGCTGATCGTGCCGGGGGCGGTCACCGACGACGTACCCTACGACGCGGCGTATGACCGCGCCCAGGAAGCCTTGCGCAAACTGGCGACCCACGCTAGCGGCAGCGGGTTGGTGATGGGTATCGAGAACGTGTGGAACAAGTTCTTGCTGTCGCCACTGGAGACGGCGCGGTTTATCGACGAGATCGGCTCACCCTTGCTTGGCTCCTATTTCGATGTCGGCAACATCCATGCCTACGGCTACGCCGACCAATGGATCCGCATCTTGGGGCACCGCGTCAAGCGTATCCACGTGAAGGATTATCGCGGCAGCGGCCCCAGTGGTGCGTTCGTGCCGCTGCTGGCCGGTGACGTTCCCTGGCAGCGCTCGATAGCCGAGCTCAAGGCTATTGGCTATGACAGTTACCTCACCGCCGAACTGCCCATCTTCAAGCAGTTTCCGGCCGATGGCATCCATCAGATATCCGGGGTGCTGGGTACGCTGATTGCTGCCGGTGAATGATGGACCCCTCCCCGTTCGCGGGGGCACGAGGCACGGCCCCACCCCTATCCGCGCCCAGGGGGCACTCGGGCGTGGGGAACACGTGGCCATTCCGGCGCAACGTCTCCCCCAACGTGGCTGACTGGGGATGGCATGGCAAGCAGACGGTATATATGTCCTGCCATCCCCTCTGGTCGCCAGCGCCTGCTGCTTCAGCGGCAGGCTTCGGGTGCGGTGTAGGGGCTACCCCAGCGATAAGCCCCGTTTACGGGGCGAACGATCGTAGCTCGATCTATTCATGGTCGGGCACGGCACCGCTCACCATCCCCTTGCTGCGCCACCCCAGTCAGCCCAACGGGAGGGACGGCAGGGGGGTCGTACCTTAGGGAGAGGTTTGAGCCGCCATGCGCATCGTTGATACCCATTGCCACGCGTCGTTGAGTTGGTATGTGCCGGTGGAGAGCCTGCTGGCCGAAATGGACCGCGCCGGCGTGGAGCAAGCCGTCCTCATCCAGATGAACGGCCAGTACAACAACCAGTATCAGCAAGACTGCCTACGCCGCTTCCCGGGCCGGCTGGCGTCGGTGGTGATCGTCGATATCCAGGACCCTGGCGCGGTGGCAGAGCTGGAGCGCCTGGCTGCTAATGGCGCGGCCGGCATCCGTTTGCGGCCCACGGCGCGATCCCACGGCGACGACCCGCTGGCTATCTGGCGGGCCAGCGAGCGGCTGGACCTTGCAATCAGCTGTTTTGGCACGGCCGCCGAGTTTGCTGCTCCTGCCTTTGGCGACCTGGTCGCAGCGTTTCCTAAACTCACCATCGTGATCGAGCACCTGGGCTCGTTGGGTCACGCCAACCACCCGCCCGAAGAGCTCGAGACCGTGACGCAAGTGATGGCGCTCGCGCGCTTCTCTAACGTCCAGATGAAGCTCACCGGCTTGGGCGAGATCGCCACTCGGGCCATGCCCGTGCGCGAGCCGTTCCCGTTTATTGACCCGGTCCCCGACCTGCTAGAGCGGGCTTTCGATGCGTTCGGGCCTCACCGTTTGATGTGGGGGAGCGACTTTCCACCGGTTGCCAGCCGGGAAGGCTATGCCAACGCGCTGCGCTGGACGCGCGACCGCTTTTCCCACTTGGCCGAGGATGTGCAGGCAGTGCTGTTCGGCGACACCGCGCGCGCCACGTTCAAGCTGCGTTAGCGCCTGAGCGGGCAAAACGCCCACCAGGCAAGCAGCCGGCATCATCGGCGTGCGCGCTGTCGCGGTACACGCGAAGGATGAAGCGGCAAAGCGCTTTTATGAACATCTTGGCTTCGAGGCGGTTCCTACCCAGCCCTTCGTGCTGTACCGGCTGCTGAAAGACATTCGCGCGATGGTTCACGAGCCCTAAGCGCAGCGCTTCCCATTCACCCCATGCCATACTCTGCCTCCAAACCCATACGTGCAGGGAGGGACGTAGCGCATGACCGTGATTGCGCAGCAGACGCTCGGGCGCACCGGCTTCGTGGTCGGCGCCTTGGGGCTGGGCACCGGCTGGATCGGCGAGGCTCCTGACTTATCGCTCGAAGAGCGCGATGCCGCCGCTGTGGACGCCGTCCACACCGCCATCGAGCACGGCATGAACTACATCGATACCGCACCGAGCTACCGCCAGGGCCTGAGCGAGCGGCGTACCGGCCTGGCGCTAGCGGGGCCCTGGCGCGCGCGGGTACGCCTCGCCACAAAGGTGGGTACTCACCCCGAACGGCCCGGTGACTTTTCCGAAGCGGCGGTGCAGTGGAGCGTGGAGCAGAGCCTGCGCGTGCTTGGTACCGACGTGATCGACGTGCTGCTGGTACACGACCCCGAGGACATGGCGCCCGTGCTGGCTCGCGGCGGCGCGCTCGACACTCTGGAGCGCCTCAAGAGCCAGCAGGTCGTCCGCGCCATCGGCCTGGGCGTGCAAAATCATGCCCATCAGCGGCTCGCGCTCGCCACTGGCCGGTTCGATGTGGTGCAACTGCCCTACGACTACAACCTGCTGCGCACCACATCCATGGCATTGCTGGAGATCACCCAAGCCCAGCACATCGGGGCGATCAACGCCTCACCGTTCCAACAAGGGCTGCTGGCCGGCGTGGACCCTCAGGAAGTCATGCGCCTGCGCGCCGCCTTCGTGGCCTCCGCCGTCCGTACCAACGACACGATCCGCGCCACGCGCCTGTGGCAGTGGAGCCGCGAGCGCGGCATCGACCTGCGTGCCCTGGCCGTCCAATTCTGCCTGCGTGAAACGCGTTTCGCCACCACGCTGGTAGGGCCGCGCACCCGGCAAGAGGTAGAAGAAGACGTGCAGGCCGCCACCACACCCATCCCCGAGGCCCACTGGCAAGCACTAGCAGCATTGATGCCCACACTACCGGACGCCTCTGGCGGCGGCGAACTGTCGGTGGGAGCTATCCCGCCGATCGTGTAGCCAGGCCGCACTCGCCACAACTGGGCCATGCCATTTAGCACTTTCTTTCCTATGCCACGGCGTGACCCAGCCCGGCGAACGGCACTGCCTTGTGCACACTCCTACGCGATTGGGCGCTACGAGGCGCCTCGGGTACGTTGTGCGGATGGAAACGATGTCAGGCACTCTTGGCACTCCGGTGAGCTGGTCCCGGCACCTCTGGTTGATCTGGACCGTAGTAATTGCTGCCTTGCTCGGCGCAGCGATCCCCGCACGCACGGCGGCAGCGAGCGCTCCCAGCGCCCCGGTGCTCGCCGTGTACTACGCCTGGTGGGCCCCCAGCAGTTTCGACCCCGCCAAGATGTCGGACCTACCGTCGCCGCTGTATAACTCGGGCGACCCCACTGTCATCGCGAAGCAGGTGGCCGAGGCCCAGCAAGCCGGCATCGACGCCTTCGAGGTGGATTGGTACAGCCCCACGGCCGACGGCGTGGACCACAACTTGCAAACACTGCTCAGCATCGCCCACAAGACCGGTTTCCACGTGACCGCCTACGTCGACCTGAACCTGATTACCAACGCCACGGACTTGCAGAACGACTTGCAGTACTTACAGCGCTACACCAGCGACCCCGCCTGGTTCCGGTTCCAGGGCAAGCCGTTTTTCGCCGTGTACCACGTGAGCAACTTCAGCATCGGCACCTGGCAGTCGATCCTGGGCAAGGTGGACCCCAACCACAACGACTTCTGGATGGGCGAAGGCATCGACATGTCGTACCTGCAGGTGTTCGACGGCATGCACCCGTTCTCCATCGCGTGGGCGTCCGACCCTGCCGGGCAACTGGCGAAGTTCTCCCGCTGGGTCCGCGCCGTGCCCGGCAAAGCCTGGATGGCCACGGTGATGCCCGGCAACGACGACACCCGCTTGCGCGGCAGTGCCGGGTTTGTGGTTCCCCGTCAAAATGGCGCCTACTATACCAGCGTGTGGCAAGGGGCCATCGCGACGCATCCTGATTTGATTAGCATCACCTCCTGGAACGAGTGGTTCGAGGGAACGCAAATCGAGCCGAGCCAGACTTACGGCAACCAGTACCTCACCCTCACTCGCCAGATGAGCGACCAGTACCGGCAAACGATGAGCGCTGCCAGTACTTCGGCACCACACTCCGCGTTCTATCCGCAGGCCGGCGGCGGCCAGGGTGGCTATACCATCTCGGATGATGGCGGCATGACGTTTTACAGCGACTTCCAGGCGCTGGGCGGCGTCAATGCGCTCGGCTATCCAGCCTCTCAGCGCTTCCAGATGGGCGGGTTTACCTATCAGTTGTTGCAAGGAGCCGTGCTGCAATGGCGGCCCGACATGGGGCACGCCATCCTGGCCAACTCCATGGACTGGTTCACGACCGCCGGTGATGACGACCAATTGCTGGTCGCCGACAGCATCCCGCAGCCGGTGCTCGACGACGGTTCCGGCGGCAACTTTGCCCTGGCAGAGCAAACCCGGCTGAACTGGCTCACCGATAGCGCTATCCGGGCGGCATACTTCTCGGCAGGGTCCGTCAACACGGCAGTCAACCGCTACGGCCTGCCGGAATCGCAGCCGCAGCAACACGGGCCATTCGTGGTGCAACGCTTCCAGCGCGTGGTGTTCCAGCACTGGACCTCGCCGGTGGCCGGCATGCCCGCACCAGGCAGCGTGGTGCGCGTGCTCGTCGGCGACTTACTCAAGAAGAGTGCGCTGGTACCCAGCGCCGCCATGGTGCCCCAACCCGCGAGCTAGGTGATACGACCCCGCGTCAGGTGCCCCCAGGGCATGCACCCGGTCCCCCTGGCGGGAGGCAACCTGCGTGACCGCTCGATGGAATTGTGGGAAAAGTAAGAGCTTGTTGGGGTGGAACCGTACCTGCTACCCCTACACATCGGCCACGCTGCCATCGGCAGCCCAAGCACCGAGGGGCACACCCACCGGCCGGGGCGGACTGGCCGCCAGTGCATCCTCGTCGAGGTCAACGCCTAATCCTGGCATGTCGGGAACCTCTAAGTGGCCGGCATGCACTTGCCAGGGGTCGCGCAGCACGCGGTCGCGGAAGGGTGCGGAGCGCACGAATTCCAAGATTTGGAAGTTCGGGATGCTGAGCGCGAGGTGCGCGGAGGCGGCGGTGGACACTGGGCCCTGGGGCGTGTGCGGCGCCACCTGTACGTAGTAGGCTTCGGCCAGCGCAGCGATCTTCTTGCACTCGGTGATGCCACCGGCGTGGCACAAGTCGGGCTGGATCACGTCCACCAGACGGCGTTCGAGCAGTGGCACGAACTGCCACTTATCGTACAGGCGCTCGCCAGTGGCCAGGTCCATGCGCGGACCGCTCGCGCGCACCCGTGCGAGCGCCTCGATGTCGTCGGGTTGGGTGGGCTCTTCCAGCCAGTACAGGTTGAACGGTTGCAGCGCTTCCATGAGCCGGGTGGCGGTGCTGGGGCGGCTGCGACCGTGGTTGTCGATCATCAGGTCGATGCTTGGCCCAGACACCTGGCGCAAGCGCCCCACGCGCTCGGCGAACCGAGCGATCTGCTCCGCCTCGGGCAGGTGGGCGTCACCGGCCCAGGCGCCGGTTTTCAGCGCGGTGAACCCGTCGGCGATGTCGCGTTGGGCGTCGGCTTCCAGTTCCGCCGGGTTATAGATGCCGACGTGCGTGTACAGACGCACCTTGCGGCGCGTGGGGCCACCTAGCAGCCGGTACACCGGGACCCTCCAGGCTTTGCCCCGAATGTCCCACAGCGCTTGGTCGAGCGCGGCGAGCGCCGTGTTAAGCACGATGCCACCTCGCCAGAAACCGTGCCGGTACAGCGCTTGCCAGTGCAGCTCAACTTCGGTGGGGTCTTTGCCGATCAGGCTCGCCCCCAGGGCATGCACGGCGGCACGCGCAATATCTTCCTTGCCCTCGAGCGTGGCCTCGCCCCAGCCATAGAGGTCCGTGTCGGTGAGGACTTTCACAAACACCCAGTTGCGCGGCTCGCCCCAGGTGATGTAGGTGCGAATGTCTACCACGCGCATCGCAATTCCCCTTTCTCTCGCTTGGTGTTGCGGTAGCGATGCTATGCGAGAGACGGGAGCCGGTCAATTCACCGGGAGGGAGTCACGACCAAACCTCACCCCCAGCCGCGCCGGGTGCTCGCCCAAAGGGCACCCGGGTCATGCACCCGCAGCAAGCTAGGGAGGGGAAGGTGGTGGGGTCCGTCCCATCTAGCCACCAACCACGACAGTGACGTTGAACTGCAGGATGTTCGCCGGGCATGCCGCCTGTGGCGACGACTGGCAATCGGGACTGCTGGTGGCACGGATCACCACCTGGCCTGGCGCCAGCGCCCGGAATGCCCGCAGCGTCATACCACGTATCGCGGCAGCTGCCGGATTGGGAATGGCTGCGAGCACTGCTGTATCGATCGGTTCCACCATCCAGTTGTTGTAACCTGGCATGGCACGCAGCGCCAGCGAGAACGTATCGCCCACCTTGTAGTGCAGCGTCTTACCCAGATCGGCGTTGGTGATGCCGGGTGCAGAGAACAGTCCGCCAGGCGCTGGCACAGGCGTTGCTGTGGCAGACGCCCCTGGTGTTGCAACCGCCGTTGGTGTGGCGGACGGCGCAATGACCACGGTCGCGGTGGGAGCGACGGTGGGCGTGAAAGTGGGTTGCAGGGCCGAAGTGACGCTAATCGCAGTGGTGGCCGCCGTCGTAGCCACTGTGGCCGATGTGATCGCGGCTCCACTGCTGCCGGCACCGCAAGCGGTGAGCACCAGCATAGTCATCACGACCCAAGCGCATAGCTGACGGGATACCGGCTCACGCATCTGCCCACAGCCTTTCGTTTCGCTGTTTAACGAGCAGCGCCGTGCATGTGTTCCATAGCGTAGCGGGTGACTCAAGCGCCCATAACCGATCGCAGCACACCCGCGGAGAGCCTGTTGGGAGCAAAAGGGGGCACCACCTCACTCCCCCCTCTGGCACTGAGGGGAGCGAGGTGGTGGAGTGAGATGCGCTGGTCTACTAGCGCAGGCGTTCAGCCCTGTGTTACGACCGGCGTCTAACGCCCCACGCGCCGAGGCCAAGCAAGGCGACGGCCCCCACTACAATGGCGGCAAGCCACCCACCTGACACGGCACTCGTGCCACCGCCGCCGGTGCCAGGAGACGTCGTGGGCGCAACAGCAGACGCTGAAGATTGTGCTGCTGCTGTCTCCGTTGCCACGCTGGTTGACGCAGCGCTTGTAGCCCGCGCCGCGGCGATCACTGAGGAGGCTTCGCTCGTCTCCACAACTTCTTCTGTCGCTTCTGGCGTGGCGTCTTCGTGTACTGGTGTCGCCTTCACCTCGGCCGCTACTGGCACGGTAAGGGTCTGAAGATAGGCAACCACATTGGCAACCTGAGCGTCGCTGAGCTTCCCCTTCCAGCGAGGCATCACATCATCAAGTGGCTGGCCATCTTGATCCAAGCCGTCGGTGATTGCCCTCGCCACCAGTTGTGGATCGTTGTGATACGCTGGGCCGATCGTTTCCCAGCGGATGTCCGCGGCGGTTGCATCCCCGAGTTTGAGTCCACCCTTTGCGTCCTGGCCATGACATGCGAGGCAGTTTTGCTGGAATACCGATTGTCCGGCAGTAGGGTCGGCCGCTTGTACGGCCGGTGCCGGGGCGGCGACAGCGCTGGTGGCGATCCATACCGCAACGATTGCCCCACCAACTCCCCCGAGCAGGAATTCCGGAAGCTTGATCACCACTCTTTCCCTCCGAGCTTTGGGTGATTGGCCGGTAGTGACGCCGGACTACCATCCCGCCCGCACTCCCTGGCACGCTACCAGGTAATCCGGTACAACGCCGTAAAAACCGAAGGGCTGCCCTGAAGGCGGCCTGAACAACAGGCCTGGCAAAGCGTCGTGGTTGCGCCGGAGGCATGATTGCCTGCCCGCTGATGGCCCGGTTGCCCGCCGTTCTTCCGTCCTTAAGGTTCCCCGAGCGGGGAACCTGAAGGAGGGGTTCGTGTTTGTTAATCCCCTGGCGCCTCGATGAGCGGACGGTTACCGATGTAGGGCCGATCCATAATCCGGCGCTCGGCAGTGGTCCACTCCGCGTCTGGCACCGTGTCTGGGTTGGG
>JANWJO010000151.1 GCA_025449435.1 Chloroflexota bacterium | reverse complement strand
GCCCTGTGCGGCATGATCTCCCAATACAACGCCACGGAGCCGCCGCCGGGCCCCAACCTGGGTCCACTGCTAGGCATGCGAGCGAGCATTCAGGGGTTTATGGCCGGTGACTTTGCGCCACTGCAGCCGGCCTTCCTGGCTGATTGCGGCCAGTGGCTACGCGAGGGCAAGCTGCGCTACAAAGAGGATATCGTCGAAGGGTTGGCAGCAGCTCCCAGCGCATTCCTTCGCCTCTTCACCGGCGATAACTTCGGCAAGTTGCTGGTGAAAGTAGCCTAACTGCGTCGTGTCTGCTCCCTTCCCCGGGAGAACGGGGAAGGGCGGGGGGATGGGGCTGCGACCCATTCCCATCCAATTCTCAGCGTGGCTTGACTTTATATTTATAGGTGATGGTCACCATTGACCCACGGGCGACCATGGAGTTGCCGTAGGGCGTGCGCCACGTGCCACGCGTAGTGACAGGCCAGAAGTATGCTTGGACAATCCACTATCCCCCGACGGACGAGCGCGGCGCCGATGCGCTACCTTGTCCTGGCCGGCCTGACGCTGGTCGTGATCGCCGCTGGCGTGCTCGTCTACCGCACGCGCTTCGCGGCCACTGCCGCACCCACCTACCGTACATCAGCGGTGACCAAGGGCGATGTCGCGCTGACCGTGAGCGCCACCGGCCCGATCAGCACCGTGAACTCCCTGCCACTCACCTTCCAAAGCGGTGGCAAGCTGGTTTCCATCGCCGTCCAACCAGGCGATAAGGTGACCAAGGGAGAGGTACTGGCCAAGCTCGACCCCACTACCCTCCAAGATGCACTCGCGCAAGCGCAAGCCGCGCTGGTGCAGCAGCAGGCTGCCCTGGAGAAAGTGCAAGCCGGCTCGACACCGCAGCAGATCGCGGTGAGCCAGGCAGCGGTAGACTCCGCCACGGCGTCGCTCGCCACAGCCAAGAAGAACATCGACATCGTTACCCAGCAAAATGCCAACGCCTTGCAAACCGCCCAGCTCACGCTGGCTTCGGCGCAGCAGGCAGTCCAAGACGCGCAAGCCAACCTGACCAATGTCCAGGCCCAAATCGCTAAGTCTGAGGCGACCGACGCCACCAGCGTCGCCACTGCCCAGACGTCACTAGGTGACGCCCAGAAGGCCGCCGCGAACGTGCAAGCCCAGATCAACGCCTCAACGCAAACCGACCAGCTCGCTGTGGCCAACGCCCAGCAGAACCTCGCCAATACCAACAAGAACCTGGCCAGCGTGCAGGCACAAAGCGTGCTAGCAAGGCAAAGTGACGCTACCGCCGTGGCGAATGCGCAAAGTGCCTTGCAACAGGCGCAGGCGCTGATCGCCGCCCAGGCACCGGTGCAGCAGCAGCAAATGGCGCAGGCTAAGAACAATCTGTACGGCTCGCAGATCTCGCGCGACGCTGCCTGCAACCTCAACAACCACACCAATAGCCAGACATCATGCGATGCGGCCAATGCCCAGGTGAACTCGCAGCAAACGGCCATCGATACCCTCAATGCGCAGTTCGCCCAAACGGCCGTGCAAAACCAGCAAACCATCGCCGCCGCGCAAGCCGCGGTGAAGACGGCGCAAGACAGCGCAGCCTCTGACGCCGCCAAGCAGCAAGCCAGTCTGCTTGCCGCCCAAACCTCGGTCGATCAGTCGACGCAAGCGTTGAAGACTGCCCAAGCGGCGCTCGTCAACGACGCCGCCAAATTCCAGGGCAACGTGGTGTCCTCGCAAACCTCCCTCGACCAAGCCAACGCTAGCTTGAAAAGCGCACAAAACACCCTGGCCAGCGATCAGGTAAAGGACCAGGGCTTGATTCAAGCGGCGCAAACGACCGTGACCAATGCGGCGGCAGCGGTGAAGGCCGACCAGGCCGCCATCGACGCGACCAACATCAAGAACGCCTCTAACAGCCAAGCGGCGCAAGCCACGGTCGATCAAGACACCACTGCGCTCGCCACCGCACAAGCTAACCTGGAGACAGCGAAGTCGCCCGCCACTCAGGCCGACATTGATTCAGCGCAAGCCGCTGTGCAGAATGCGCAAGTGGCCGTAAAGACCGCGCAAGATAATCTGGATGGCGCGACCCTTGTGGCGCCGGTCGACGGCACGGTGGCCGCAGTCAACGGCAGCGTCGGGCAATTGCTCAGCAGCGGCCCCATCGCCGGCGTTACGGCCAGCACCACCACCACGACCACCGCGTTCATCCTGTTGAACAACCTCAATGCCTTGCAAGTGGTGTCGGCGGTCAACGAAGCCGACATGGCCAAAGTAGCCTTGGGCGACCACGTCGACTTCACCATCGACGCCTTCCCCAACCACACGTTCACCGGCAAAGTGGCCGTGATCCAACCCCTTGGCCAGACCACCTCCAACGTGGTCAACTACAATGTCACCAGCACCATCGACTCCACCACCACCAAGCTGCTGCCGGGCATGACCGCCAATGTCACCATCGTGACCGACAGCCGGTCCAACGTGGTGCGCGTGCCTGCAGCAGCGGTGTCCTATGCCGCCGCGCAGGCGAGCGCGGCTCGCACCACGCGTACAGCTTCCGGCTTGCAAACCAGCAGCCAGGCCGCGGCGGCCGCCACCGACGGTGCTGCAGCGCAAGGTGCTAGCCAGCAAACGTCCACATCTACAGAGACGGCGAGTGCCTCGACCCAGTCGGCACGCGGCGGCCAGGGCAATGGCAATGGCACTGGTCAGCGGCCAGCGGGGTTCACGCGCCCAGGCGCGAGCAACGGCACGCAAGGCCAGGGGGCTGGCTCCGGTCAGCGTCCGGCTGGGGCACAGCGCTCGCCCATCTACGTGATGGAGAATGGCGCACCCAAGCTAGTGTTCGTGGAACTTGGCCTCAACGACGGTGCGAACGTGGAGGTACTGTCGGGCCTCACTGCCGGCCAGGATGTCGTGATCGGCTCGGGCGCCGGGTCCGCCGCCAGTAGCACGACCCGAACTACCGCCGGCGGCGGCGGCGGCGGCGCCTTATTCGGAGGGGGACCTCGTGGTGGTTAGCTTCTCGGCCAACGGTGTCGCGCATCACGGCCCTTTCACCGACGAAAGGGCCGCCGCGCCCTCCCCACCCGCCCCGGTCATCCGAGTGGTTGGGATCACCAAGGATTACCGGATGGGCACCAACGTCGTACACGCCCTGCGCGGCGTGGACCTGGAAGTGCAACGCGGCGAGTTCGTGGCGGTCATGGGGCCATCGGGCTCCGGGAAATCCACCTTTATGAACTTGGTCGGCTGCCTGGACCGGCCCACCACCGGCAACTACTGGCTGGATGGCACTGAGGTCGGCGAGTTGACGCGCGATGAGCTCGCCGCCATCCGCAATCGCAAGATCGGCTTTATCTTTCAGGGCTTCAACTTGCTGCCGCGCGTTTCCGCCCTGGGCAATGTGATCTTGCCGATGATGTACGCCGGGTTGGGCGCTAGCCAGCGCCACGACCGCGGCCTGGTAGCGCTCGGGGCGGTGGGGCTGGCCGATCGGGCCAGCCATAAGCCCAGCGAGCTCTCCGGTGGCCAGCAACAGCGTGTCGCCATCGCTCGCAGCCTGGTCAACGACCCTGCTATCATCCTGGCAGACGAGCCAACCGGTAACCTCGATAGCCGCACCTCGGTGGAGGTGATGGCGATCCTCCAGGAGCTCAACTTGAGCGGCATCACCATCTTGCTGGTCACCCATGAACCAGATATCGCCTCCTACTGTTCGCGCAACGTCACGTTCCGTGATGGCAAGGTAGTGCGTGACGTGGCCCTGCCAGCGCCGCGCCGTGCCACCGACGTGCTGGAGACCATGCCAATGCTGGATCAGGAGGCCTAACGTATGAGTACCGTCGTTCGTGAACAATCACCCATCACCACGGCCCGTCCGGTTTTGCCGCCGCTGGAACACACCACGGCGACGTCGCCTCTCCCAGCCATCGGGCAGAGTGTTCTGTCGGCCTTAGAGGCCCTGCTCGCTAACAAGCTGCGCTCGCTCCTCACCATGCTCGGCATCATCATCGGCGTCGGCGCGGTGATCGTGGTGGTGGCTATTGGCCAGGGCGCCTCGGCACAAGTCCAACAGAACTTGTCGCGCTTGGGCACCAACGTGGTGTCGGTGTTCCCTGGCAACTTTGGCGGTGGCGGGGTGAACCAAGGCTCGGGCACCCGGCCCACGCTCACCGTGAAAGACCTCGCGGCTATCGAGGCCAACGTTCCCAACATCGCGGCCATCACACCGCTGGTCGAAGGGAACGCCCAGGTGATCGCCGGTCAGAACAACTGGAACACCCAAATCCAGGCCGCCTACCCGGCCGAGTCGGCTATTGGCAATTACACTACCAGTGAAGGCGCTTTCTATACCCAGGACGACGAGGACTCGGGTGCACTGGTGGCCGTGATTGGCCAGACCGTGGCCACCAACCTGTTCCCTAACTCTGACCCCATCGGCCAGGAGATCCGCATCCGCAACGTCACCTTCCGGGTGGTCGGGCTCTTGTCCGTCAAAGGCGCGGCGGGGTTTGGTGACCCCGACAACATCATTTTCATCCCCTTCAGCACCGGGCAGCGGCGGCTGTTTGCTAGCCAGAACGTGCAGCAAATCCAGATGCAGGTGGATAAGACCGAGAACATCGACAGCGTCATCGCCAACATCACCAGCGTGCTGCGCACGCAGCACCACATCACGGGCACCAAAGCCAACGACTTTACGGCGCGCAACCAGCAGCAGTTCGTGGCGACTCAGCAGCAAACCACCCAGACCATCACGTTGTTGCTCGCGTCGGTGGCGGGAGTGTCGCTGCTCGTTGGCGGTATCGGCATCATGAACATCATGCTCGTGAGCGTCACCGAGCGCACCAGGGAGATTGGCATTCGCATGGCCATTGGCGCCCGCGGGCGCGACGTGCTGTTGCAGTTCTTGGTGGAGGCTGCCACGCTGGCGGTCATCGGCGGCATCCTGGGCATCATCTTGGGCGCGGCGAGCACCATCGTCGTCAGCCGGCTCGCCGGATGGAGCACGCTCATCTCGCCGGCCTCGGTGCTGGTGTCGTTCGCGTTCGCGGCCCTCATCGGCGTGTTCTTCGGCTTCTATCCGGCGCGGCAAGCGGCTAAACTGGACCCGATCGTGGCGCTACGCAGCGAGTAACCGACCTGGCTGTACCCATCGCCAGCTGAGAGGGAGCGTCGAAGGTTGGCGAGGTTGGGTTTGGATACTTCCCCCGTCCAGTGGCGTCTGCCGCTGCTGGGTGGGGGCGTTGCGTTGGTGCTCACCAACCTGGCCAACCTGAACGTGCGCGCCGTGGCGAGTGCCCTCTTTCGGATTGCTCCCACCTTCCCGCCACTCGCTTCACCCGTATCGGTGATATTCCTCACATCGGTCGCTGTGATCGTCGCGTCGGTGGTGTTCGCCGTGCTCACGCGCGTCAGCACCCAGCCGGATGTGACGTTCATCCGCACCGCCATGGCTGTGCTGCCGTTGACGTGGCTGCTGCCGCTACTGGTAGCGTCACGTTTTCCGGGTGCAAGCGTCGCGGCGGTGGTCACGCTGCTGGTGATGCATTCGGTGACGGCGGTGCTCACTGTGGCCGTGCTTATCTGGCTGTCGCGGCCAGCGGTTGGCGTGAAGCGCTCCTAGCAGGTATACGTAGCGCACTGGCGCACCGTTGAGGCAGGAAAGGGAGATCTGCATACTGTGGCACAACTCGGGGTTGGCATCGTTGGCACCGGCACCATCGCACAATCGCACATTCAAGGCTTGCGGGGGTTTGACGGCGCCAAGGTGCTGTCGGTATTTGACGTGCTCACCGACCGTGCGGAGGCAACCGCCAAGCAGCACGGCATCCCCCACGTTGCCGCGACACTGGAGGACCTGCTAGCGCAACCCGGGCTCGATGCGGTGATCGTGGCGACGCCGCCGTTCGCGCACGCCGAGTCCACCATCAAGTCACTTCAGGCTGGCAAGCACGTGCTGTGTGAAAAGCCCTTCGCGCTGGACCCTGCTGAGGCTGAGCAGATGGTGCAGGTGGCCGCAAAAGCTGGCAAGTTCCTGGCCTGCGCCTCGGCGCGCTACCGCTACGGCCAGTTGCAACAAGAAGCTCACAAGATAATCGAGCGCGGCGACCTCGGTGATGTGTACCACGTGCGCTGGACCATGTGGCGGCTGCGCGGCCGCCCGGGCGACCAGATCCTACCGCAGTCAGCATGGTTTCTCGATCATGCGAAGGCGGGCGGCGGCGTGATGATGGACCTGGCCGTGTACATGATCGACTCCGTGCTGTGGCTCCTCGGCAACCCTAAGGTTCACTCCGTGCTGGCCCAGATGCGCCAGATCACCGAAGTGCCACCGGCGGGCGGCCTCAAGCAGGACGTCGAAGACAACGTCATCTTGCTCCTACAGTGTGCAGATGGAAAGTCGGCGTACGTGGAGACCGCCTGGATGTCCAACCTGCGTCAGGTGGATGGGCTCGTGATCGCCGGCACCAAGGCAGGATTGAGGGCTGACCCGCTGGTCAAGATTACGGCCCTAGAGACGGATACCACCGGCATGCCGCCCATGCCGTGGCTCGGCCCCAAGCTGTACCGCGCCGTGGAAGAGCAAGTATTCGCCTTCCCTGAGTCGATCAGCGCGGGCGGCTCCGGCAACGTGACCAAAGGCTTTGTTGAAGGCATCATCGCCGGCAAGCAGCCATACACGCCTGGTGTAGATGCGCTGCAAGTGACGCGGGTCATCGATGCAGCCTACCGCTCGGTGCGCGAGCAAACAGCGATCAAGCTAGCCTAGGGTTACACCCGATCCGGCAAGTGCAGGTAAGGGTGGCGTTGCGGGAACAGCACTTCTAGGAGCTTGGCCGCCGGTGCAGCCGGCGGCTCCGCCAGGCGAGCGAGGACGTCGCCAGGTGGAAACGTGCCGAACGCCAGACGCGCCAGGTCATACTGCGGCAGCGATACGGGCAACGCGCCAGGTGAGCCGGCGTCGTCACTGATGTCGAGCCTACTATCATGCACGCTCATCACTGCATTGCCGGTTTCGGTGTGCAGTGCGATGGTCGTTGGCGGGAGTGGCGGCGCAGCGTGCAGCCGGTGTTCGAGCTCGGGCTGCAACGCACTAAACAGGCGCGTGGTGCTGAGCGTGCGGGCCATGAAGTTAGCGGCGGTCGCTGAGCGGCTGTGCACTTCGGCATAAGTGCGCAGCGCGGCCGGAATCAGGATGCTATCACCTGGCACGCTGAGCACCACCGTGGCATCGCCGTTGTCGGTAGCGGTCGCCCAAGTCGCACCCCACGCGCGGCAGGCGGCCCGCAGCGCATCCGCCGCTGCTGGTGTGGTCGCGAAGGCCTCACCGATCACCAGCCTGTTGGGGAAGCGCCGTTCCAGCAGGATGCGCACGGGCCATGCGCCTTTGCAGCGCCAAGCATAGCCCGCTACGGTGCCATGTGGATCCACCACTACCAGGCAAGTATCGTCGGGCGTGTTGCCGGCGACAGTCGCGGCTAGCACTTGCCAGACGTCGGCGCTCGGGGTGCGCCGGGCTGCCCCAACCGTCGTGCCAGTGGTGTGCTGCGCATATATTGCTTGGATAGTCGGGAGGTCGTCTGGCATCGCTGGCCGGGAAGTCCATCCGGCGGGTAACGGACCGGGCTGACCTACCGCGTTGAGCAACAGCGCATCTTCGGCCCCTGTGGTGGCGTAGCCAAAGCGCGGGTAGAAGTTCTCAATCCCATACAGCAGCGACAGTGCGCCGTCGCCTTGCTGCATATGGAGCACTGCGTATTCCATCATTTGGCGGGCAAGTCCCTGGTTGCGGTGCTCCGGCTCGGTCCACACATCGCCGATGCCATCCACGCGCACGCTGGCCACGCCAAACGCGAGCGTGAGCGGAAAGATATACAGCCGGCTGACCATGGCACCAGCGCGCGTAACCTCGACCAATGTTGGGCCAGCAGCGGTTTTGGTCGTACGTATCGCTGTAGGTAAAGGCGTGATCAACTCCACAACTCCTTGATGACGACGTTGAGTAATGGTTCACCGGCCACAAACCGGCGGACGTTCTCACAGATCAGGTCACGGCGGCGCTCGTCGCCAGGCATGCCATAGGCGGCGCTGTGTGGGGTCAGAATCACCTGCTCCATCATCCACAAGGGGTGGTCAGCGGGCAGCGGCTCGGTTTCGTAGACGTCCAGCGCCGCATTGGCCAGGTGGCCGCGCTGCAGGGCCCTGGTGAGCGCCGCCAGTTGCACCACCTTGCCGCGGCCGATATTGATGAAGCGCGAGCCAGGCTTCATGGTGGCGAAGTGTTGATCGTCAAAGATGCCGCGCGTCAGCGGCGTCTCCGGCACGCACAGCACTACGAAGTCGGAACCGCGCAGTAGGTCGTCCAGGCGCTCGAATGGCCACACGTCCACACCGGGCACGCTGCCACGCGGTGCCGGGTCCACGGCTAGCACGTGCATGCCGAACACCAGGGCGCGCCGAGCAACCTCGGAGCCGATGCCGCCAAAGCCAACGATGCCCATGGTCAGGCCCTGGATCTGGACAGGATGCACGGCTCGCTCGTGTAACCAGCGGTGCTGCTGTTGAGCCCGCAACAGGTTGGGCAGATCTCGCGCAAACGCCAGCACGTAGGCGAACACGTGGTCGGGGATAACGTCGCTGTACACGCCACGGCAATTGGTGAGAGTAATCGAACTGGCGAGCAGTTCGGGAAACATGTAGCTTTCGAGCCCGGCCAGCGGGGCCTGCACCCAGCGCAGGTGCGGCGCAGCGGCGAGCATGGCAGCGTTGAGGTTGCCAACCAGGGCATCGGCTTGTGGCGCCAGGCGTACAGCGTCCGCGGCGTTGCTGGCGACCAGCAACTCAACGTCGGGGGCAGCGTCAGCGAGCGCGCCTTGCCAGGTGGCGCCTGGGTCGGGAAACAGGAGGAGCTTCATGCAATGGGGCACCCTTCGACTACGGTTTTCGCTTGCGATTGTAGCCGCAGGGGTGAGGGCCGTGCCTACTCCCCGCTCCGGGAGATCGGGGCGGGGATAGGGTGCGTTTGCGAACAACCTCACTCAACAAAAAAGCCGCTCCCCGATGGGGAGGGGTGGGGGAGGGGAATTACGGCTGCTCGCGGACCCACGGAGAGCTTAAGGTCGTCTTGAGGCTGTCGATAACGCCGGAAGTGAGCAGCCGGTCGGCAATATTCACACTGGCACAACCCACCAGGATCGCCGTGCTGAGGACGCTCGGGTGTGAGGCGAGCCACAAAATGCCACTGATGGTGAGGGCAAAATCCACCACCACCTTGAAAAGTGACACGCCAAGCCGCAGAACTTGCTCGTTCTTCATCCGTCCACCCGGTCCCTGACTATCCGGCGCCTGTACGTGATTATGTGAGTGGCAAGCAGCCGATACATATCCCCAGATGGGAAGGGGCTGCCATCCCCCATGCTGGCCCTCCAGCATTTGGGCTACGCTGGGTGCGACGTACGGTGGGGCGGGCTGGTGCTGGCAGCGATCGTCCAGAGCGCTACGGACTTGGACACTCCACCAACGTACGCAACCGCCGAGCCGGCCAAGCTCGGCGTATGATGTTGGACGCTGACCGGATATTGACGATACGGGGGGGCCGAGCGGATGCGGGGCAGCCTGGAAACGCCGGCCTGCGTGTTCCCTTCCTGTGATCGCTTCGGCGTGGAACAGGCGGCGGTGGGTGTGCTCTGGTGTGCGCACTGCAACCGGCCACTGCGTGGGATGGCGTTTGGTCCGGCCCCCGGTTTCCTTACCGAGACCTTCCTTGCCTCCGGCTACTACGCCGATGTGTTTGCGGCCGTCGATCTGACCACCGGGATCCGTGTCGCCGCCAAGCTCTACGGTGACGAACCTGCCCAGCGCACCGCCGCTCGTCACGAGGCAGCGGCACTGCAAGCGTTGGCACAGCCCCGCGTGCCGGCGGTGTGTGCGTCTTTTGAGCAGGGCGCGTGGGCGGTCGTGGTCATGTCCTTCGTTGCGGGGCCAGACCTGCGCGCCGAGGTGACGGAGCATGGACCGCTGCCGGCGCCGCTTGTTGTCCGGCTCGGTAGCGAAGCCTGCGAGGTGCTGGCAGTGCTCGCCGAGCGGGGCTGGACCTACCGTGACCTCCACCCCAGAAACCTCCATCGCGCGACGCCTCAGGGAACGATGCTCCTCGATTTCGACAACGCCCGGCCAGCCGGTTGGCCGGCGCAGGTGGCGGGGCGTGCCGGCTATCGGGCGCCCGAGCTGGAGGGAGCAGGACCCGTCTCCGCTGCCTGCGATGTGTACGGCCTGGCGGGATGTCTCGCCTTCGCGCTTACCGGCGAGGATCCCCCCGAGGTTCCTGGTCCGATCCCCTTGCTTCGGGATGCCCTCACCGCCTGGCCGGCGTTGGGCGCATTGGTAGACGGCTGCCGCCACGCTGATCCGGCCCGGCGCCCCGGCGCGCGCGAGTTGGGCGAAGCGCTTCGGCGCCTCCTGCCCGGCTGGGACTGAACACTCCACAACATCTCGGCGTACGCGATGCCGCACACTCTCAATCGTGGACAGTGCGTTGACCGAACCTGCGCTGTGACACGCCGCGGTGTACCCTGGCACAGATACCTGGGCTGCTGTAGCATGGGTGCCAGCGGCATGGGAGCAATGAGCAGGCGCAGCCGCAGCCGCAGCCGCTTCCGTCGCTCCTGGCCCGTGGCGCACGTGGCAACGAAAGGAAAGCT
>JANWJO010000150.1 GCA_025449435.1 Chloroflexota bacterium | reverse complement strand
GCCGCCGCGTACATGGAACCGGCGACGATCAGCAATGCTCCAGCGCCCCACGCGTTGCCGGTGGTGCTGGCCAGGGCGATGCCCAGCACCATCATCACCGCGTTCACCGCGTTCATGGTGCCAAACACCCGGCCGCGCAGCGCATCGGGTGTGGCGCGCTGTAGCAAGGATTGGAAGCTCACGAAGTAGCCCACGATGACGATGCCCAGGATGGTGATCAGCACAAGGGACACGGGTACTGAATTACTGATCACTACAGCCGTGATGACAGCGCCGCAGGTAACGCCGCCGAGCATTAACAAGTAGGCCGGCCGTACCCGCCGCCCGACCTGTCCTACCAGGAGGCCGCCGAGGAGCCCACCTGCCCCTTGCGCGGAGACCATCCAGCCCAGCGTCTGTGCCGTGCCATGCAAATCGGCCTTCACAAACACCACGATAATCGCATTGATGATGCCCTGCCCGAACATGGCCACCGCGCTGGAAATGAGCAGCGTGCGTAGCACACGGTGAGCAAGCAGCGTGTTCAGTCCCTCGCGCCACTCGCTCAACACGCGGCTCACGCTGGCTTGCGCTCGCGCGGCGATGGCAGGCTGACCCATGAGCGCGGGGACCTGGATCAGGAAGATCAGCATCGCCGAGCACAGGAAAGATGCTGAGTCAAACAGCACCACCCCGGGAAGCCCCAGCGCGGCAAACAGGGCGCCGCCCAGGGCCGGACCCACCAGTTGCGCCACCGACGAACTCACAGCGCCCAGCGAGTTGGCTTGCAAAAGGTCTTTTTCTGGCAGTAAGCGCGGCAGCAGCGCGCCACGCGCCGGATCGAAGAACTGCCCGATCATCGATTGGACCGCCGCCACCACGTACACCACCCATAGGGTGCTGGTGGAGTGCACACTGAGCAAGCACAGTATGAGGACGGCGCGCAGCAGGTCCGACGCGATCATGGTCGCGCGGCGGTCCCAACGGTCCACGAACACGCCGGCGAGCGAGCCCATGATCAGGCGCGGCAAGGTTTCGGCCAGGAACATGGCGCCGGTGGCGAGTGCCGATCCGCTGAGCAAATAGACATAAAATGGGAGCGCCACAAACAGCATGCCGTCGCCGATGGACGAAATGATGCCGCCCGTCCACAGCAAGCTAAAGTTGCGTCTGCGCAGGACGTCGAACACCGCTATCCTCCCAATCGCTCCCGTGCACATTCACGTTGCGAAGGTGAGAATAACGAAAATCAATATCTCATTCAATGCTGGTAGTTGTTGCATGCACAACGTTAATAGGTCGTGCTCGGCGTGGCTGCTCCCTTCCCCGGGGACCGGGGAAGGGATGGGGATGGGGTGCGCTAATTCGCCACTTTCCGCAACGGCACCCACACCTGGCACACGTAGCTGGGGCTGCTCGTGTCGCCCTCGGGGTAGATCTCTAGGTCCGGAGCATCGGCGTGCTCCCAACCAGAGGAAGGAAACCACTCGCTGAACACGCGTCCCCAGGTCTGCTGGATGGACCCTGGCAGCGGTCCCACGGCGTCGAAGATGCCCCAAGTGCTGGCTGGTACTGCCACGTCGCGGCAACCAGCCGGCAGGCCCGACCGATCTGAAGGAGTTTCGATGGCGATCAGGTACGTAAACTGTTTGGTCGCCGGGTCCATCTCAGCACACACGCCAGCGAGCCCCAACTCGCTGCCGGCCGGGATCTTGGCGATGAACTGGCCCAGCGTCCCGTTGCTGGCGCACTGTGCCCAGAAGGCGCTGAGCTCTGGGTTATTGGTACCGGGTATGGCGCGCAAGGCCAGGCCAGTGACGCTGAAGGCGCTCTTGGGCTCGATGCGATATTCCAAGGCTTGTGCCCCTTTCAGGCTGATGGTGAAGGTGATGGGAGGGTACAGGCGCAGCGCGGTTCCCGGCCGCCGCGCCGTAGATGGCGTGCAGCCAAACAGCTTGCGAAACGCCTTGGCAAAGGCGTCGGGCGAGTCGTAGCCAGCTTGTAGCGCGATGTCGATGATCTTCTCATCGCTCGCCACTAACTCGGCGGCCGCACGTGATAGCCGCCGCTGCCGGACATACTCACCTACCGTCATGCCGGTGATAACTGCGAACATCCGCATGAAGTGGAACGGGGAGCAGCAAGCCTCGCGCGCGGCCCCTTCCCCCACGTCCATATCGGCGAGATGCTGTTCGATCCAGGCGATGGCCTGGTTCATACGCTGTTGCCAGTCCACCGCCTACCCTCCCACCCCGTCACTGTACCGAAACTGGAACTTTTGTTCCCGACTATTCTTGCTGCCTGTGAACGGATGGGGTGCGGCCTGTACCATACCCCTGGGCGCTGCCACCACTGCAGGCTCCTGAAGGAGGCGATCTCCATGACCCAATTGTTGCGTCTGCTGCGCGACCGCCAGGCGGCGGGTAACCCCATCCGGGTGGGGATCGTGGGCGCTGGCCGCTTCGGCACCACCGTCGCCGCCACGCTGGGCCAGATGCCCGGTGCGCGCTTGGTAGCCGTTGCCGACCTCGACCCGGTGCGTGGCCACGCTGCCCTCACGGCAGCCGGATGGTCGCCCGACGACATTGGCGAGCCCAATCCTGATAGCGTGCTGGCCCTCAAACCGGGGTATACCCAGGATGCCCTCGCGCTTGCCTCCCTGCCGTTGGATGTGCTCGTCGAAGCTACCGGATCGCCCGACGTCGCCGCCCAAGTGGTGCCCGCTGCTTTGCGCGCCGGCCGCCACGTGGTGAACGTGTCGGTGGAAGCGGATGTGTTGCTGGGCGCCACCTTCCGGCGCATCGCTGATGCCGCCGGCCGCGTGTACTCGCTGGCCGATGGCGACCAGCCTGCCTGCATCGTGCGACTGGTGGATTGGTCGCTCTCACTGGGCTACCGGGTGGTGGCTTGCGGCAGGGGCACCAAGCGCTTTCCGTTCGACCGTGCCGGCTTACCAGAAGACGCGTTCGCCCGCTACGGCTTCAGCGACGACCTAGTGGAGCGCCGGCGCTTCAACCCCCGCATGTACAATTCCTTTCGCGACGGCTCTAAGGCCCAAATCGAGATGGCCGCGGTGAGCAACGCTCTCGGCCTGCCACCCGACGTGCGCGGCATGCACGAGCCTTCCACCGGCATCGACGATTTAGCCGGCTACATGTCGCTGCGAGAGCAGGGCGGCTTGCTGGAACGCGAAGGCGTGGTAGAACTCGCCAACGCCGTGGCGGCCGATGGGCACAGCAGCATCCCCGACGCCCAAGCCAATGGCGTGTGGGTGGTGCTGGCCACCGAGAACCCGCTGCTGCGCGAAGACCTGCCGTTTTTTGGCCTGCCAGGCTCGCCGCGCTCCGGCAACGCCGTGCTGTTTCGTGCCTACCACATGCCGGGCGTCGAGACGCCGCGCACCATCGCCGAAGCCGCCTTGCTGGGCATGGCCACCGCCGCGCCGCTGCCCGTGCCCACCGCCGACGTGGTGGCCTGCGCCAAGCGCGACCTCACCGCCGGTTCGCTGCTCGATGGCAGCGGCGGCGCGTTGGTGGTTGGCACCATCGAGCGCGCTGACATCGCCCACCGCGAGCGCCTCTTGCCGTTGGGTCTGGCCAGTGGTGTGCGACTCCACCGGCCCATCGCCGCCGGCGCTGCCATCACCTACGACGACGTCGACACCGGTACCTCGCCCAGCTGGACCTTGCGCCGCGAGCAGGACCAGCGGATTTGGAAGTAGGGTGGCGCACTTCCGTCGTGGAAACTCCCCTCTCCGGACGGAGAGGGGCAGGGGGTGAGGTCCGTCGTCCCTACCGCCCCCTCACTCATCAAAGCACTCCAGCACCGCGTCCCACGCCGCCTCCGACGCCAGCACGCCCAACGCCGTCCCGCTTACCTGCTCGTCCGTCACCGCGTTGGTGGTGACGGCGTACAGCACGTCGCCGTCAGACAGCGCGTTGAACGGCTGGATGGCCCGCGCCATTGAGGCGTGTACTTGCTTTGCAAGTTGACGTAACACTCTGCTGCCCAGCCGGACATTGGTCACGACCACGGTGAGTGTGGTATTGCCGGACGGTGTCTCTACCGCTTGCGCTGGGAGCGCATCGAGCGCCTGGATGCTGTGCTCCCGCTGCCCGGTGGCACGATTGAGATGGCCGCGCACCACCCGCCCGTCACGATCGACGATGGCGCCCACCGCGTTGACCACCGTGAACGCCGCTACCTTGACCCCACCCACCTGACGGATGGCGCCGCCCTGCCCGGCAGGCTCGCCCCACTCAAAGCCCATGTCTTTGCCCACCGTCGCCGAGCGGCCTGCACCGTGAGGACCCTGCACGAACACGCCGGGTCTTGCTGCCATCGCCGCCGCTCTGCCTAGCGCCTTATCGGGGTAGATGGCGTTGCCGCGCCGGCCGTAGTCGAAGATGATGGCTCCCGCCACGTGGGCGATGTCGTCCCACCGCGTGGAATAGTCGCGCTGCCCCAGCAGTTCGGCCGCTACACCAGTGGCGGCTTCCAGCCCGTAGATCGACCCACCCGCCAGGCAGATGCCATGCAGCCAGCCGTCGCCGTGGATCAACTGGTCGGTGTACAGCGTGGCATAGCTACCACCGCGCACATCGGCAGCCGCGGCGGCACCCGCCGGAAACAGGAACACCGTACAGCCGGTTGGACCCTCCGGGTATTCCGCTGTACCGATGAGCAGGTTGGCAAAGTCGAACGTCAGGGTGCGCCCGGTGACAGCCGTGTGCGGGACGAGCCGGGTGTTATCGTTGCTTCGCCGTGCCACGGTTTTTTAAGATTTCCTTCCCTGCTGGTGTGACGTCAGCCGCTGGGTAGGACGCCGGCAGACCACTGGTCGCTCTTGCGTTGCATGCGCAGCGCCACCAGCACCGACAGGATACAAGTCGCCGCTCCAGCAAAGAACGTGACCTGGTAGCCCAGCGATTGCCACAGCAAGCCGCCCAGGATCGGCACCGACACGGCGGCCACATGGTTAAAGGTGGCGCCCATCGCCAGGCTGGGCGTTACATCGGTGCGCGGCGCCATCTTGCCCAGATAGCTACTGATGCCCACGCCGAAGGCGAACAATGCATTGTCCACGCAGTACAGGACGCCTAGCACCACCAGGCTGTGTACCAGCGCATAGCCGGCAAACAGGAACGTGAGCAGCACGTAATTGAGCACTAGCATCGGCCGCTCGCCGTGGCGGTCGATCAGCCGGCCGATACGCGGCGTCACCACGGTGGTGACCAGGCTGTTGAAGATCAGCAACGCGGTGATCTCGCGCACGTCCAGGCTATACACCTTCACGAGCAGGAACACCGCGAACGTTGAGAACACTTGCCGGCGGCTGCCGTCCAGCAGGGTGAGGGCGTAGTAAATCCAGTAGCGCTTGCGAATGACCAGCCGGGGGCGTTGCACGCCGCCGCGGTCGTGCATGAACAGCAGAGACACTGCGCCCACCAGCACGATGGCGCCGGTGGGGATGAACATGGCGCGCCGGCCCAGCACACCGATGAACACGAACACGACGGCCATACCCGCCAGGGCGCCTGCCGAGCCTATCCCGCCGATCCACCCCAGCGCGCGGCCCGCACTCTTGGGCTCGGTGGCGGAGAGCACCAAGCCGTTGTTCAGCGGATTGAACAAGTGGAAGCCGACGCTCCACACCATGCCCGCAGCGATCAACTGCCAGTAGGCGTAGCCGCCGCTGATCGCTGCTAGCCCGATGCCCATAACAAAGAGGGCCGCTGATGCCACCCGCGACACCGGGAAGCGCACCGTGAGCGCCGCCCACACCACGGTGAGGAACCCCGGCACTTCGCGCAAGGACTCCAACCCACCCAACGCGCTTGCATCGATGTGCATGTCGTTGACCAGGAAGTTGTTGTACACGGCGCCATACATGGCCAGCCCAGCCTGCATGCAAAAGGCCGAGATGCCCACGAAGGTCAGCGCCGTAAACCGCCTGGAGGGTGCCGCGACAGCCGCACTCGCTGATGACGTGCTGTTACCCGGCAAGATGTGCCACCCGAGCAGGGTCCAGCGACACGCCGATGCCTGGAGTGGTGGGCACACCGAGGTACCCATGCTGCCACTGCCAGGGCTCAGCCACCACGTCGGCGGTGTACACCAGCGGCCCCACCAAGTCGGACGGCCAGGTGACCGCCGGGCTGGACGCCGCCAGGTGCAACTGCGCTGCGGTGCCGATGCCTAGCTCTACGGTGCTGCCGAGCAAGCACTCCACGCCGGCAGCGCTGGCCAGATCGAGTACGTGGCGCGCCCGGAAGATGCCGCCGCACCCCACGCACGACACGTTAAACACGTCGACGGCTTTGGCCTGGATCGCCGCCAGCGCGTAGCGCTGTGTCGACACGTGCTCCAGCAACGGCATGCCGGTGGCCTCGCGCACGCGGCGCATGCCCTCCAGGTTGTCGGCCTTGATAGGCGTCTCGATCCCGGCAGGGTGCCAGCGCTCCAATTGGCGCAGGATGTCGATGGCTTCGTCCACACTCCAAGCGCCGTTGGCGTCGAGTTTGATGCTGGCGTTGGGTCCAGCCTCCTCGCGGGCCACCTGCATCGCGGCCAGGTCGCGGGCGGGGTCAAGCCCGACCTTGAGCTTGAATGCTGTGAAACCCGCCGCCGTTTGTTGCGCGATCTCGTCGCGCAGCAGGTGGGGCTCGCGGATGAAGGCGACATAGGACACCAGCGCTTCGTGGCGCACCGCACCACCGCACAGTTGGTAGGCGGGCACGCCGGCGTGCTTGCCCTGCAAGTCGTAGCACAGCGTGTCGATGGCGCACAGCAGCAGCCGCCCAGGCTTGTGCAGCTGGCCATTGTGGGTGGTTGTGAGGCGCTGCTCGAGTTCGGTGAGGTCATAGGGATCGAGCCCCACCACGTGCTGTTGCAGCCAGGTGGTGACGGCGGTGGCGTTCACCGGCTGGCCATCCGGCAACGTCATCCCTTCAGGAATGTCACTGATCTCGCCCAGACCGGTCAGACCGGTGTCGGTGCTGGCCTCGATCAGGAGGAAGTCCGACAGGTCGTGCAGGGTATGGGCGATAGGGTCGAGGCGGGCCGCGCCGATAAGGGTGGCGTACTGGCGGTGCGCGGTAACCGCGGTGACACGCACAGAGGTGATATGCATGCTGTCTCCTGTGTGGCAGCCGGAGCGCCCGGTGCGCGGACTGACAGCAAGAGTGTAGCCACTGTGCCACCGGCGAGAAGTGAGGAGAGCCTTGTTGCTCGCCGTCCACGTTGCCGCCCTCCGGAACACGTCCTATAGTGGAGAGGGAGACGCGCGGTGCGCTGGATAGCTGTCTTGCCGCCGCGGTGAAGGTGAGCGTGCCTTGAAACGTGACCATGTTCGAGGCCCCTTGGTCAATGCCACGGCGTTGGTGGTTGCACGGGGCATGCCAGGTGGCACCAGCGGCGGCATGGCCATGGGAGGCAGCAGGAGCGCCACTCCTCCACGGACCGCTCCGGCCACCAGCGTGGGCGTACAGCCGTTTATCGATCTCCAGTCGCTGATAGGATTTCGTTACACTGCGTTAGCGCTGTGTGCCTTGGCCTTGCTGTTGCGCTGGTACCACATTGGCACACAAAGTCTGTGGTACGACGAAGCGCTCAGCGTCAGCCTTGCCGCTAAGCCACTCGCCGGTATGATCCAGCAGCTTGCCCAACAGGATGTACATCCACCGCTGTACTTTGCCCTCCTGCACTTCTGGATGGTGGGTACCGGGTCAAGCGAAGCGGCGGTGCGGGCGCTCTCGGCTCTGTGGGGTGTGCTGGGTGTGGCTGCCCTCATTGCCTTGGGCACGCGACTCGGCGGGCGGGCCGTTGGGCTGGTCGCTGGCGCCTTAGCGAGTGCGAGTCCCCTCCTGGTGTACTACGGCCAGGAGACGCGGATGTATGCCATGCTCGCCTGCCTGGCGACCGTGGCCACCTACGCCTTCGTGCGCGCGGCGCGCGGTGAACGGCGCTGGTGGTTGGTGGCGGCCGTCTCGCTTGGGTGTGCGCTTCTGACGCATCTCGCGGCGAGTTTCCTGTTGGTCGCCCTTAACGCCTGGTATGTGGGCAGCGTGATCGTGCAGCGCAGGCGCCTGGACAGCCGCGAACGCGACTGGCTGCTGGCGCAGCTCGGCAGCGTGGCGTTGTTTGCGCCCTGGCTCCCGGTGGCCATCAGTACCTTTCGCAACTACGGTAGTGCGGTGTACGGCGGCCCGGTAGCGTGGATGCTGGAGCAGACCGTCATCGTGTTCAGCCTCGGCCACGAGGTGGTTGGTCTGGCTGTCGTTCCTGGTACTGCCGATTTTGATGCGCAGGATGCCCTGGCTCGGCGCCTGCTGGTGCCCTTTCTGGTGGCGGTGCTGTTGGGGCTCGTGGCCTGGCGGCGGCACCTCCCGCTCCTGCTCGCTTGGCTGCTGGTGCCCACCATCGCCATCGTCGCCCTGGCCGTGCGGATGCACGGCTTTGACGCGCGGTACTTGATTGCCTCCTCGCCTGCCTTTTTGCTGTTGGTCGCCGGTGGGCTGGTCTGGTGCTGGCGGAGGCCTTATGGACGCCCGGCCGGCGCTTTGCTGGCGCTCGCAGTGGCTGGCGCCAGTGGCTTTGCCCTGTCGCACGCCTATGGCGACCCGGTGTATGCGCGTGACGACAATCGGGCTGTCGTACAACTCCTCGACCAGCGGGCCGCGCCAGGGGCTGGCATCGTGCTGGATGCCGGCTTTCAGCCTGCCTTTGAGTACTATGCTCACGGACGCTTCACCACCATCAACTTGCCAGCAACGGTGCCGGCGAGCGCTGACCAGGTTGGGCAGGCGCTCAGCGCCTTTACCGCGCAACACGGGCAGGTCTGGTTGCTGCTCTGGCACGACTACTACACCGATCCGCAGCGCCTCGTGTGGAACTGGCTGCTGCAGCACCGCTACGCCGCCGACTGGATCAATGTCAACGACGACTTCAAGGTGCTCCGCTTTGATGCGCCGCCGCCGAACCTGCAACCCTCAGGCGCGGCCTTCGGGAACGCCATTACGCTCGTGGGAACGACGACGCAAGTGGCCGGGGACATGCTGCGTGTGGACTTATTCTGGCGTGCGATCGGCGTGCCCCAAACCGACGATCACATCGTGTTGCATGTCATAGACGCCGCCGGCAACGTGTATGGGCAGGCCGAAACGCCGCCGGCCGGTGGCGACCTGCCCACGACCGCCTGGCAAGCGGGGGATCACTACCACACCACTGCGATGGTACCGCTGGCGGCGTGGACGGCACCTGGCCCCTATCGCCTACAGGTCCAACTCGACGATCCGCGCACCGCAACCGATTATCCGGCTAGTGGCCCCGGTACGGTGAGTACGAGCGCGATGGTGCCGCTCACCCTCCCCACCTTGGCTCCCCTACCCTTACCCCAGGAGGTCAGGCCGCTCAATGCGGCGTTCTCGGGCGTCGGGACTCTTTCCGGTTACTCGCTGAATGCCGATGACGGAAACGTCACGATCACGTTGTTCTGGAAGGCGCTCGGGCCCGCGGCAACCAATTACAAAGTGTTCGTACACGCCCTCACCGGAGGAAGTCAGGTCCTGGCCGATGGTGACAGCGAGCCGGTGGCCGGTGGCGCTCCCACCACGAGCTGGCGCGCGGGCGAGTTGCTGCGTGATCCCCACCACCTGACCCTGCTCTCTGGTCAGGCTGCCGCACTCTACGAAGTTGGCCTGTACGACCCCGTGAGTGGGGTGCGGGTGGCGGTGGGTGCAGCGGAGGGCACGGTCGTCGCTGAGCGTGCGGTGCGGTTGCCTGGGTAGGGAACGGCCCCCCCCTTCATATCCCCCCTGGCGGGGCATGGGC
>JANWJO010000149.1 GCA_025449435.1 Chloroflexota bacterium | reverse complement strand
CGGCGGCGCGCAAGCCCAAAGTCATCCTGTGCGAGAAGCCCATGGCCACGAACCTCAGTGAGGCCGACGCCATGATCACTGCGGCCAGCCGCAACGGTGTGAAGCTGGCGATCGGCCATATGCGCCGCTTCTATTCCGGCTGGGAGCAAACGCGTGACCTCATCGCCAGCGGCGCGATCGGCACACCAGAACGTGTGGTGTCCTTGGTGCGCGATGGCCTGTTGAATTGGGGCACACACACCATCGACGGCATCCGGTTTGTGTTAGGCGACCCCGATGCCGATTGGGTCATGGGTGCCGTTGAGCGGATGACCGACAAGAGTGAGCGCGGCATGCGGGTGGAGGACGCCTGTATGGGTCTCGTGCAGTTCAAGAACGGCTGTCAAGCCCTCATCGAGTCGGACCTCACCGAACAAGCGTCGATTAACTATCAGGTCGTCGGCAGCGAGGGCATGATCCACGTGCTCGAAAACCACGTGCGCATGTTCAACGCGACCAGCGGCGGCTGGAAAGACCTGAACAACGCGCAGAACGATCCCTTTGCAGGCCAGGCGCAGGGTGTCTTAGACTGGCTGGATGGCAAGGTGACAACGTATCGCGGCGTGGATACTGAAGCGCGCAAGACCCTGGAAATCATGATGAGCGTCTACGAGTCCGCGCGGACGCACCAGGTGGTGCACATGCCGCTCAAAACGCGAGCGGCGCCGCTCGAACTGATGATCGACTCCGGGCACTTGCCTGTGCAGTACCCAGGTGCATACGACATCCGGTCGTTCCTGGTGCGCGGGGAAGCCATGCACTGGGACAGAGCCGAGGGCAAGTAGGCCCTTACCGGCGGTAGTACAGGCGCTCGCCCACCGCGAGCAGCTTGAACTTGAGCGATGGCGCCTCACGGTACAAGTGATCAACAAACGTGGCCGGGTTCTCGGTGTTGCCCAGGAACAGGTCATAGTGCAGCGGCACCACGAGATCGGCGCCGGCGGCCACTGCCAGGTCTATAGCTTCACGATAGTTCATGTTGCCCGCAATGCCGGAGCGATTACGCGCCCAGTCCCGTCCGTTAATCGGCAGCATGACGACATCTGGGTGATTGGGCGCTAACTCGCTGGCTTGGGTGTCGAACCCAACGGTGTCGCCAGAGTGGAACACGGTAACGCCACCAATGTTTAACAGGTAGCCGAGATACTGATGGTCACCATGAACATCAACCTCAAACTCTTCGTGTTTGGCGCGCAGCGCAACAAAGGTGAGGTGCGGACCGTCGATGGGTTCCCCCACTCGGGCGCCAAACACCTGGGCCGCCGGGATGCCGCCAGCGATCGTGGAGGTCACAAACGGCGCCGGCACCACTACCTTGCAGGTGCTAAAGCGTCGGGTCAGCGGCACAAGCGTGGCAAGGTCCAGGTGGTCCAGGTGATTGTGCGTGCAGAATATCCAATCCGCCGGTGGCGCGTCTTCCGGAGTCAGCGGGGGCGGGTAGGCACGCTTGGGATGGGCCGAAAAATACGGATCGATGAACACGGTGATCTCAGCGGACTTCAAGACGATACTAGCTTGGCCGAGGAACCAGATGGCAATAAAGCCGTCTGGCACCTGTGCTGTCTGGATATCCGCAGCGAGTGCTGTTCCCGCATGCGCGACGCGATTCACGGTACCTCCTGCTGTTACTTCGTCAACTCGATCACGAAAGTGCAAAGTGTCTTGATGCTAGGACTCACAGGCAGGCCAGCCCGTCGAACACGTCCGGCACGTGCAATTCGCTCGCCAGCAGTGTCACCTCTTGACGGTACCAGCGGTGCCGGTCTATGGCACTCGATCGCCACGTGGCATCACTGGCCGCTGTCGCTCTGCCTATCTCCCGCATCGTGGCGCCAGTGTAGTCGATGGCTCGCGACAGGGCCGCGAGCCGCAGGATATGCGTATCAATCTGGTCACCGAACACGTCAGCGGCAAGCCGATCTGTGGCCTCCCAACTCAACTGTCCGGCCGGAAAACGGAGGAATTCAGCCACATCAAACTCAGGAACCCCGCTCGTCATCGTTTCCCAGTCCACGATGACATAACTGTCGCCGTACACCACGCTCAACGGCGACAGAGAGTTGTGGATCATCTGGCGACGCGCTGTGAGTAGCGGACGAAGGACCAGTTGAAGGTACGCGCGGAGCGACGGTCCCGTTAGGGTCGGCCGGACACCTGAAACCGGGGCCGCCGCTGCAACGCGCTGGTGCGCGACACGTACGCGTTTGGTCAAGACCGTGCTGGAGAGCCGGTCCAAATCAACGGCGAAGCAGGTCCGGAAGAAAGGTGTGTGATAGGTGCGGGCTATTTGGTGGAACACTGCCACCCCTTGAAGCGCACCGCGCAGCAATTGCTCACGCTTGTCCTGCCCACCAGACCCACGAGCTTGGCTGCTGAGCATAGCGGCCAAGCTCGTGGAACCAGCGTCGCTGGAAATGAGGACGCCCCACGACGCACCGAATATGGCGCCCAGCGGCTCAGGAGCGAGGCCAGGCGACCAGCGGGCGAGCATTTCGAGCACGCGATGCTCGCGACGAACGTGATGACTCCAAAAGGGATCGGTCGCCGCCGTCACGATTTTCACCACCACCGACGCGTGGCGTGCTCCCTCGAGCGTCAGCCTTAGCACCGTGTTGCGCGACTGCACGGTCACTGGCGCGACGGACTCAACTCGCGTACCAGGCGCTTCGCCAATGGTCGTGAGCAACGCATCTACTGGCAACGGGATGGCCTGCTCAAGACCGGATGCCGAACGCCATATGGTGCTCAAGAGCTCGCCTCCGGGCAGTCGTGATCGCCTGCGCGCACCTGCCGCAGAAGCGCGGCCGCGAGGATGTGATCGCCGCTTTTGGCCGCGTCACATGACAGTTGTTTCAGCGACAGGTCGATGCGGCCCTCTTGAAACACCGCCCGAGCAGCCTGCCGCCAAGCGAGAACGGTCGCTGTGATGTGATCACTATCTCGTGGCAGGAGATGCACGCTGAGCAACGCCGCCTCGGGCCGCAACAACAGATTGAGGGGCGGAATCCGGCGCAGGAACACGGCACTCTCCGCATCGGCGCCAATGGCGTGGAGCCCGACCGCGCACGCTGCGAACACATCGTAGCGGTGTAAAGCGCGTCCTAACACGCCAGGAGGAATGTCGTGCTCGCGCAGCAGCGGAATGGCTTCGACGGTCCGCCACAGTGGCTGGCTGCGCAGGCGGAACGGAAGCCCCCGTCGAATGGTGACCGCCGTCTCCCCCGGCGCGTCCACAACCCCAATGTGCAGACCGCGCGTGCTCGGCAGGACGATAAAGGGCAGTACGAGTACGGCTACGGACCCCAGCCAGAGCAACACGCGGATCGTGACGATAGGAATGGCTAACCCTGCCAGGGCCAGCGCCGCTGTCACGACCTGAAAAATGGCAAGGGACCCGACCACCTGGACCGGTCGCATGCCGGTGAGGTTCAGGTGCTGGTGCATCGGTGTGGAAAGGAATGGCACCGGGAACTCGGTATGTGGGACGAAGGTAGGTAGCCGGCGAAACCGCTCGAATACCAGGCGGCGGCGGAAGAGCGGCGTCAGCAGGCCGGTCTGAATGAACACGCTGAGACCGTCAAGGGTAACCGCGGCAACGAGCAACGGCGCCAGTTCGAACGACGGCTGCATGATGGCAATGGCGGCGAAGAAGGAACCGTACAGCAGTGCGCCACTGTCTCCCAGATAGGCACGCGCTCGCCGAGGAACCGAGCCGTTGCGGGTCCAGTTAGATGGCGCGTTGAACACGGTAGCCACCACAGCGCCACCGCCGAGCGCCACAGCGATCATGAGCGTAGTAGCGTTGCCGTGTATCAGGCTCCACACGATAAGCGCCGCGGCACCGAGCACCGCGAGCGTATTGGTGAGGCCGTCCACCCCATCGGTGAAGCCAGTCGAGAGCACCAGGAACAGAAACAACGCGCCGGCCGCCAGCGACGTCAAGGCGTGCTCGATGAACGAGCTTGCGGCGTAGGGGCCAATTTGCCAAGCACCGACGACGGCGACGACAGTGACTGCGCAATGGGCCAGCAAGCGCACGCGTTCCGACAACCCGGCACCGCGCGACTTCTGCCAGTCATCGGCCCAGCCAACGCCCGTTTCCGCCCAGACCAGCACCAAGGTGAGAATGACGACCTCTTCATGGACGCGGCTATCGCGTAACCCGAAGGTGAGCGCTACGGTCGTTGCGAGGAGGACGCTCGGCCCGAGGATGGAGGGCAGGCGGGAGCTGGCCGCCCGTGCTGCAGTGACCACATCGCGGCGATACTCGCCGACCTTAGCTTCGCGCGAGCGAAATTCAGGGAAGCGCCAAAGGGCAACCCAGGCAAACAGTGCGGAGCACAGGACGGCGATGGCGAAGACAGCGAGCAGCATGGACCCTTGCGTCTCTGCAGATGCCGAGCGTCAAAACCTCGGGGATTACCCCTCGCTCTGGTCCTCTATGCTACCAGTGCCGGACTGGCCTGAGATGCGATTGGTCCATCGCCCGATCGCTCGCAACTCGTTTTCCGTGGTGCGCTCGTTGTTGAATTCCAAGATCAAGCCAAACACTTGGAGGAGCAAGCGTTTGCCGACGGGCTCGTGGCCCATGTTCAGGTCGTGCCGGATATTGAAGTCGATGCACCAACACTCGCGTTCGGTGAGCGCTAACGGAAGGGTGGGTGATTTGCTGCCGGCCTCGAACTCCTTGAGCAAACTAAACACTTTGATGAGCAAGCCCCGCCCGATACCATGGGGGGCTTCGTCGTCCTTCCAGGTGTGCCGCACCAGGTAATCAACAGCCCAACAGTCGGCTTCGGTCAGGTGAACGACTTTGGTCGTTTCCATGCGTTGGGCCACCCCTCTCGACTAAAGCCGCTCGAAGCGGCCGATGTTGAGCACGAACACGGTTGCGGCTGCGTTCCGCACGTTCGAGCTCGGCTTGTTGGGGGCCGGAACGTCGCGTGCGCTGCATGTCGTCTGCACCAACTTGAGGACGTCATCTACTTGGTCGTCTTCCACCCCAATCAGGAGGGTGGGGTTACCACGGCGCAGGAATCCACCGGCGGCATCGAGCCGGGTGGAACGAACGTCGGCGCGCCGCAGGGCCTCGATGAGCGCCGCAACATCATCCTGTTGCGTGATGACAGTGATGAGCTTCATGCCATTCTCTTCTGCCCACTCAGTGCGCTTATGGTAGCACGAACCCTCGTCCTATGTTGCTGCCCATCAAGCAAGCGCCCCCGGGCATCTTGTGGTCTTCGCTGCGTGGCGCTCAGCACAAATAAGGCTATTCCTCGGAGACAGCAGCACAATCGGAGAGGGCGGTGCTAAAAGGGGCGGCCGCGCCAGATCTTGGGTGGGATGGGTGGAGCGAATGCGCGAAGAAGGCTGGCCGCAAACCCCAGCACGAACAGCAGGACGGCGGCGTAAGCGACGATATGCGTGCCCTCGACGCCGAGCACTGGGCTACCGAGCCGCGCAAGTACGACAAGCACGGCCGCGAGCACATAGGCATCGAGGCGCAGCCAATCGCGACGCCCGTTGGTGGCGGGAGGGCGCAGTGGCAATGGTCGCGGGGCAGACCGCGGTGCGCCGGGCGCTTCCGGCAAAAAATCCGACATCCGATCAAGGAGTGCGCGTATTTCGCGTTCGTATCGAGGCGTCGGCATGCGGTTACCTTCGCTGTAAAAGGCTTCTTGTGGAGTCTAGCATACCAAGGGCCGTTAGGTCCTGTATGCTACGGCCCCCCTTCCCCCTTATCATTACGTGACGTGGGGATGCGATCGACGTAACGGAACGCCGGTCTAGACAGGCAACGTTAATGCCACGTTCAGCACTTCATCGATGTGCTCAACAGCCAACAGCCGCAGCGTTTCCCGCACCAGTAGCGGAATGTCGTTGACGTCCTTCTCGTTGTCACGCGGCAGTAAGAAGGTCGTGATACCGGCCCGCTGCGCCGCGATGGCTTTCTCCTTGAGCCCACCGATGGGCAACACCTTGCCGCGAAGCGTAATTTCCCCAGTCATCGCTACGTCACGCCTGGTTGGGCGCTTGGTGAGCGCGGAAATGAGCGCCGTGGCCATCGCCACACCAGCCGACGGGCCGTCTTTGGGCACCGAGCCCGCCGGGACGTGGATGTGGATGTTGTGCTCCTCAAAGAACTTATCGGCGAGGTTCCAATCAGCGCCGCGTGACCGCCCATAGCTCACCGCCGCTTGGGCAGACTCTTGCATCACCTTGCCCAATTGACCAGTGAGCGTGAGCTGACCGTTGCCGGGCATGAGGCTCACTTCAACCGATAGCACGTCACCGCCAGCCTCGGTGACCGCTACGCCAGTGGCTACCCCCACTTCGTCATGTTGCTCGGCTAACGTGCGCACAAAGCGCTTGGAGCCTAGGAGCTCTTCGATCCGCTCGACCGTCAGTTCAATCGTTGTGCCGGCTGGCACCTGGCCGCCGGCAAGCTGGCGGGCGACCTTGCGACACAACGTCGCGATTTCCCGTTCCAGGTTGCGGACGCCCGCCTCGCGTGTATAGCCACGGATGAGGAAGTCCAGAGCGCCGTCGTCGAGGGTCACGCCACCCGGCTCTAGACCATGGGCGTCGAGCTGCTTGCGCATCAGAAAACCCTGCGCGATGCGCACCTTATCGGCATCAGTGTAGCCGTTGACTTCGATGACTTCCAGGCGGTCGAGCAAGGCCGGCGGGATAGGGTCGAGCGTATTGGCTGTGGTGACAAAGATCGCTTTGGAGAGGTCGAAAGGCATTTCGAGGTAGTGGTCGCTGAACGTGTGGTTCTGCTCGGGATCGAGCACCTCCAACAGCGCAGAGGCTGGGTCACCGCGGAAGTCGGCGCCCAGCTTATCTATCTCATCCAGAATGAATACCGGGTTGGATGACTTGGCGTCGCGGAACCCGCGCAGCACGCGCCCTGGCAAGGAACCGACGTAGGTGCGGCGGTGGCCGCGAATCTCGGCCTCGTCGCGCACGCCGCCCAACGACACCCGTACGCACTTACGGCCGAGTGCTCGTGCAATGGACCTGCCGAGGCTGGTTTTGCCGACCCCTGGCGGGCCAACCAGGCACAAAATGGGTCCACGCATGCGGTCGCCGGCTAGCTTGCGCACGGCGATGTACTCCAGGATGCGTTCCTTCACCTTGTCCAAGCCGTAATGGTCCTCATCCAGAACGCGTGCGGCATGGTCGAGCTCGAGGTCGTCAATAGTCAGCTTCGCCCAGGGCAACTCGACCATCCAGTCGAGGTAGGTGCGGATCATGCCCGATTCGGGGGAATGTGGACCTTGCGCCTGCAAACGCTCGACCTCGTGTTGGGCTTTCACCTTCACTTCGTCGGGCATGCCGCTCTTGGCAATTTTGTCGCGGAACTCTTCCACGAGCACCGTGTCGGGATCGCCTTCACCCAGCTCTTTGCGCAAGACCTTGATTTGCTCGCGCAGGAAGTATTCGCGCTGGCTCTTGTCTACTCCGGCGTGTACCTCATCTTGCACCCGTTGCCGGATGGCGGCCATCTCGATAAATCGCTGAATGTGCTGCTCCACCAGCTCTAACCGGCGGCGGGCACTGGTGGTGGCGAGCAGTTCCTGGCGCTCTTCAAAGGTGTAATCAGGGGCATAGGCGCTCAAGTCTGCCAACCGGCCAGGATCGGTCGTCTTGCGTACGGCCGCGGCGATCTCTGTCGGTACGCCGGGCAGCAAATTGAGATAGGTGTCAATCAGGGTGATGACGTTCTCGACCAGCAAACCGACGCGCTCGCCGCGACTTTTGCGTTCAACAACTTCACTCACTGTTGCCCGGAAGTAGGGCTCGTGCTGATTTACTTCTCTCAGGCGCGCACGAGACTTCCCGTGGAACGTGACGCGAAGCTGGCCGTTGGGCAGTGTGCCGATATCAGTGATGGACACAATGCAGCCAATTTCGACCAGATCATCAACGCTTTCGCCGTCTTCATCCTCGATGTTGCGGGAGAACATCACCAGGTTGCGCATCGAGGCAAGGGCGTTGTCGACGGCCCGGCGCGACCGCGGCGTGTTGATCTGAAGCGAAAAATCCATGTCCGGGAACACAACGAACTTGCCGATAGGCAGCAGCGGCAAGTCCAGCGGCTTTGCACGGCTGCGAACGGTCGGTCCTTCGGCATCGCTGGGTGGCGAAAGAGCGTCAGCGGTTTTTACCATACCAGGCATGGTACGAGCGAGCGTTCGTTGGCGTCAACGTAGCCGCGGATGCCCGTAGGGACAGCGTGACGTTCCAGCCTTGAGTGGTACCGCCAGCGGGATTCGAACCCGCGGTCTCCACCTTGAAAGGGTGATGTCCTAGGCCACTAGACGATGGCGGCGCGGGCTGCATCCTACCTTCCCTGGAGATGTGAGTCAAGCTGGCTCAGGCCTCGCGCACTGCCTAGAAACCGAGCGACTTCCAGCGTACAGAACGCTTCAGGTACCCGAGCCCTGCGCGCTACCATTGGGCGCTGGGCTCTGCCGTAAACATCGCAGCGAAGGAACACCGTGGCGCTGACATACACTATCGAACCAGCCTCCCACTTTGACCTGGGCCAGCTCGCCAACTTGGTCACGGACTCCTTCAAGGGCTATGCCCATCCGGTGTTTGAGAGCGAGTCACGGCTAGCACGGCTGATACGGATCCAGAACATCGACTTGCATTTATCGGCGGTAGTCTGCGCCGCCGACGGCGACCTCGCCGGCATCGGTTTTCTCGGGCTCAGGCCGAGTCGGGCCTGGATCAGCGCGTTTGGTATTACCACGCCGCACCGTCGCCAGGGGCTGGCAACACGTCTTCTGGACCACCTGTGTAAGAATGCCACCACCAACGGTGCAAGTGAGATCCGCCTAGAGGTACTCGTACAAAACGACGTGGCTCGCCACCTATACGCTTCGAACGGCTTTGAAGTGCGACACCAGTTGGTGTCGTTTGAGCGTCACCCGCAGCGAGTCCAGTGGGCCTCACCGCGCCTGAAGGTTGCTCGGGTATCTGTGGACGAGGCGTCCTATGCAGCCAGTAGCCTGGACCACGCGCCGCGCTGCTGGCAGCGTGAGCTTCCGGCGCTGCTCACGGGCAGTGCTGCTGGGTACCTGGTGACCAATGGGACCGCCGTGGTGGGGGCAGCCACCTTCGCCGAGCGAGAGGCGCTCGTCAGCCTCCACCATGTATGCGCCGTTGCCGAATCGGCATTTGACGTAGCTACAGCGGTTGTCGCCGCCCTGTCACCTGGCCCGTACGGCCGGTACATCACGATCCTGAATGAGTCGGACCAAGGTCCCCTGATCCGGCCCCTGCTGGCGTGTGGGTTTCTCGAAACCATGCGGCAGTTTGAGTTGGTAAAGCCGTACCCGCGCTAGTGTCCGACCGCCCACTGATCGGCACTCGCGTCGTCGCCGGCCTCGTTCTGCCAGGTTTCTGCTTTGTCCAGGAGCGCAACGCAGCCTACGCGCGGCGTATTCACATCGAGTGAGTCGGCGTCGAGCACACCAAAGTACAGTTCGTAGTCCGACGCCATGGAGCGAATGCCGCGTATGAGGGAGCCATTGGGGTGGGCAACGGGTTTGCCCCGCACCGTCCCGTACAGGCTGAGCTCTAGACCCAACGGGTCGCGCACCAGAGCGTTCACATCGCCGTCCACGTCGCAGTATTCGCCGTACTTACCGCAAATTGGGCAATCTTCCGGTGGATTGTGGACGCTGCTCGGTTCGTAGCGAACCTGAGCAGCCACGCGCCAGAAGTCGTGTTGCTGGCCGTGCAACTCGAGTGAGTAGTGCTCCATCTCATGCGCACGCAACTGCCGGAAGTAGTAGCGAATGTCCAGCGCGTGGGAGTGGTTGCGCCGGTGGTTGGCGTAGCCGCGATAGGGCTGCAAGTTGCGGATCGTGGCACGCGCATCACAGTGCAGGCGATCGTGTGCGTGGCCAGCATCGGCCTTCACGCCAAGATAATCGGCGTGCGTCTTGATGACAAAGTGGACCGCACGCTCATAGCTGGGGGCGAGGTCACGTGACACGAAGACCCACATATTGGGATAGCGAGGGAGTCCGAAGAACTCTTGGGTGGGAAGCTGGATATCCACGACCACACTGTCCTTTCTGGATACCTCCCCATTCGCCCACCTGGAAAGGTCCGGCTCAAGGCGTGCCGCGACGGCGGATGCGCACGCTCAGGGGCAATTTCTTGGGGAAGCGAGCGGCCAAAGGTGTGGTAGGTCCCGAGCAAGTCTGCAACATCGTTCTCTGAGCCTTGAGTGAGTCTGTCGTAGCGTCACTCCCCAGAGTTTGTTGTGAGGGCACATTCCCTCGGCCACGCAGGGTGCAGTATGCGTGACGGAACACGACATGTCAAGCCGCTGCAGATGAAGGCGCCTTCACCCACTAGCGATAAAACTGCTGCCAACCTGCGTCGTAATACGTGGGGAGTACCGGATTCAACAACGTATTCACTTTGGCGCTATCTTGGGCTTGCAACACATCGGCGCCAAACACTGGCAATGTGGTGAACCGTGCCTGCGTCAGAAACCGCGTTGGTTCGGGCAACGTGAACTGCGCAAGGTCAACCGGTGTGTCACCAGCGAGCACAAAACCCCAATCACCAAAGCTAGCTACATCGGCGTGCAACGGCAACACGGCGGGCCACACACTGCCGATAGTCGCAACGATGCACCAAAACGCTTGTCGCGTGTAATACGGTGATGTGGCTTGGGTTTCAAACCGGCCACCTGGGAGCAGGTGGTCACGCGCTTCTGCGTAGAACTCCCTGGTGTACAGCTTTTGTAAGGCTTCCGTGCGCGGGTCCGGGAGGTCTGCGATGATCACGCCGAACTGATCGGTAGTGGATCGCAGGTACTCGAAACCGTCAGCATTAATTATCTTGATACGCGGTGACGACAGCGACCGGTCGTTGAGTTGAGCGAGCATCGGCTGCTGCTGGAATAACTCCGTCATCATCGGGTCCAGCTCGACCAGGGTGACCTGACGCACCGCGGGGTCCAGCAATGCATCGCGCGCCGCCAGCCCGTCGCCACCCCCGATAATGAGCACGTTCGCGGGCTCCTTGGATGACGCTAGAGCCGGCAGCACGAGGCTCTCGTGATAGCGATACTCATCCACCGAGCTGAACTGCAAGTGCCCATCGAGGAACAGCCGGATGTCGTCGTGCCACTTGGTCACCACGATCTGCTGATAGGGGGATTGCGCCGATAGAACGATGGGGTCCCGATACAGACGCTGCTCTAACGCAGCGCTGAGTGGATCGCTGGCGATGAATAGGATGAGTAGTGCAAGGAGAGCGCCGGCGATCGTCGAGCCCGTGAGAATAACATTGCCAGCCAGCCGGCGGTGGGAGAGAAACGTCGCCCCTGCCACGATTGCGTTGAGCAGGCCAACGATCAGCGATGTGCGCACCATACCAAGTTCGGGTAACAACACCAGTGGAAACGCCAGCGAACCGAGCAAGCCACCCAGATAGTCGAACGACAGCACGTTGGACAAGTTGATGCGTAATTCTGCGCTGTCCGACAAGATGCGCGTGACCAGTGGTAGCTCAAGACCAATGAGCCCACCAATCATGACGATTTCGATGTACATAACGAGCGGGAACTCATCGGGAGCGATGCCGAACGTCCAGAACAATACGGGGACGCATAAGCCACCAATCAGCCCTATAAACAGCTCGATGAGAATGAACATGCGGACGAGGTCGACGAGGAGGTAGCGCGAAACCCAAGATCCCAGTCCCATGGACGTGAGAAACAGGCCGATTGTCACCGAGAACTGCAGAATCGTATCGCCACGCAAGTAGGACGCCACGGTGCTAATGAGCAATTCGTAGACGATGGCACAACTCGCCACAACGAACACAGAGAACAGCAGGATATAAGAGGGGCTAAAGCGAGGAATTACCACTCGAGTGTTGTGAAATGGTGAATCGCCAGTCATAGCTGGCGCCTTCGGTTCTGAACCGCAGGGTGCAAGTGGCCGTCCCGCATCTTGGGGGCTAGACACGCCGGCCGCTGGGCGGTGGGACTAGGCCGTCGGATTGGCCGGCACCGGCAACATAGCGCCATAAATGACGATAGCGACACCAATGATGAGCGCAGCCATGACAATCGCTGCCGCGACGTTGCCCTTTCTGATCTCCTCATCAAAGTGGATAGGGTCGACCCTGTCGATAATGTGGTCGGCCAGCAGCAACAGGATGACGCCGATCAGCGCCCAGACGACGACCGAGGCAACGTTCGAGACGAAGTGGGTCAACGCAGCTGCCATAGTTACTTCCCTCCGTGTCCACCGCTAATTCCGCCGCCACGAAAACTCGACGAGGGGCTCCTGCTCGAACCTCCCGAGAGGCTACTCCCTGAGCCAGTCGAGTAAATGCCGCCATGATTCCAAGACGAACCATACGACGACCCATAAATGACGGGACCACCGAAGCCACCACGACCGCCGAACGACATGGAGATGATTGCTAGCAGGCAACACCCCACGACCACGATCGCCAAAATTGGTGCGACGCTTCGGTACACGGAGTATTGCCTACCTATCGCCTGTCTCTCGTGCCGGGTGGGCCGGCTTGCGGCGCTGGCTTAGCGCGCGCTGCTGGAGCTATCGCTCGGGGGCAACGCCGGGCTGCTCGGCTCGGTCGCTGCCGCCGGGAGTTCTGGCCCCTTGCCCAGCTTGGCCTTGAGCGCAGCGAGTTGGGTGTCCACAGCGTCGTCGTGCTCCAGCGCGGCAAATCGGTCATCGGTGGCGTCGTGATCGAGTTCGATGGCGGCTTTCGCGCGCGCTTCTTGATCTGACACTTTCTCTTCCATGCGTTGGAAACTCGCGAGCGCGTTGGACCCTGAAGCGTTGACCCCTGCGAGCGTCTCGTGAATCTGCTGCGTCGCCTTGGCGGTGTGGGCCCTGGCAATCAGAAGGTCCTTCTTGCGTTGGGCCTCTTCGATCTTGGCTTGGAGTTGATTGAGGGCACTCTTGAGCGCCTCAACTTGCCCCTTTTGGTCGGTGTATTGCTTCTGGAAGCCATCAGCGATTTGCTGATACGAGTTGAAGCGTTGCAACGCTTCGCGCGCCAGGTCGTCAGCGTTCTTCGACACGGCAAGCTCGGCTTTGCGGTGCCAGTCGTTCGCCAGTGCTTGATTCTCTTGTGCGCGTTGGTAGAGCTTCTGCTCATCGGCAATACTGGCGGCCACCTGCGTTTTGACCTGGATGAGCTGGTTGTTCATGTCGATAATAGTCTGCTTGATGACCTTCTCGGGGTCTTCCGCTCGGTCGATCATGTCGTTAAGGTTGGCGCGAACCAGCATGCTGACACGGTCAAGAATCCCGGGCATATCGTCACTGCTCCTTAAACGTGCCGACCAAGCGCCGGACGTGACCGATGCACGCCGCCCGCGGTCGATGTTTCTCCCTGTACAAGCCTACCGTTAAGGCTGCGACGTCTGTTCAGCCTGATAGATGTTTATTTCGTACTGCTTGATCTCCTTCCCGATGCCAACCTCGATGGTGCCGGTCTGCTGGGTAGGATCAGACGTCACTTCGTTGTCACCTAACCGACGTACCACCGCTTCATCGCCTGCGCTGCTATTGAGGTACCAATACTCGATGCGCTCGCCAATCTGCCCGCTGTGCTTCGTGATGATGGCGTTGGCGAACCCGTGTTCGTTGACCCGATATTGCACACCATTGAGCGTCACCTGGCTGGCGATGGGCATGGGCACACTGATCGAGGTGGGCGTGTAGATGGTGAGCGTCAACCCTTCATCCTCATCCACGTCCAACCAGAGGCGCTGGTCCGCACCTTGAATCACATAGGTCCACCAGATATCCCCGCCGTCGCCGTGGAGTTCTTGACGCTGCTCGACCGTGAAGTCCTCGGTGAGGTACGACAAGGCATCACCAACTTGCAATGTTTGCGGGGTGCGATGGGCAATGGGCTTTTGGTGATGACCGAAAAGGTGTCCGAGCATCGCGTGGGCTCCAACCTCAACGAGGACGTTGCACCTTCAGCGTGCAACGGCGCATGCGCACTCCGGACACCGCACGCTGATTCGGGGCCATTGTAGCAAGTTCTGTGCGTCCCTGCCCGATTGTCCCAGCGTGACGCGTACGTTATTTCCCAGCGGGTCGCTGCCGGTTGGCATTACGCGGCGCTGCGGGAGCAGCAGGGGACAGACCTCCCCGGAAGTCGGGGGCTTTGACTTCCCACAGCGTGCTACCCATGTCCGTCATGCGCGACACCAGACGTGGAGGCAATCGCTCCGGGGCGACGTTGGTGGTCACGACCGTGGGCAGCCGGGGGTTGTAGCGATGATTAATGATTTGGAACAGTTTCTCCTCGGCCCATGGGGAATTACTCTGTGCGCCCAGGTCGTCCAGGATGAGCAGTGGCGCTGAACGCACTTCCTCGAACAGCGTGTCGTAGGTGACCGTGGCCTGGGGAGAAAAGGTGGCGCGCAAGTGATCCAGCAGATCGGGTACCACCTGAAAGAGTACCGAGTGCCCCTGGGCGATGCGGTGGTTGGCAATAGCGACCGCCAGATGCGTCTTGCCACAGCCATATTCGCCCATCAACACCAGCCACGACTGGGGCTCATCGGCGAAGGCGCGAGCGATGCTGAGCGACCGCTTCAGGTTACGGAAAATGTCACTACGAAACGACGTCGTGTTGACGACGCCAGCGTCGTAGGGGATCCCTTCGGTCAGGAACGAATCGAAGGTCATCGCCCGCAGTTGGTCGCCAAGGCGGCTGATGCGAAACAGCCGTTCCTGCGTCTCCCGCTGGCGCCGTTCGGCTTGGCACGTACATTCCACCGGTGAGCCGAAGCGCGGGTCGCCAATCGGCACGTCTTGACGCAACCAGCCGGCCCCGCCACACAGCGGGCACACGGGCGCTGGCTGAGCCTCAGGACTGGACGAGCCGGCCGTACTGACCGCGTGCAAAACGGCTGGCGGCGGTAGGCGTCCAAGGACCTCGCTCAGGCGCTGCATCACTCCTCCCTTCTGCTTCCCAGGCTTCGAGGATGTGCTGGACGTACCGCCAGGAACGGCGGTTGCGCTCGGCCGCTTCACGAATGGCGTCGCGAATCCACTCCTCAGGGTAGTGGCTCGCCGCCGCCCGCATCGAGTCGGCCACCAACGGCGTGAGTAGCGCAATGTTTTGCTCGTACAGCGCAAAGATGGTCGGAGCGTCCAGTGCAGCCACCGGCGCCATCGGCGTTGGCGCAGGCGCTGCAATGTGCGCCAGTCCGTCACCAGCCGGCGGTTCTGCCACGCGCACGCTGGCGAAGGCTTGGCGGCCAGCAGGTGAGTTGAGAAACACGCGCACGATGGTCGTGCCCTCGCCGCGCAACGTCAGCCGCAACAACACGTTGCGATCGACGGCCTGGTCAATAGCGAGTCGCAATACTTCCACAGCTGGCCGGGATTGGCCTGCGCGCAAACTGCGCAGCAGCGCCGGATCGGCAAACAATTCATCTTCGGTGACGTAGCGTTGATCGACTTGGCGGTTGGTGAGCACCCAGAACACGTGCAGCAACAACTTGAGCTCACCCAGACTATCCAGCCGGGGCAACAACCGCAAAAAAAACTCATCCGGCACGGCCACCAGGCGGGTTTGTTTGCCAGCGAACCCCGGAAAGCCGATAGGCGCTTCCTCGGCCGTCATGCGCCATTCCTGTGCAACTCGAGGTCAACAAAGCGCGCTGTTTGCTCAAGCCAGCGTAAGCTAACGTGGCCAGTTGGCCCATTGCGATGCTTGGCGATGAGGATATCGGCGATTCCCTTGCGATCGGTATTGGTGTTGTACACCTCATCGCGGTAGATGAACATGACAATATCCGCATCTTGCTCAATCGAGCCGCTTTCGCGCAAGTCCGAGAGCATAGGCCGGTGGTCCTGCCGGGTTTCCACGCCGCGAGACAATTGCGCCAGTGCCACTACTGGCACCTTGAGTTCTCTTGCCAAGCCCTTGAGCGATCTTGAAATGTCCGAAATCTCCTGCACACGGTTGCCTTCCCGACCGGCCCGCCCTTGCATCAACTGCAAGTAGTCCACGACGATCAATCCGAGCGGATGCATCGCGGCCAGACGGCGCGCTTTGGCTCGCGCTTCCATGATCGAAAGACCCGCGGTGTCGTCGATAAAAATCGGCGCGTCGGCCAGGGCTCCCGAAGCCTGGATGATCCTGTCCCATTCTCGCTCATTAATGAAGCCGGTCCGCAATCGTTGCTGATCGACTCCTGACTCTATGGCAACAAAGCGTTGCACGAGCTGCTCGGCAGACATCTCCAACGCAAAGATGCCGACCACCGTGCCGTGGCGCAGAGCCGACGCGTGTGCCAGCGACACGGCGAACGCTGTCTTGCCCATGCTGGGGCGAGCGCCCACAATGACGAGGTCCGACGGTTGCAGGCCGCCGGTGAGCCGATCCAGATCGACGAAGCCGGTAGGGACCCCCGCAACCTGGCCTTTATGTTCGTGCAGGTAATCGATGCGGTCGAGATAAGCGTGCAGCAACGCGCGCAGCGGTACGAAGTCCGCCGAAGCGCGCCGTTGGGTCACAGCGAAGAGGGTCTGTTCCGCCTTGTCAAGGATAACTTCGAGCTCTTCGCCTTCTTCATAGGCGAGCCCGTTGATCTGGCCGGCGGCGCCAATGAGGCGGCGGAGCGTGGCAGCGCGTTCCACGATGCGCGCGTAATGCTCGATGTGCGCGGCGGTGGGCACCAGGTTAACGAGTGTAGTGAGGTAGGCCAGCCCGCCCACCGCCTCGAGTGACCCCTGTCGCTGCAGCTCATCGCTGAGAGTGACTAGGTCTGCCGGCTCGCGACGCTCGTTCAGGCCGCCAATGGCGGCATAAATAACCCGGTGGGCCTCGCGGTAAAAGTCATCAGGCTTGAGGAATTCGGCAATTTGGACATAGACCTCGGGCGTAATGACGAGGCTACCCAGTGTGGATTGCTCGGCGTCGATGTTATGGGGCGGCTGGCGATCGAGCCCTTGCGGAGCACTGCGGCGGCGCGGCGCTAAGCCGTTGATAGGTTCGGTTGTGCTAGCCGGCTGCCGGTCCACCGCGCCCCCGCTATTCCTCTTGGATGACCACCGACACTACCGGGTGCAAATCCGATGCGACGCGCACCTTGACCTGGTGTGTGCCCAACGTGCGCAGAGGGTCTTCCAATTCGATGCGACGCCGGTCAATCACGATGTTCGACTGTGCTTCCAGCGCGTCGCCAACATCTTTGCTGGTGATCGACCCGTACAAACGACCACCCTCACCAACCTTAGCCTTGAAGGTGACGGTAGCGCTGGCGAGCTGGTCGGCGAGCGACTGCAGACTAGTGCGATTCTTAACCTCGCGCTTGCGCTCCGACTCCTTGCGCTGTTCCAGCAGCTTCAACTGCCCCAGCGATGCCTCCACCGCCAGCCCTTTGGGCAGTAAAAAGTTGCGCGCATAGCCATCGGCTACGTCCTTGACGTCTCCTTCTTTACCCAGCTTCACCACATCGTGGAGCAGCACCAACTTCATGTTCTGATCCTTCCTGGGATCCTACCACTGCGCCCTCGTTCGGCCAGCAGTGGGCCGTCATTGGCGACGTCAACCCTACCGACTCTCCCGTATCGATTGACCGTGGGAACGCGAGTATACCGCGACCTGCGAACCGGCCGGCCCTACCAAGTGAGACCAATAAGGAGACGATTACTCTGGATGGCACTCAACCACATACCGGCCGCTCCCCTGGTGACCGGCGGCAGTCACGACCAGACCAGCCCGTTGCGCAAGAGCACTGAACTCGCCGAGGCCGCGTTGCTTGCCGCCAACCAGCACCAGCATCAATAGCTCGGGAGCGGGCGCGCCATCGCTGTCGGGCACCACGCCGCCAAGTATCACCACCCGGCCATTGGGCCGTGCCGCTTCCGCACAATGCTGCAAGAGCCGCACTGCTTCGGCATCCGGCCAATCGGCAAGCACATTCTTCAATAGATACAGATCAGCTCCAGCTGGCAGGGGATCGAAGAAACTCTGGCCGGCAATCGTCACTCGATCGGCCACACCGCCAGCCCGGAAGGTTGCATGTGCGCGAGCGACGGTCCTGGGAAGATCAACTAGCGTGCCGTGCAGGCCGGGCTGTGCTCGTAGGACCTCCGCCAAGAGTGAGCCGGTGCCGCCGCCGACATCGACCACCGTTCGTATGGCATCCCAACTACCCGTCAGCAGGACCTCCGGATCGGGAATGCCGTGTCCGGCCGGGCCCATGAGTGCATCGAAGCTCGCGGCGATTTCCGGGTGAGCATCGAGGTCTGCCCAGAACGGACGCCCGAACTGTTCGGCGTAAGCGGGTTTTCCAGTTTGTACTGCGCGCAAGAGCGTGCCCCAGGCATACGCCATACGATTGCCTATGCCCTCGAGGACAAGGCCGGCGCGCACACTGGCAGGGTGGCCGTCCCGCAATTGCTCGGCGGCTGCGTTGAGAGCGAATTGGCCGGTCTCCGGCTCGGCGAAAACACCCTTACTCACTAGGTGGCGCAGCACACGCGCAAGCGATCCAGCGTCGGCACCGCACTTGTGAGCAAGGTCGTCAATGCCGGTGGTTCCGGCGG
>JANWJO010000148.1 GCA_025449435.1 Chloroflexota bacterium | reverse complement strand
GATCTCCACTCGCGGGGCCACCCCGAGGCGCAGCGCGGTCTTGATGACATGCACCTCTGCTTCCTTCACCCTGGGGTGGTCCCACTGCCCCGGGATGCCGATGCTCATCGAGTAGTCGGCGGGGCCGAACTGTACCATGTCGAGACCCTTGACCGAGAGGACGGCGTCCAGATTCTCTACGGCCGACGCCTTCTCGATCATTACCGCCACGACGGCGTCGTCGAGCGCCTGGACGAACGCGGGGGAGCCGCCTTCGAGCACGAAGCGCACGTCGCGCCGCATCCCGACGCCGTGGATGCCGCGGGTCGTCGGCGACTCGGCTCGCGTCGAGCGCACGCACTCTTCGGCATCGGCCACGGTGCGGACGTCGGCGAAGAGGAGGTTCTGGATGCCCGAGCCGATGGCGCGGATCGCCAGGTAGGTGCGCGGCTGCTGCTCGATCTTCATCATCCCCGTCATGTGCGGGAAGAGACTAATCGCGCGCCCAATGTTCTCGAGCGTATACAGATCGTACGGCGCATATTCGGCCACGAACTCAACGTAATCGAACGCAGCGGCGTGACCCACCAATTCAGTGACGGAGGGCCAGCTGATGTGCAAGTGCGTACCCAGGCTGGGCTGTCCGGCTCGCAACAGCTCGCGAAGGCGATTCGGCCGCATGAAGCACGTTTCCTTTCCATGTGGAATGCAGCGAGTCCATGGGGCTAGGGTAGCAGCCTCACTAAGAACACGCGAGTACGAGGAACTCTGCGCAGATGATCAGCACCACCCCTGGTATCAGTGCGCCAGTCCCATGATGCCGCGCACGCTAGGCACATCGAGATGGCTGCGCAGCATCGCCGCCAGCGTGTCGAACGACGCTTCCCGGCTGGTATTGGCGCTGCCAGTCAAGGCCAAGCCCTTGCGCTGGCCCAACCACCGGATGAGGGTGCGCCGCACCACCGCGTGTTCAAACAGCCCGTGCAGGTAGGTGCCCGCCACCAGTCCGCTAGCACTCACGCAACCATCGGACCGGCCGGTTTCCCCTGGCTCGGCCACCGTGAACAGAGCCTGACCTTCCGTAACCGTGGCGCCCATGTGGATCTCGTAGCAGGATAGCGGACCTTCCAATTGCGCGAACGGCGCTACCTGGCCGCGCAGTATCTGCACCTGCCGGGTGTACTTGTCTGCGCCGAACGTGGTGGACACTGGTAGCAGGCCTAGTCCTTCCGTTGCCTCCTCCGCCGACTCGATATGCAACGGGTCGAAGATGCGCTCACCCAACATCTGGTAGCCGCCGCATATCCCCAGCACTGGCGTGCCGCGACCAGCCAGCGCCTCAAGATGTCCTGCCAGACCAGCGTCGCGCAATACCAGCAAATCAGCGACGGTCGCCTTGGTCCCTGGCAGGATCACGAGGTCCGGCCGGCCCAACTCGCCGGAACGGTGCACGAAGCGCAACCGCACATCCGGCTCCGCAGCCAGCAAGTCGAAGTCATCAAAGTTAGCGATGTGCGGCAGCTTGATCACGGCAATGTCAAGGGTTGCGCTGCCCGCTGGCAGCACGCGCTGCTGTTCCAGCGCCACCGAGTCTTCTTCGGCCAGTAGCAGGTCGGGCAGGTAGGGCAGCACGCCCAGCACCGGCACGCCAGTGCGCTGCTCCAGGAAGCGCAACCCGTCGGTGAGTAGCGACGCGTCGCCCCGGAACTTGTTGATCACCAGCCCCTTGACCAGGGTGCGTTCCTCTGGCTGCAACAGTTCGAGCGTCCCGACCAGATGGGCGAACACACCGCCCAAGTTTATGTCACCTACCAGCAACACCGGCGCCTGCGCCTCCCGTGCCACGCGCATATTGACGATGTCACCGTTCCGCAGATTGACTTCTGCCGGACTCCCCGCGCCCTCGATCACCACCACGTCGTAGGCAGCCCGCAACCGGCCGAGTGCCCCCTGGACGTGCTCCCACAGCACCTGTTTGCGCGTGATGTAGTCGCTGGTCGCCAGGTGCCCGGCTGGTTTGCCCAGCAGGACAAGTTGTGAGCGCATACCCGGCTCCGGCTTGAGCAGCACCGGGTTCATGTCCACGGTCGGCGCAACACCTGAAGCCTGGGCCTGGCTCGCCGTAGAACGGCCGATCTCCAGGCCATAGGACGTCACGGCGGCGTTGAGCGCCATGTTTTGGGCTTTGAAGGGCGCCACCCGGTAGCCGTCTTGCTTGAACAGGCGGCACAGTCCCGCCACGACCAAACTCTTGCCCACCGAGGAGGCGGTGCCCTGCACCATCACCACGCGCGCGTTCACGTTGGTGACTGCTCCGCCAGCACGTGCTCGACCGCGTGTAGCAAGATGTCATTATCGGCAGGCGTCCGGATGCCCACACGCACATGCTCCGGCAAGCCAAACGACGTGCAGTCGCGCACGCACACGCCGAGGCGCAGCAACCGTTGCCGCATATCCGGCGAATCGCCGGTACGTAGCAGCATAAAGCTGGTAGGTCCAGCCACCACCGGCACGCCCAACCGCGCCAGACCGGCAAGCAGCACGCGCCTGCCTTCCGCCACGACCGCGCGGGAGTGCGACAGGTGCCTTTCGTCGCGCAGCGCGGCGATGCCGGCCGCCTGGGCCGCCACGTTCACCGACCAGGGTGGCCGGACGCTATGCAGCGCTTGGCTGACTTCACCGCTGGCCACGACGTAGCCCAGACGCAGGCCAGCCAGGCCGTGCAGCTTGGTGAGCGAACGCACCAGCACCAGCGGTAGCGCGTTGGTTTCAGCCGCTAACTCGTGGGCACCCGGCACGAACGGCAAGTATGCCTCGTCCACCACCAATAGCCCGTGCGTGTGTGCAGCGGCGAGCTGGCGTACGGTTGAGGCATCGAGCAGCCAGCCGGTGGGGTTATTGGGGTTGCACACAAAGGTGAGTGTGGGCTGCAACGCCTGTATGCGTTGCAGCAGTGCTGGCACATCCGGCGCAAAGCCTTGAGCTGAATCAGTGGCGAAGGTATGGACCTGTCCGCCCAAGATGGCGACCACACGGGCATATTCGCCAAACGTGGGTGTCACCACCAACACGGTAGCGCCTTCACCCAGGTACGTGAGCGCCAGCAAATACAACAACTCGATAGACCCGTTGCCCACCACGATCTGGGCGGGTGACACACCGAGGCGCTGGCTCAACAGCTCCGTCAACTCCGGAGCACCGTCCTGCGGGTACCGGCCGGGGTCGATGTCACGCAACGCTGCTAACGCCAGCGGCGAGGGCCCTAACGGATTGAGCGACGCGCTGAAGTCGATGACTTGCTCGGTGCGCAGGCCAAGTTGTGCCAACTCCCGGCTGGAAACCGCCCCGTGGACCACCGGCGTGAGCGCCTGGACCGCCGGGCGAGGGCGCACGCCTCGTGCCATCAGCACGCCTTCACCGCCCCGCTACTTCCGGACCGCGCCGCTGGCGCAGTGTACGGCATCACCTGGCGAGGCCAGGGAAGCGCCCAGCACACCCAACGCCCCGATGCCTAGGGCTGCTCCCGCGAGCCGTCGCGCCCGTTGCAAATCAAGCGCGCCAGGCTCAGGCTGCCCTGGATTGAGCACGTAGTGTTCCTGCTTCTCCAGGCGGCGGCCCAGCGCACCAGCAGCCGCGGCCATGGGCCAGCCAGCATTCGGGCTCGCCGTCAGCCGGTGATCACGCACGGCCACACGCATTGCCGATCGTATCGACGTGCCAGTCGCCGGCGCCGCCAGGCACAGCAACACTGCCGTGACGCGCGCGGGAGCCAGGTTTGCGGCGTCATCCAGACGCGCGGCGCACTTGCCCAGGTATTCCCGCCAATCGCGGTACCCCAGCATTGCATCCAGCGTGTTGGCGGCTCGGTAGGCCGCTGCCAGCGGCAGGCCGCCCACAACGTATGCCAGCAGCGGCGCCACCACCGAGTCGCTGAGGTTCTCGCAGAGCGACTCTATCGCAGCGGCGGCGATGAGTGGCGCTCCAAGACTCGACACGTCGCGGCTGACGATCCGCGCAAGCTGTGTGCGGGCGGCGGGGAGATCATCGTCCAGCAGTGGACGCTCGATTCCCTGGACCGCGCCAAACAGTTCCCGTAGGGCAAACAGCGGCTTGAGTGCGACGGCGGCCACTACCACCCGCGCGACCAGCGGCAGCCGCCCAATTACACTGGCCAGCAACGCATAGGGCAAGATGGCCAGTGCCTGAGTGGCCGCGACTATCCCCACACCCAACAGCAATTCCTGCCGTGGATGGGCCGGTACGCCGCTGCTGTAGCTCGCCCGTGTGCCTGTACGCCGTTCCAAGGCATTGATCGCATTCCCCAGCCACGCCACCGGGTGCCAGCGGTTGGCCGGCTCACCAAGCGAAAGGTCGAGCGCCACCGCTAGCGCTACCACCGCCAGCCGTTCCCGCTGGCGCCCACCCCAGCTCACCACGGAGCCGCTGCCAGCGCGCCCAATAACCCCAGCACCATCACCACCTCATTGATCGCCCCATAGCTATCGCCGGTGAGCCCGCCTACCGAATGCCGGATGCGCAACCCCACGATTACCAGACCCAGCACGGCTAGCGCCAGCATCGCCAGCCCTCGCCAGCCCACGGGCACGAGCACCAACGCGACGATGACGGTGGCCACGACCGCGTGCCACGGCTTGGCGCCGGCGCGAAACGCAGCACCCAAACCACCCGGTCGCGCCGGTGGAAACGCCACAATCGCCCCCACCATCGCCCAGCGCGACAGCGCGAGCACCGCTACTAGCACCACCGCCCGCCGCTCCACCGGCAATGCGGTCAAGCAGGCGTACTGAAGCAGCAGGTCCAGCACACCCGCCGCCACGCCGAAGCTCCCCACCCGGCTGTCTTTCATGATCTCCAGCCGGCGCTCCACTGTGCCGCCGCCAAACACGCCGTCACAGGTGTCCATAAGGGCGTCCAGGTGCAATCCGCCCGTGAGCAGTGTGAGCACGACCAGGTCTATAGCTGCAACGACACCAACCGGCACAACCTGCCGGGCTGCCAGGTCGAACGCTGCCAGCAGCACGCCCAACAGTGCGCCG
>JANWJO010000147.1 GCA_025449435.1 Chloroflexota bacterium | reverse complement strand
CCCACCGCCCGCAAGATCACGGGCAAGTGGACGAACTTGGTTCAGGCGAGCACCTACTACGACAACGCCAAGGCGGGCACTACCGGCGCCTGCGTGGCCACGCTCACCCAGGGCACGAACTCACTCACGGTGACTTTCCCCAAGATGGTGATCACCAAAGTGGCGGTCCCGCTCAAGGTGGGGGAAGCGCTCATGTTCGACATTGATTTCCAGGCGGTGTATGACGACGCGTCGGGTCACTCGGTGGCGATGGCGCTGGTCAATGGCACGTACCTCAAGATTTGCTAGGCGGGTGTGATTGCACGCCGCATTGCACGGGCATTGGCACGTGGTGATGGCGTGCAAATCGACAGGAAAGGGAGAGTCGTGGGCTACAAGTCGAAGCGGTTTCAGGTCACGCGGGTGTCGCTGCCGGATGGCTATTGGGCAGATGTGGCGCCACTCACCAAAGACGAAGCGGATGAGTGCCAGCAGGCGCTGATGGGCGGCCTGATCGAGACGCAGGTGGGCGCCGGTGCTGGCCTGACCAAGGCCAAGCTCCACCAGCGTGACTACACCGACCTGGTGTTGCTGCGGGCCATCAAAGCCTGGAACCTGGATGATGAGGACGGCAACCCGCTGCCCATCACGCTGGACGCCATCCACGCCCTCACCGGCAAGGATAGCGACCTTATTCTGGGCGTGGTGCAGGGTGTGACCAGCCCTTTAGCGATAGTCAACGGAAAAGTGGACTCAGCATAGCAGCCATGCTGTTCTTCCGCAACCAGGGGCCAGGGGACGGACTGCCGTTTCTCGATGAATACCTCCTGTGTGCCGACTTTCATTGGAGTTGGCGGCAACTCCAGGAGATGCCCAATAACGTGCTCGCTTACTGGCGGGTGTACCGTGAGATGCGGATCAAGGCCGAGATGGCCGAACGCGCAGCACAGAAAGGGTAGCAGGTGGACGAAGAACTCAAACTGCTGCTTGCCCTCAATGTGCAGGCGACGGGTCAGGCGGTGTTCGCGGATATCGCCAGAGGTCTACAGGGCATTGTCGAGAGCAGTACAGCCGCAAAAGTCGCGTTAGTGCCACTGGCGGCAGGGTTGGGCCTCGTTGCGGCAGCGGGCGTGGCAATAGGCATCGCTGCCGATCAAGCCGTGCATTTCCAAACGCTCATCACGCAAATTGGAAACAACACGAACGCCAGCGCGGCGCAAGTGAAATTTATGAACGATGCCGTGCTGCAACTCGCGCAAACCACGAGCACGCCCATCGATCAACTCGCCAATGGCCTGATGCACGTGATGAACATGGGCTACCAGGGCGCGGATGCGATGAACATCCTCACGGTAGCCAATGAGTCGGCAGCCTCGACAGGTTCCAATACCGCAGATGTCGCCAACATCCTGGCCAATGTGATGCACGAGTTTGCCATTCCCACCACCGACGCGGCGCACGCAATGGACATTCTGCACACGGCGGCCGCTTTGGGCAATATGACCCTGGAGCAGATGGTTGGCGCGTTTGGGCCGGTGGCGGCTATTGCGGCGACCATTGGCGTCCCGCTGGATGAGGCGGCGGCAGCGATGGCAGCCGTCACCCGTCACGGCTTCGACGCGGCTGAGGCTGGCACACAGGTCAAAAACATGATCGAGCGACTGGCGGTCCCCACGGCTGGCGCGGTCAAAGAGTTAGAAGCACTCTCCCAGGCCACCGGCGTGGACCTCGTGACGGCACAGAAGCAGTTTGCGGCGGGCACGCTTGACCTCACCGGCTACCTAGCCGACCTCTCGAAAGCCACGAACGGCAACTTCCAGGCGTTCAACCAGTTGATGGGCGGGACGCAACTCACAGCGGCGCAACTGGACGCGCTCACGCAGGCCACGCACGGCAACATCGACGCCTTGCAGAAACTGGACCCGAACATCCGGGGCCTGTATGGACTGTTCATCCTCACCGGTCGCGGCGCACAGGACTACATGAGCATCCTCAAGCAGGTGGACGACGCGCAGCAAGGCGCGGGCATCACGGCAGAGAGTTACGCCCGTACGCAGGCCACCGTGGGCTTCCAACTGGACATGCTGCGCAATATGCTCCAGGTGGCGGCTATCGAACTCGGGCAGAACTTCCTACCCGCCATCACTGAGGTGGTGCAGTGGCTCACCGGCTACGGCATCCCGGCGTTCATTCAGTTGGCTACCGACATCGGCCAGCAACTCGGGCCAGCGTTGCAGCAGGTGGGGCAACTATTTGGCAGTCTGGCGAGCACGTTGCAGAGCAATGGCTTGTTGGGGGCCTTGGGCATCCTGGGGCAGCAGATCGCCGATTTCGCGGTGTCGATGTTCCAGTCCGGCTGGAATATCGTCAGTACGCTCGCCAGTGGCATGATGCAAGCCGCTGAGACGGTGCTACAGGATGTGGTCAACGAGATCGCGTCGTTTATCGCGTCGTTTCTGTCTGGCAACTCGCCGCCACCAGAGGGGCCGCTATCCACCATTGACCAGGGCGGCTTCAACGCCATCCTGGCTTACGCCCAGGGCATGATGCAGGCGATGCCGAGCGTCCAGCAGACGGTCACGCAGATCGCGGGCACGATTGCCAGTACCCTGGCATCGCCGGACCTGACCAACGCCAAAGCGTCATTCGACGCCATCAAGGCCAGCCTTGACAATGTGGCGACCTCAGCGGCAGGGGCCAAACAGGCGATAGCAGGCATCCAGCCAGCGATTGATGCCAACAAGGCAGCGGTGGCGGACCTCAATGACGCCATCCAGACGGTGACCACCAGTTACAACGACCAGATCGATCCGTTACAGCAGCAACTGGACTTGCTCAAGAGCCAGGTGGATTACCAGACGCAGATCGCGGACGCCCAGGATAAGGTAGCGCTAGCCCAGATCGATCAGCAGCTCCTCCAGGCGCAGGGTGACCCGGTGAAACGCGCCCAGTTGCAAGCCGAGCTGGACAAAAATAAGCTGCTCGAACAGGGCTACTCGCTCACCAGCCAGATCGCCAGTATCGAGGCGCAAAAGAAGCAATCGGCAGGCGACCCGGCGAAACTGGCGGACCTCAACCTCAAGGAGCAGGACCTCCAGATACAGCAGCAGATGCTGGGGCTGGTCGATAAGACCAAGGTGGCGTCACTAGACGCGCAAAAGCAGCAGATCACGAATACCGACGCGCTCCGCAATGCCAACCAGGCGGTGGTGGATGCCCAGCAGAAGGCCGCCGAACTGCCGCTCGAACAGCGCATCGCGCAACTCAAAGCCGCAGAGCAACAGCAGTTGCAGCCGCTCAAGGATCAACTGACGACCTTGCAGGGCCAAAACCAGCAGTTGCAGGCGGCGCAAGATCGCTGGAAGGCGATTGCCGGCAGCGTGAGCGCGGCTGGTGGCGGGATGAAGGCGCCGGCGTTGGGCGGGGCTGGTACGGGCCTGGCGGCGGCGGGTACGAGCGCAGCGGATGATGTCAACACCAAGATGCAAAAAAGTGTCGTCAGTTTTGTTGACCAAGCGAAGGACGCCGCCAAGAAATGGGTGGCTGGCTTTGAGCAGGGCGTCAAGGATAACCTGAGCAAACTGGAGACGGCGTTTAGTGCCCTGCCGAAGAACCTCACCACCTGGCTGGGTAATGCGTGGGCGGGCATCGACTGGGGCAAAATCTGGAACCGCGCGGTGAACATCGCGGCGGGCCTGGGCGGGGCACTCATGGCTACCGACTGGGGCGCGGTAGGCGGGAAGATCGGGGACGGGCTTGGCAAGGCGTTGCAGATCGCTATTGCTGGCCTTCAGGCTGGCGGTAAGCTCGTGATGCAACTGTCTGGCCTCATGTCAGGGCTCTTCAACTCGATTGACTGGGGCAAGGTGGGCGCTGCCGTGCTGCCCAAGGCGGTGGACTTCCTTTTCGGCGTGTTCAATAGCTTGTTCGACCCGAACGTGTGGGGCGAGATTTTGGGCAAGCACTGGCTTGACATTTTGCTACTGGGCTTGACCATCGCGTTTGCACCGGCGAAGTTCATCGGGCCGGTGGCTGAGATACTGGCAAAAGTGCCGCTTGTAGGGCCGCTCATGGACTGGCTACTCCGGGCACTCAATGACCTGGGCTCGCCAGCGCGTAAAGCTATCGCGCAGTTCATCGGCGACTCGTTTGACGTGCTCGGTACCGCCTTCCATGACACCGTGTTCCCGGCAATGGACCACGAACTTACAGGGTTCGGGGCACTCATCAAGGACCGTCTCGACACCATCGGCCTCAAGTTCCTCTACTTCATGGAGGACATCGGCAAGACGATTGGCGATAGCGGTCCCAAGCAAGTCGTGGCCAAAATGGATGAGGTGCTCAGCGCCCTGCGGACCGAGATTGACCAGTTTGCTCAGGAGGCCGTGAAGCGCGGGGAAACGATCATCACCAATCTCGTGACGGGCATCGGCAATATGGATACCGCTGTCCGTAACGCGATGGTGACTATAGGCACGATGATGACGGCGGGCGCGCTTGATGGCCTTTCGACCTTCGGCCAGCAGATCGAGGATGCCCTGACCAAGGCCATTGACGCCATCAACATCAATATCGGACCGTTCCACCTCTCGGCTAACGGCTTTCACGTGGATGCGCCACAGATGCCAACCATCAGCATCCCAGGGTTTGCCGGTGGGACAAATAGCGCGCCTGGCGGTTTAGCGCTCGTGGGCGAGAACGGACCGGAACTCATCAATCTGCCGCGCGGCGCCAGCGTGACACCCATTGCCGGCGTCGGCAGCGTGAATGGCGGCGGCAGTGGTGGCGGAAACGTCTACATCACCGGCAACTACCTGCTGTCACCGTCCTCCCTCAGTGAGTTAGCCCGCCAGGTAGGCGACGTGTTGACCAAGCAAACAGGGCGAGCGTACACAATCAACAGGATTCAGTGAGACCGCTAGCTGTTGGTGGCAGGTACCAGATGCACGCCGGTGCTATTCAGTGCAACCACATAGACCACGGTAAATGTGGCGGTGAGCGATGGCCCCAGACCAGAGCCGACCGTTTGGGTGTTGAGGGCAGTAGCGGCGGCGAAAGACGCATCGATTGGCGTCTGGGTATAGGTGAATGTGCGCCCTTGTGCATCGAGCACGTCAATATCAGCATCGAGCACATCGGCGCTTTTCTGACTGGTGTTGGTCACTTGCAGCACCCAGATCACAAACTGTGTGCCAGCCGGAGCAGTGGACGCGCTATTAAAGCTATCTGCCGCGATGACCGGTGCCGTGTATGCCGCCAGTACGACGCCGTGAAACGTGCCACCAAAAAAACCAGCCCAGTCAACGGTCTGACCAGCAGTGCCAGCGATGGGGGTGTAGCCCGCAGGCGTGGCTGGCGCGGTGGGTACGGGATTGCCGTTATTGTCGATTTCGGTCAGGCCGGTCGGGTTCGCCTCCCAGGTGAAACGCACGGTGTTCAGTCGCTTAGCGAGCCCATAGGGGCCGTTGATCCAGGTCCAGTACCCGTTGGTGAACGCGGTCCAGTTATCGGCCTTGCGCCAGGCCATCAGGCCATTGGTGGTGTGCTGCTGGGCGTCACCATTGGCAGCGAAGGCTTGATTATCGAGACAGTTCCCGATGTCCTGCGGGTCCAGATCGTGCAACGTTTTGAAGCCCAGGATGAACTGGCAAGGCGCGGCTTGCGCCAAGGCGACGGTGGGGGTAAGGGAGAGAGCAACGACGGCGATGAGTAGCCAGCGAAACACGGGTGCGCTCCTTTCCTGTGCCGTCATGCTAGCACGGGCACTTGACACGTGGTAAGCACCGCCATCAGCGTGGCTATCGGCGGCGTGGATTACACCTCGTATGTCGAGCAAACCACGTTTGAGATTGACCAGGTGCTCACGCGGCGCGGGGATACGGCCGTGTTCTGGTTAGTGAGTAGTACGGCACTCACCAACATCTTCCCGTTGCCGCGCATCACGCCGGTGGTGATTACCGACGCGCACAGCAACCCGAAGTTTGGCGGCCTGCTCACTGATGTCATCGCCCATCTGGATGATGGCCCGATTATGTACAAGTATGAGTGCCACTGCCAGGATTACTCGTACCTGCTGACCAAAACCCTGGGCAACAAGAAGTACGCCAACCAGACGGTAGACCAGATCGCCAAGGACCTGATCGCCACGTACCTCCCAGGTGTGATGACGACCAACAACGTGCAGAGCGGGTTGCCGAGCATCCAGTACTTCAACGTCAACCACCTGAGCCTGAGCGATGCCTTCGACAAGCTGGTGAGGATGGCCTCAGCGGTCCCGTTAGTGTGGGATGTGGACCCGCTGCTGGACCTGCACTTCACGGACACCATGCATATCCCAGTAGCGGATATGGCGCTGGTGGATACGGCGACCAGCCTGCAAAACTACGCGACGGTGGTCCAAGCTACGAGTGGCCTCGTAGGCTATTGGCCGATGAACGACTACACGCCGACGATGAAGGCGGTGGTGGGGCCAGCAGGCAGTTACAGCGGCGGCTACACGCAGATGCAAGCGGGACCGGTGACCGGCATCCTGTCGGCGGTGACGTTCGACGGCAGCACCGGGTATGCGACGATCCCGAACGGGTCGGGGCTGCTCACCGGCGGGGCGTTCTCGATTGAGTGCTGGGCAAACCTCTCGGCGGCCACAATAAACGGGCAGAGCATCTGGGGCTACAGCAACTACGTGGGAGGGCCGATTAGCGGTGAGCGGTTCACCCTCTGGCAGTTAGGCGGATCGACCTCACTCACGGCTGACGGGCACTCGCTCAACGGCAACCTGACCACGGTGTATCCGGTGACGCCCAATGTGAGTACGAGCGCGTGGCATCACCTGGTGTTCACCTATGACGGCGGCTCGGTGGTCAAGTTCTACGTCGATGCACAACTGCTGGCCACCTGGACGATTGTGACGACGGCGGGTTTCCCGACCAGCGTCCAGAACTTCTACCTGGCGAACCAGGTCAATGGGGCTGGCGGCTTTGGCGGCATCACCCTCAGCCAGTTCGCCATGTACAACGGGACCGCCCTCTCTCTGGCCACCATCCAGGCGCACTACGCAGCGGCAACGCTGACCAACCAGGTGGGGTACGACCGCCCCACGTTCACCTATGAGGCCGACGCGACGCAACTGAGTAACGATGTCACCGTGCGCGGTGGTACGTATCTCTCGGGCTCCTACACCCAGCACTGGGTCGGCAACGCCAACCAGACCAGTTTCCCGTTCGACTACCCGCCAGACACCACCACGGCGGCAGGTGGCAGTATGCCCACCGTCACCGTGGGCGGCACTGGCCAGACGGTAGCGCTGGATACCGGCAGCGGGTTTGGCACCAATCAAGCGCTTGTCTCGGTGGCGCAGAATAGCCAGAGCGCGAGCCTGCTGTTTGCCACGGCGCCGGGGAATGGCGTAGTGGTGGCAGCGACCTACGTGTATGACCTGCCGGTGTTGATCGAGCGGAAAAACCAGGCCAGCGTCGCGCGGTTCGGCCGGTTTCAGGAGTACGTCGCGGACTCGAACATCAAAACGCAGCAGGCGGCGACGCAACGCGCCAGCGGGGAGATTGCCGAGTTTGCGTGGCCAGTGGCGCGGGTGCATGCCGAGACGGACATTCAGTACGTCGGTGCGCTGGGGGCGGGTCAATCGGTGCTGGTGACGTGCTCTCAGTACGGGCTAGCGCAAGTGCCGATGATCGTGGATACCTGCCGCATCCGCTGCGTGGGTGGTGGCCTGTACACGCACCAACTGGACCTCGTGACTATCGCGCCCATCGGGCCGCCAGTGGTGTACCAGTACGGCAATGCCCAGAGCCTTTATGGATATGCTCAGTACAACTAGACGGTATTTCAGGGAGGGTTGAACGAT
>JANWJO010000146.1 GCA_025449435.1 Chloroflexota bacterium | reverse complement strand
TGGTGGGGGAGGTCCCCTGCATACCCACCCGCACGATCTTGTAGCCGGAGTAGTAGCTGGCGTGCTGCGCGCCATGCAGGGTCACCAACAAGCTTCCCCACGTATCGCTCGGCAGTAGCGGCGAAGTGGCGAAAGTAGCGCCTAGCGGGGCCATGTGCGCCGGCAGTTGCACGGTTGGGGCAGTGGTGCTGGCGCAGTAGCCGGTGGACGGGGCAGCTAGGAGCGGGCTGGGCTGCTGATCACCGTAGCAATACGGCCAGCCGAAGTTATTGTTCTGCTGGACCACGGTCACCGCTTCACCCGGCAAGGCGTCGCCGAGCGTATCCTGGCCGTTAATCGTCGCCCACAACAAGCCAGTGCCTGGCTGGAAGGTGAACCCAACAGCATTGCGCATCCCGCTGGCGAACACGTGCCCGCCGCTGCCATCGGGATTGAACTGCATGATGGTGGCCCGCCGCTGATCAGTCTCGACGCAGTAGTCGCAGGATGACCCAATGGAGACGTACAGCTTTCCATCGAACCCAAATTGCACGGTGCGCGTTACGTGATCAGTAGCGCTGGGCAGACCCGACACAATCACTTGCTCGTTGCCCAACACAAGGGCTGCAGGATCCGCCGCAAAACGATCGATCTGCGTGGTTTCCCCCACATACAGCGCGCCACCATGGAACGCCAGACCGAACGGATTTTGCAAGCCGGATGCTACGCCCACCACCTGCGTAGCCGCACCGGTACTGCTCGGATCAGGTAAGGCGACAATTCGCCCGGAAGACTGTAAGGTGGCATACAATACCCCTTGCGGACTGAATGCCAGCCCGCGCGGCCCATCCAACCCGGCAGCGAACACGGCAATGTGCCAACCCGGTGGCAGCGCCATTGTATGCGCGGCGGCGAAGACACCGTTTTGGTATTGCCCCGGCACCTGGAGAAGTGCCGTGCGTAACCCACCCCCACCTACCACTTGAATCCCTGCCTGTACCGCGGGCAGTGCTGGCACGGCCGGCAGGCCGTCCGGATTGGCCTCCCAGGAATAGCGCTGGGCATTGGGCCGCTCGGCGATGCCCAATGGGCCCGCGACCCACGTGATCGACCCATTGGTAAACGCCGTAAAGTTGTCGCTCTTGCGCCACACCAACAGACCATTGGTCGTGCTTTGCAAGGCGTCGCCGTTGCTGGGATTGTGCCGCTCGTTCTCTAGACACGTCCCGACGATGGTGGTCAGTGCATCTTGGAGAGCGGCGAAGCCGAGTACAAACTGGCAACTGGGCGCCGCCAGCGCAACCGGTGGCATGGGCATGACAGTCACCAGCAACCCGAATAACAACGCCACTGCATTGCGCGACATAACGTTCTCCTGCCGTACCAGCAGTTTGGGCCGGTACGCTCAGTATGCGGTGTTGCGCACGAACTCCTGGCCAAATAGGGGTAGTCATGAAGTGCGTCTACTTGCTTCATTCTTGTGTTAGTGAGCGGTGCTACGCTTACATTCCTGGCAAGGAGCGACGAATGAAATTCTGGCCAAAACTCCAAAATCCATCACAGAGGCCAATCCTGGGCCGCGTGCACGGCATCTTGCTGGTGCTCCTGGGCGCCATCGTGATCACGGTCCTCATCCATCAATCCGGCGGTCACCGCGCTCGCTTGGCGGCTGAGATCCTGGGGATCGCACTGGGCGGCGGTGTCACGTTGCTCGTGTTTGGGCTCGCGCGTCCCTCACCGCAGGTGGTCACCCAGGCGTACCGGCTACTCAGCCCACATACACTGGTGTCGCTGGCGACCGGGATGACGGGACTATATGGGTTCGCACTGGCTACCGCGATTGTTCACCACGTCCTTCCGCAGTTGCACTTGAAGGAAGTGCCAGGGGTCGGTGGCATGGTGACGCTCGTCTGGGTGTTTGCATTGATGAGTTTGGGCATTGCCGGTTCGACGCTCATAGGCATCGGAATGATGGCGATTGCCGCGCGCGCAGACGCCATGCGCGCACGTCACCAGCCGGTGGCAGGTGCGGCGTTAGAGCGGTTGTGGGCTGCCGCCAACGGAGAGCGGGAACACGCGCTTCGGATGTGCTTCGCACAAACGGTGCAGGGCGACCAAGTGCTACAGCAATGGCTGGCATGTGCAGGTCCGCTCGGCAGCAGCCATGTCGTTCTGGTTCGCGCGGCAACATCCGGGGGCCGACTGTGGTCAGAGTGGTATGCCCACAATTACACGGACAACTCCGTGCGTCGCTGGGTGCTCTCGGCAACCGAACAAGCGGAGCGCATCGGCCCAGATGGTGAGGTGTTTCAGTACGCCAGCGCCTAGCATCGGAGTGGCGACCGCAGGGTGAAGATGTGCAGGTGCGACCTTGGTTAGCTGGCCCTGGCCGTGTTACGGATGAAGCGATAGCCGACGCCGCGCACGGTTTCTATACAGGGCTCGCCTTTGCTCGACTTGAGCTTGCGCCGGATCCGGCCGATATACACTTCGATCTCGTTGCTATCCCCATCGTGCCGCTCGGGAAAGGCGACTTGCGACAACTGGTCGCGTGACATCACATGCCCAGCGTTCACCATGAGATGCTGGAGGATGCGTTGCTCGGTGGGCGTCACCGGCACGACGCCACCATCTGGCAACCGAACCACGAGCTCACCGAGGTCCAAGGTATAGCCGCGGATGCTTAACGTGCTTTCCAGCGGTGGGGGGGCGCCGCGAACCTGGCGTTGCAAGATGGCATGGACGCGCGCGGTCAACTCCAGCGGTTCAAAAGGCTTAACGAGGTAGTCGTCTCCGCCTGCGTCAAAACCGGCGATCGTATCGTCAACGTGCTCATGCGCACTCAGAAACAGCACCGGCACGAGAAAGCGTCGTTCCCGCAGGGTCCGACAGAACTCATACCCATCCATTCCCGGCATCTCGATATCGAGCACGATCAAATCGACTGGTTGATCCTTGAGCACGTCGAACGCCTGCTGGGCTCCGCCAACCGCCGCAACGCTATACCCCGCGTCGATCAAGACATACCGCACCATGCGCCGGTGCAAGATATCGTCGTCAACGATGAGGATCTTCTCAGCATGTGCCAAGTGGTTGTTGGCTACCACGACCAGCGTCCCATGTTCAGTGCTCGTACTTCCCCGCCAATGAGCCGATCACGTCCCCGTTGGGCAGCGATTCCCTTCTCGCCGTGAGTCACACGTCCAAAGTGGACTGGTGAGCCTACCGGTGGTTGTGGCCCGCACGAGTACCCACCGCTGTGTAGCGGATCCAGGAACACGCTCACCGCTCCATGGTCTGGTGGGTCCCTGGCATGAACAATAGTACAGGTTACCTAGCCTGAATGAGAAGGACTGACCAGATTCCGGCCGTCTCCCTCTGGGAGGGTGGTTGGTTTGAAAGCAGATGGCGGCGTGCCTCGGGTGGCATGCCCGCCGGAACCTCAGCGTCATGTCTGACGCAGCCGTATCGATCGTTCACATCACCGGGGGGCGGCTCGGTTGGTGTTACCTGCCGGCCGGTGCTGGCTCGGGCGCCGACGTCACGCCCATATCAACAACCAACCGGTAGCCGATGCTCCGGACCGTTTGAACAGCGGTCATCGTGCCGCTGCGCTCGATCTTTCGCCGGATGCGGCGTATATACACATCGACTTGATTACTCGAACTCTCGTAGTTGTATCCCCAGCCCGCTTGGCGAATGAGATCTCGTGTTGCCACCCGGCCAGCACAAAACATGAGGTATTGCAATACACTCAACTCGGTTGGCGTGAGCGACACGATGCTATTGTCGGGCAAACGCACCGTTAGGTTGGCCACGTCCAAAAAGAGGCCCCCATAGCGAACGACGCCACTGGCCGGATTACCAGTTCGCCAGATTTGCCGGCTGAGCAGCGCGCGCACACGCACCAGCAACTCCCGGGGCTCGAAGGGTTTCACGAGGTAGTCGTCACCGCCAGCACCAAAGCCCTCGAGTTTATCGAGCAAGTCTTTGTGACCACTGAGGAAGAGCACAGGTTCGGACCGGCCCTGCGCGCGAAGCGCTTTACAGAACTCTGGACCACTCATGCCCGCCATCCCAACGTCGAGCACGATGAGGTGCACCTCTTCCCGCTCAAGCAACCGCATCGCCGCCGACGCACCATCCACTCCTGCCACCTCATAGCCGGATTCGGTGAGGACCAAGCCGACCATCTTGCGAAACAGCACGTCGTCATCGACGATCAGCACGCGGGCCAATGGCTGAGCGTGTTCCATATTCCCTTACCATCAGGTCTAGTTGCGACGCCGCACCCTTGTCATGTGCATGGCTAGGGAACACCCGCCAAGTGTTCCTCGTGCCAAGACGCTGAGCACACCATGCGGATGGCGCCAGCGGTTTTCGTGATGCCAAGCCAGAGTTGTACCAGTCACGTCTGAGCGAACGTCATGCGCGTGATACCTCATATTCATGATTCGTTTAGTTTAAGGTACCCGCTGCTTGACGTCCCCTAGTTGGGACTCAGGCGCCGGAAAGGCCATCCTCAACGAGTATGCAGCGCTCCCCTCTCCACCTCAGGATGCTGTTGGGCATGCGGCGGGGGCATACCGGGTGCCCCCTGGGCATGCACCCGGCGCTTGGAGTGAGATCTGTTCCAGCCCTCTCGTAAAGCGCTATGCTTGGTGTCCATTGGTAGGAGTGAACATGTTTGGGCCCGACGTCCTGTCCATCGATCCGGCTGCAACCACGGCTACTATCGTAGCTGCCATTCGCCACCAAGTCCTGCACGTGCTGCACCGCCGCGGCGCGGTGGTGGGGCTGTCGGGCGGCGTCGACAGTTCCGTGGTCGCAGCGCTGTGTGTCCGGGCTCTGGGCGCCCAGCACGTCATTGGCCTGTGTACCCCCGAGCGGGCCACCGCCGACGAAAGCCTCGTGCTGGGGCAGTTGGTTGCGCAGACACTCGGCATCACCACCGACGTCGTGCCCATCGAGCCTGCTCTGGCAACCATGGGATGCTACCGGCTGCAGGTGGAAGCCGTGCGTCTCGTCATTCCAGCGTACGACGAGCGCTGGTCGATGAAGCTGGTGCTCCCGTCACTCCTGGCAAGGGAACGGATCAACATCTTTTCGGTCGTCGCACGGGATCCCGACGGCGGTGAACACCGGGCGCGCCTGACGAGCAATGCGTACCACCGTCTCATTGCCGCCACGAACATGAAACAGCGTCTGCGCAAGCTCACGGAGTATTACATCGCTGAGCGCCACCAGTTCGCCGTGGCAGGCACACCCAATCGCCTCGAGTATGACCAAGGATTCTTCGTCAAGAATGGCGACGGTGCAGCCGACTTCAAACCGATCGCCCACCTCTATAAAACGCAGGTCTATACCCTCGCCGCGTACCTGGATGTGCCGGAAGCGGTGCGCTTACGTCCGCCGACGACCGACACGTACGCGCTGCCCCAAACCCAAGAGGAGTTTTACTTTGGCCTGCCCTAT
>JANWJO010000145.1 GCA_025449435.1 Chloroflexota bacterium | reverse complement strand
GCGCTCCTGCCATGATCTCCATAGTGAAAGATGCCATGGTATGGATCTTCGTCATCGTAGCCATCATTGTTATTCCTGCCAAGCTCGGCGGTTTTGGCCCGATCTTTAGTGCGGTTGCTGCTGCCAAGAAGCCGCTCTTGCTCACCGGGCCGCAGCTTAGTGCCTACTCCACAGTGGCGCTGGGCTCGGCATTAGCCCTGTTCCTGTATCCCCATATTCTGACTGGCGTGTTGAGTACGAACTCCCGAGAGGTGGTCCGGCGCAACACGGCGCTGCTGCCAGCCTATTCGTTGCTGCTGGGCTTGCTGGCGCTGCTCGGCTTTGCCGCCATCGCAGCGGGAGCATCGTCTCCCAACGGTCCCAACTACGCTATCCAGGCCCTCATCAACAAGGAATTCCCTGATTGGTTCGCTGGCTTTGCCTTCGCGGCGATCTCCATTGGTGCGCTCGTGCCCGCTGCCATCATGTCGATCGGTTGCGCCAATCTGTTTTCGCGCAACATATACCGCCAGTACATCAAACCCAACGCGTCGGCGGCTGAAGAGTCCGGCGTTGCTAAGCTGGTGAGCCTCATCGTCAAGATCGGTGCACTGGCCTTTGTCTTATTCCTCCCAACGACCAATGTCATCGACTTTCAGTTGCTGGGTGGTTCGTGGATCTTGCAGACCCTACCGGCCGTGTTTATCAGCTTGTTTACGCGCTGGTTCCACCGATGGGCGTTGCTCGCAGGGTGGGCCGTTGGCATGATTGCCACAACGGCGATGCAGGCGACGGTGAGCTTTGGCGGCACCCTGTACAACATCAAGTTCCTGGGCTTTGCCATCAATACCTATGCGGGCTTCTCGGCATTGGTCTTGAACATCATTATAGCCGCCGTGCTCACGCCAGTATTCGTGGGCCTCGGCTCCAACAGCGGTATCGATCAGACGGTGGCTCAAGAGGCGGCGCCGGCAACGGCGTAGACTCGGTTGACGCCCTGTCGTCTCCCCATATTGGGGGAACTTTGCGCCGGATGCATAGGTGCTTATTCGCTAAGGCACCGGAGCGTAATCGACGCCGGTAGCGTAATCGGGCATCCAGCCACGTTCCTTGAGCAAGTCACCGCCGTTGACGACCGTCACCTGGCCAGCCGCAGCGAAGGGTTGATTGGTTTTCCATAGTTGCAGGGCCGCGCGCTGACAGCGGATGACGATGACGCTGCCTTCATCAGTAACCACGCTGGTTGGCAGACCATAGCGATCCAACCAATCGGGAGTGGCGTAATAGGCCTGCGCGAGCGTCGCATTGGCGTTTAGGAACGCCAGATGACGTTGCATCACCTGATCCCACGTAAGCCCAGTATCGTCGCTGGATTCGAGTGGCGGCGGAATAAGCTTGCTGTTTTGTAACCAGCCATCAGCACCCTGATCGTGGAGCATGTCGAGCACATTCAGGAAAGCGAAGCTCTGTGTATCCCGGTGCCATTGCAAAACGGCCTTTTGGAAGGCCTGCACGGTGAACCCGTCCAAAGTAAAGCGATCGGCAATGGGGTAACCGAGCCCGGATACTCCACCGAGTGCTCCATAGTCGCTCCAAAACGGCTCGTGGTAGTCGTCGGTCACGATATAACCAGTAATCCCGGCACCGCCCTGCCCATTCGCTTCTTTGAAAAAGTGCCCGTGGGGTATGTTGTAATCCTGCGAGCCGCCGCCAGTGGTCAACGCGATGGCGGTGGCTGGTGTTGCTCGGTTGGACGCGACGGTGGGCGGCAATGCCGGGGTTGGCGTCGATGGCGTGTTGCCACTGGCATACCAGCGGCCAGGTTGTGGTACGCCACCCCAGTCGTTGACATCCGCAAACGATACGGGCACGGACTGTGTCAGGTGATGGTTGGGGTCGGCCTGTTCAACGACGAAATGCAGGTGCGGTCCACTGGACCAGCCAGTGTCGCCGCTGAGTGCGACCGGCTGCCCCTGCTGCACCTGGTCGCCCACATTGACGAGCACGCCGTTGTACATGAGGTGGAAGTACGCGGATTGCGTGCCGTCGCCATGGTCGATGACCAGGTAGTTCGCGTCATTAGCGTAGGAAACGTTAAATCCGGCCAGGTTGGAATCTTCTTTGACTTGCGTGACGACGCCACCGCGAGCCGCCAGGACGAGTGTGCCGATGCGCATGGGAAAGTCCCAAGCATACGCCTCCACGCCCTGATGATCTCCAGTGCTGTTGTTACCCTGGATGCATTCGTACGTGGGACCAGGTTGCCAAGGCAGGAGATAGGGCGACGCTGCGAGCGCTACTTGCGGCGAGCCCAGACCAAGCAGCATCGTGGCCGACGCTAGCAACCAGGCATAGCGGACCAGTCGCAACACCAACGAGGAGCAACGTGGCGAGCGAGGGAACCTCACGATGGCCACGCTCGCATCACCATTCCTCATGTCGCATGGACTCACCACGCCATGCCTACAACGATGAACGAACGAAAACGGCATATGGCTACAAGTGGGCTCGACGCTGGTAGCAGACGGTGCGAGTAGGGCAATAGCGGTGAGTATGCCGGCCTATTGTTTGAGGTCGACCCACTGTGTTGGAATGGCCGAACCGAGGATCGTGCCCTGAAGACCCAGATGATACCCCGAGCCCGATGTTCCTTGAGGAAGCGGCACCAAACACGCAAACGTTTGTGGCGAGCCGGCCACCAACTTGTCGAAGGTTTGCGGGTTGCAATCCACCGACCCTTCCAAACCAAGACTATCTTCGGTCACCAGGCTGAGCCGCAGCGTCAGTGGCACCGACGTCAGGCCATCCACCTCCAATGTGACCTTGAACCCAGGGCCCGGAACGGGTGTCGCGACACCTTGTGGGACTGGTGTCGCCCCTGCGGTGACGCTATCGACACGTTGTGCGCTCTTTACCGAAATCGTGGCGAAGGAGTTGATGGCGATGGCGTCGCCAAGTTGCCAGTTCACTCCTTGCTGCACCCACGATGTTTGACTAGCTGGGTACGCCGCTGCCGGCTTGCCATTAAAAAGCAACGTGCTCGTGTCCTGCACTGCGGTAGTAGGTACCTGCCAGACGAGCGCAGCAACCTTGCGCTGTGACAGTGTTTGGTTCCGCGGATCGTACACGATGGAAACCAAACCGAATGGCTGAACAAACACCGCTAAGCATCCGGTCGTAGCGTTGAACGATTGATTAATAGGCTGCCAGGTAGCGCCACCGGGCTGGCTGAGGGCCACTGGCAGTGGATTGTCATTAACGAGCTCAAGATCGCGACGTACAACGAAAATGGCAACGACAAAGGTCTGACCAGCAGGAGCATCCTGGTGGACGTCGCCGATGCCAGGCACTGCACCCACCGTTCCATCCAGACCAGTGGTCACAACGGTCTTCAGCAAACTGACGGCGAATGGCGGCGGCAGTGCGGTAGGCGTGGCGCTGGGCACAAGGGTTGGGTAGGGCGTAGCCGTGGGAGCCGCAGTGGTGGTCGGCGGTAAGGCCGGGGTAGGGGTAGGAATGGGAGTTGGCGTGATCGTCGGCGGGGGTCCGCCAAAGTCGGGTAAAGCGTACTTCTTGATCGTTTGAAACGAGGCTACAGGATCGGCGGCCGCGGTTTGCGGGAGGCCCCCGCCCCAGATGCTCACATCGTAAAAGCCACCGCTCTGAATGTTGTAGGTATTGGCCTGAACTTGCCCACCCTTGCGAACCCTCAGTGGAAACGTGGCCGATACGTCGTGGGTGCCCGGCTGAAGGTCCACTTGCTGGCCAGCTTTGCTGGGGTCACCACCTGGGTAGGCTGGGTAAGGCCACACCGCGCCGCTGCCTGGATCGGCGACCATGGAAAACGCAAGCACGCCCGATGTGGCGGCCTGCACTTGTGTATGCACCACCACTACTAATTCTTGCTTGCCGGGATCGGCCGGATCAGCCTGTTGCGATGACGACATCGAGAGGTATAAAACGTTGGCGGGCACCGGGCCGGTGATGCTTTGCGGCATCGGCGTACCCGAGGCAACTGGCGGTGGCGGTGCCACTGGTACACAGGCCACGGCAGCAAGCATGGTGATGAGTATCAGTAGGATTGACGCCGGAAATCGCCGATACCGGGACCATCCAGCTCGCTGCGTGGTCGTCGCATGGCTAATACCGCGTGGAGTTGCTGCACACCGCGCTTCAAGCTGGAGAGCCGCCGCTTCGGGTCGTCGAATCATGCCAGATGTTGCCTCCCGGATGACGGCGCACGTTGCCCCGCTCACGCGCCCAACAGTATAGGTTGCATTGACAGTGAACCGGCGGCTGGTTAGGGCAGGGAGGCGTTGCGCTGCTTCGCTTGGCGAAACGCCAGCACCGCGTCAACGTCGCGCGTGTTGAGCACATCGGCAGCCTCGGTCCAGGCCCGTCGCGCCAGCGAGACGCCGTAATCGAGGTTGGTAAAGCTGTGCTCGTCGTGTGCGTCGGTGGTGATCGTCAGGGTGACGCCGGCGTCGCGTGCCTGGCGCACGTGAGCGCTACTGAGGTCGAGCCGCTCTAAACTGCCGTTGATCTCCAACGCCGTGCCCGTGCGCGCAGCAGCAGAAAGAACGGCATCGACATCAAGGGCTACCGGATCGCGCCGCCCAATAATACGCGCGGTCAGGTGCCCAATAGCTGCCACGTGCGGGTTCTCGATGGCCCGCAATACCCGGCGCGTCATGGCGTCGCGATCCTGTTGCATGGCCGAATGAATCGAGGCAACCACAAAATCGAGGCTCGCGAGCACCTCATCCGGGAAGTCGAGGCGTCCATCGGATCGGATGTCGACCTCGGAACCTGCTAGCACCCGAAAGCCGTCGGTCTGCTCAGAATTGACCTGCTTGATTAGGGCGCCTTGCTCCACCAAACGCTCTGGAGTGAGACCCCGAGCCACTGCGCGACCCACCGAATGATCGCAGATAGTGAGGTAGCGCAGGCCAGCTTGCTTCGCAGCGCCTACCATCTGTTGCAGGGTTGCCTTGCCATCACTTTCGTCGGTGTGTGCGTGCAGGTCGCCTAGCAAGTCGGCACGACGGATGAGCTGCGGCAACGGACCATGCAGCGCGCGCTCGATTTCATCCAGCCCTTGCCGGAGTTCCGGCAAGATGTAGGCCATGCCCAGCCGGGCATACAGCGCTTCTTCGGTCGCAAAATGCTCCGTGAGGCCAGTCTTTTCATCCACAATGCCATATTCGCTGACCTTGAGTCCTTTGCGCTGGGCGTATTCGCGCAAACGGATGTTATGGCTGCGTGAACCGGTGAAGTGCTGTAGCAACGAGCCGTAGTCGTCGGGCTCGACCACCTTGAGATCCACTTGAATGCCGGTTTGCGCGATAATGGTGGCTTTGGCTGGGCCATAACCCACAATGCTCGCGACGAACGGCATAGCAACAAAGGCGCTGGTAAGCTCACTGGGACGCTCCGAGGTCGCGATAAGGTCGATATCCCCGATGGTTTCCTCAAAGCGGCGAGCACTACCTGCGATGTGAAGCTGGCGCGCCAGTCCCGTTTCCTGGAGCAAGCGCAGCGTCATCTCCGCCACCGGCAGCGCGTCGGCAATGGGATGACGCTCGTCCTTGCGCCGTAACGACTCGATGCTTTTGAGAATAGCAAGTTCGCGCTTCTCGCCCATGCCTGTCAGGACGCGTATTCGGTTGGCCCGCGCCGCATCCTCCAGGTCGGCAATCGAATGAATACCAAGCTCGAGGCCGAGACGCAGGGCAGTCTTGCCACCGAGCCCAGGAACTGACATCAGCTCGAAGATGCCGGGCGGAAAGCCGGCTTCGAGTTCTTCCAGGTACGCGGATCTTCCGGAGGTAGCAAGTTCAACGATCTTCTCGTTCAGTGCCGGACCGATTCCCGGGATCGATTTGGCTTGCCCCGCCAGCGCTAGGGTACCCACGGACGCTGGCCACTGACGGATAGCGTCGGCCGCGCTCTTGTAAGCGCGTGTCCGGAAGATAGGCTCGCCACGCAGGTCCATGAGCTGACCAATGCGTTCGAGTGCCGTAGCAATGTCGGCGTTTGTGAGCACGGTTCCCCTCCGTTCGCTTCTATGCTACCGGCCGGCCAACACCGCCGAGGCGATTACACCGCGAACATCGATGTGGCGTGTGAAGCGGTCAGCGAGGGCAGCTTGATGCGACCAGGAATTCCGTCACATGCGTAGCCGAGTGTACTAGCGCTCGCCGGGTGCCTCGCTATACTACGGCAACTTTGCGAGCCTGCACGTCAACATGCGCGCCGGCGGCAGTGGGAACCGGGTCTGTCCGACGGCGATGCCGCCGGTTTGGCGTGCAGCGCCGCTTCGTGAGTATTGAAGTCTTGGTGAACGCGATGACCACCAGGTCCGGCAGCGGCTCGGTGCGCGGCGCGAGTGTGGCATCGGCGAGCCTCATAATCATGTCGGCCTTTCTTGCGAGCCGAGTGCTGGGGCTGCTCCGCACCGCGGCTATGGCGGCGGCGTTTGGCAACGGCCAGCAAGCCGACGCCTTTCAGGCCGCGTTCGCCGTGCCAGACATTGTGTTCAACCTTGTGGTGGGTGGCGCACTCAACTCGGCGTTCATCCCGGTGTTCTCAGAGCTCATGACGGGCGGAGACGCGCGGCGTGCCTGGCGACTGGCATCGACGGTGCTTAATGCCGTCACCGTGGCGCTAGTCGTGCTTAGTGTCCTCGCTGCCTTGCTGGCGCCTCTCCTGACACACCTAATTGCGCCTGGTTTTGATCCGGCTCGCCAGACGCTGCTCGTCCAGTTAATGCGCATTCTCTTCTTGCAGCCTATCTTCTTTGGCATTGGCGCAGCTGCTTTCGCCATCTTGAATGCGCGCCAGCACTTTCTGATGCCGGCCTGGGCGCCGGTGGTATATAACGCCTTCCAGATACTGTCGCTATGGATTCTGGTGCCCAAGATCGGCGTCAATGGGCTCGCCATTGGCGTAGTGTTCGGAGCAGCGGCGTACGCCGTGATGCAGTTCCCGACGCTCCGCCGGCTTGGCTTCTCCTACAGTCGCGTGATCGAGTGGCAATCCGCGGACGCGCAACGCGTGACGGCGCTGCTGCTGCCGCGTACTGCGACGCTCGCCGCCACACAACTCGGGCATACGTTTACGACGCGCACGCTCGCCTCTGCTTTCCGTGGCGCTGTGGCGGCACTGGGGTATGCCTACACCCTGTTGCTCCTCCCTATTGGCATTTTGGGCGTGTCGATTGCTACCGCAGCCTTTCCAACGCTGTCGCAGCAGGCCGCGGCTGGCGATTGGCAGACGTTCAGGTCTTCGCTCCGGCGACCGCTGCTGTTTCTGATCTACACCGGCATCGGTAGCACGGCGATGTTAATCGTTTTGCGCGGCTCGATTGTCGCCACACTGCTCAACCACGGCGCGTTCAGCCAATCCGACGTTGCCGTCACCAGCGGGCTGCTCCTGGTGTACGCTATTGGCCTCACCGCGCACCTACTCGACGAGTTGATGCCTCGAGCGTTTTTTGCCTTGCAAGACACCTTGACGCCATTGTGGACGACGCTCGTTGTGGTGTTGATCAATGTGGTGGTCAGCATCTTCGCGGTGACACGCTGGGGTGTAGCAGGCATTCCGCTTGGGTTGACCGTTGCGGCGATCGTCGAGGCTGTTGTGCTCGTCTACCTCCTGGAGCGGCGCCTCAAGGGGCTCATGTCGCCCACGGCGCTGCGGCACATTCACCGATGCCTCAACGCGGGCCTGGCCGCTATCGGCGCTGGCACTCTGGCCGTGGCGACGTTCGGGCTGGACATCACCGGCCCGTTCGTCGCCAATCTTGCCCACTTGATCATTGGGGGCATTTTTGTGGGTGCGGTGTATGTGGGCCTCGCCTGGTTGTACGGTGTGGATGAACATGAACAGATTATTGAGCGGTTTGGGCGCTCACTCCGCCGGGCTCCCAAGGCTCCTTGAGACACCCCTCAGGTTAGATGATTCGCCGTGGTCAGGTAGCGACTTTCGTCCCCCTCGATAAGCAACTTGTGCATCAGCACGATGTCGCCGGCAGGAATTGGGGAAATCGCCTGCAAGCACAGTAAGTCGACAAGCTTGCCGCCTTCATACACGCGCACTTGATCGCGGGAGCGCGGCACCCGATAGATGCGCTCGGGCTGGCTCGGGCTGCGCACGTCAAGGTAGCCGCACAGCACAACCTGACGGTATTCATCCGGTGTGAGCACCAACTTGAGCAGCTTGCGAGCGCGAGCGCTCGCCTCGTGCCGCGCTCGATACGCCGGCGACGCCGAATATACAAACAGCGTCACGGCGAACGCCAGCAAGAGCGCTGCCGCCACCAGCGTCCCGGCGGCGTCGGCGAGGATCATCCGCCAGCGATTCGCGGGATCATAATGATGCGGTCCGCCTTGGGGTCGAAGTCATCGATGCGCTCTCCTGGCTGGCCGGGAGTCACCTTGAACGCCACGGCCCCCCTGGCGCGCTGCTCGCGAAAGATGCGCTCCGCCTCACGCACAGCAGCAACTGCCTCTGGGTCTTGCGCCTCGACGCCGACCTTGTCCCAATTGAAGGTATTGTCGCCTGCCGACGACATAATGTGCAGTGTTGCCACCGGAAACCGTCCCTTCATCCATGTTCAGGAACCTCGGCTGACCCTACGATCTTACCATCTCGATCCGCCATCGGGAGTGGGCCGGACCACGCCTGGAACTATTTCACCATTGGGGCTTCGAAGGTACCAGGCAAAGGGTCCGCGCTGGCTGAAAAATGCGTTTGGGTATACTCTGGCCATGATCACTCCGTTGCCCACGGCAGCACCTGTTGGTAGCTTGGACAAGGTGCGCGCCCAGCATCCGCTGCGGTTTGCCTGGGCAGTCATCTGGCTGAGTTTCGCCGTACTCGTCGTGATGCTTACCTTCGCGGTGCGGGCCGGCATCATCTATATTTCCACAGCCATGAGCCCGCAAACGGCGACCCTGGTAGCAGCGAATGGCATTGTGCTGGTGCAAGAACCCACATGGGATCGCCCCGGAACTGTCCATCCGGACCAGGTGCTCAATCAGGGAGATCTCATTCAAACCGACGCGACCGCTTCAGCCCAGATTAATTTTTTTGACGGCAGTACCGTGTACCTGCAGCCAGGCGCTCAGGTGCGCATCACGGAGATGCAGAGTAACCGCTACAGCGTCCTCTCGCAGCAGAGTCGCTATGTAACCCTGAGCCTTGAGCAGGGGAAGCTGGAGGCCAAGGTTGCCCCGTATACGGGAAGCGACTCTCACTTTGTCGTCACGACGTTCGGTGCGACCGTGACGATTCCTTCGGGCACCTCGGACGTGTGGCTCAGTCAGCCCCACGCCAACACCAATAGTTGCTGTGCGACGCAAGTCCTGACCCAAATCGGTAAGTCCACGGTCACCGGCTCGGGCGATCAGGCAGTAGTACTGAACGGCGACCAGCGCACCACGGTGCCCATGGGCGGCGTGCCGCTCGGTGCCCTGGCGCCCACCTGGGACTTGCTTGCCAACGGCACCTTCCAGAGCCAGAGCTTGGGATTGCCGGATGTTTGGGACCTCCGGCTCGATCCGGATACGCTGGATGCAGCCAATTATGTGTCCTTTGTACCCGGGCCAACGCCGATGTTGCGGCTCAGGTCGACGGGGGCGGACCAGGGTCATCATGGTGTGTACTTTCAGCAAGATCTGTCTCGCGATGTGCGCGACTTTCTCCGGATTGATCTCGTCGTGAAGTTCCGCATCCTCAACCAGGACCTCCCTGGCGGCGGCATACAGGGCTCCGAATATCCCTTCCGGGTGACGGTGGACTACATCGGCCGGTCGGGAGGCGAGACGCAGTGGTTTCACGGCTTCTATATTTTGCCGGCAAGTGGGAAGTACGTGGTGGACGACAATTCGCAACAGGTAGATCAGGGCCAGTGGTTTCCGGCGTCGTCCTCTGTTGGCGAAATGCGCTTGAGTGACCTGCCTGACCCGCCTGTGTTTATCAAATGGGTCGAATTTTCAGCGTCTGGCTGGGACTTCGACACAGAAATTCAAGAGGTACGGCTACTCGCGCAGTGACGTGGCGCCAGAGAGCGGCGCAAGGAGCCACGAATGCCTGGCCAGCGTGATGACATCGTTATTTCGCCGGGTGCCGAACGTGCTCCCGTGCTCACCAGTATGGAGATGCGCGCTTGGGAGCGAACTACGATCGACGCAGGCGTGTCTGTTGCGGAACTCATGGATCGTGCGGCGACCTGCGTTGCCACCATGGTGCGAATCGACCCGCTGTGCATCGACCCGATACTGGTGTTAGCGGGTCCTGGCAATAACGGCGGCGACGCCTTGCTGGCCGGGAGCAAGCTTGCACAGTCTGGACGGTCGGTAAGCGCGGTGCTGTGGCGTCGCTCTTTGCCATCAAGTGGCGCACTGACCGATGTGTATCCCACGCTGGGGACTAGCGAGGATGGCATCCGTTCAGTGGTGAAGACGCTCGGTGGCGCTGGCACGGTGATCGATGGGCTCCTCGGAACCGGACGGAGCCGCCCCGCCACCGGCGATTTACTGGCGTTGCTTTCAGCGCTGCGCGCCCGGCAGGCCATGCCGTCGCCGCCACGCGTCGTTGCCGTCGATGTGCCCAGCGGCATGGACGCCGATGACGGCAGTTGCGATCCGCAAAGTGTGCAAGCAGATGTCACCGTGTCGCTGGGCGCGCTCAAGGCTGGTTCACTGATGTACCCGGCTGCTGCTCGCGTGGGCAGACTGGAGTTCGGCGACATTGGTCTGCCTGCGGACGCGGTTCCTTTGAGCGGGCGGCTCATAACGCGACCACTGGTAGGCAGTCTGCTGCCCAGACGACCACTCGATGCGCACAAGGGCATTTTTGGGCGGACACTCGTCGTTGGCGGATCATCACGGCATACTGGCGCACCGAGCTTGACCGTGACAGCTGCACTGCGCGCCGGCTCGGGCCTCGCCACGCTGGCGATCCCTGAAGGCATCCAGGGCATCGTTGCAAGCAAGCTCACAGAGAACTCGTTCTTGCCATTGCCCGAAGCTGGGGGAGCGTTCGCTGCCGCGGCAGTACAACCACTTGAGCACGCGATGAGCACCTTCGACGCGCTGGCCATTGGCCCTGGCATCGGCTTCCTACCTGAGGCCCGGCAGGTTGCCGTGTCGCTGTTGGCGTACATTGCCACCATCGACGATCCGCCGAGCGTAGTAATTGATGCCGATGCGCTTAACGCCCTGGCCTCGACCAGCACCTGGTGGACGCGCGTACCCCGGTATAGCGTGCTGACGCCGCATCCCGCCGAGATGGCGCGCCTCGCCGGGGCATCGGTTGAGGACGTCCAAGCCGATCGCGTGGGCGTGGCCCGCCGCAGTGCCGAAGCTTGGACACAGGTCGTTGTGCTCAAAGGGGCTCATACGATCGTGGCACATCCTGATGGACGCTGGTGGCTGCTACCAGTGGCGAACCCGGCCCTCGCGACGGGCGGCACCGGCGACGTGTTGTGCGGCACGATCGCTGGTTTGTGCGCGCAGGGACTAGAGACCTGGCAAGCTGCCGTATGCGGCGTTTGGGTACACGCTGAGGCCGCCAGAACCGTTGCTGCTGGAATGGAGGCGGGCATGCTCGCTGGCGACCTGCTGGCAGCGCTACCGGTTGCGCTTGCGCGCGCCCGTGGGTGATGCCGTCACTGAACAAGGGTGGGGAGACTTTACTCATGGCTGACGCTGACACGCTGTCGGTGGAGTTCTCGCTGAGGGAGTTGCTGGCGCTCCAGGTGCTATTGTCCTCTGGGGAGCGGTTGGACGAAGCTTCCCTGGTGACATCCGCACAAAAGGTAGACGCTGCGATGGAGGCGTTTCGCCACAAGATCGGCACGGTCCGCTTTGGAGCCGTGCTCAAGAATGCTTGGCGACGCGACCAATAGCCTGGACGAGCGCATGTCGAGCTTGCTGGTTTGCGCTCTCGCCAGTTGAGTACACTCCACCGAACCTGGGGAAAGCATTCGCCCGCCATGTGAGGAGATTTCGGTGCCAGGAGTTGATGGCGGCGTCCGCTTTAGCGCCATGAGCCTTCAGCAGTTTGCGGAGCAGCTATTCCAACGGGTCGGCGTAAGTCAGGACGATGCGCGAGCCACTGCCACTTCGCTAATTGTTGCCAACTTGCGTGGTGTCGACACACACGGTGTCACTCGCGTGTTGGTGCCGTACGTGCGCCGCCTGCAGGCGGGCGTCATGAGTGCCACCACTCACATACAGGTGGTGCGCGATGCTCCCAGCGCGGCACTCATCGACGGCCACAATAGCATCGGCCAGGTGGTGGCGACTCGCGCCATGCGACTGGCTATCGCCAAAGCTAAGGAAACGGGCTCGGCCTGGGTGGGCGCCACACATTCCAACCACTTTGGAACGGCGGCCTATTACACCGGCATGGCCGTCGAGCACGGGCTCATCGGCATCTGTATGACCAATGGCATCGCGTCGGTTGCACCTACTGGAGGCAAGCGAGCCATGCTGGGCACCAACCCGATCAGCTTCGCCATTCCAGCCGGCGAGCAGCCGCCGTTTGTCATGGATATGGCTACCAGTGTCGTGGCACGCGGCCGCATCACGCTGTTCGCCAAGCAAGACCTGCCCATGCCACTGGGATGGGCGCTTGATGCTGATGGCCGGCCCACTACCAGTGCCGCAGCGGCCTTGGAGGGCACACTCATGCCTATGGCCGGCTACAAGGGCTACGCCTTGTCGCTGATGGTGGACCTGCTGTGTGGCGCGATGACCGGAGCTCTATTCGGATCTCACTACCATGGCCCGCTGGCCGAGGACATGGTCCATCCGATGGATGTCGGTCACGTGTTTGGCGCGATCGACCCTGCACGTTTTCTCCCGCTTGAAGTATTCAAGGCACGGGTAGATCAGACGTTACGAGAATTGCGGGAGTGCGAGGCAGCGGAGGGGTCAACAGGTGTCTTGATCCCTGGCGATATCGAGCGCCTAGAATCGGAACGTCGCGACCGCGACGGCATCCCGCTACCAGAAGCCGTAGTCCAAGAGTTCGCGGCGCTCGCAAGCGAACTGGGCGTTAGGATGCCCGTGCCACTCGCGTAGCGCGCTACTTGGTGCCTGCAAGCACGCTGGCAGCTTGACTCGCGGCGGCGTCGAGGGCCGCTTGCGGCGAGGCGCTCCCAGCATAGACATCGGCGAGCGCCTTCGAGACGATTGGATCGAGGTCGTTATAGGATCGACCCGGAAAGGAACCGCCCCCGCGCACGATGTCTGGCCAGGAGGTATAGGCAATGTGCTTGGTCATCATGGTTTTCCAGCTGGATGATGAAAAAAAGTCGACTTGCGGTCCTGGCAGGCTCAGGTCTAATGCGGCGCGCTCGGCCGCGCTACTACTGCCGGCAGCCGCAACGAAAGCCCACGAGCCGTCAACGTGGGGTGCGCCTCGCGGAATTGCGCCAAATGCGCCTGTGACGTTGGTGGAGCCGCCATAACTGGCATAGCCACTTTGCCTCATACACGGTTCGCATACCCCTGGAGTCCAGGAAAGCACAACTGACCGATCAGAGCCCGGCCCACCGAGGATCGGCAACGTATCAACAAATAGTGGCCGGCCCTTGGCCAGTGTGAGGACGTCGCTGAGCTGCGTTGCCCGGCCAAACAAGATGGCGAGATCACCCGACACCAACGCTTGCACCTGCCCAGTGGCTGGCACGGGCTGCGGCGTGGCCATCGCTTTAGCTGTGGTGATCAAGTAATTAAGCGTGTCAACCGAACGAGCGCTGCCCAGCGTGGTCGACGTGCGGTCTGGCGTCAGGAAATCGCCAGCATCGGCTTGAAGCCAGGCGGCGAACGTCCGGAGGTCAAGGGCACCGTTGAGGAACGGCGGCCACGTGGGCTGTGCCTCTGCCTTGCGCATGGTACTCATCCAACTGGCGAAGTCACTCCAGCCCCACATCGCCAGGTCATTGCCGGCTAATGCGTTGGACTTAGGGGGCTTGGCGGCACGCACCGGAACCAGGTTCACCAACAGCGCATCGAAGTCTATACCTGGTTGGGGAATCGCATAGGTATCGTTTCCCACCATCGCATTAGACATGAGTTGCGGCAGAAACCGGTCGGGGGATGCGCCTGACGTCGAGGTGGCGTATTGGCTCAAGGGCAGAATCGTTCCCGCAACGGCCCAAGCCTGAATCTCGGCAGGTGTACCAATGACGGCATCGGGCGGCTGGCCAGCGGCGACATTCAGGATGAGCGCGTTGATGAGCGACTTGCCTGAAGCGAATACAGTGAAGCCAGCCTGCTGCCCACCAGAGGAACTCGCAACCGTCTGCCCTAACCAAGCTTGCCAAGGCGCCTTTGTGGCTGCGATGGATGGCCCGTCGACGCTCCAGATGGCCAGGTTTGTGCCAGAGCGCTGGATGGGCGTCACGGAAGTACTCTGGCTCGACTGCCAGGGCAGTTTCGCAGAGCAACCGGCGAGCAGCGCGCTGCCCATTGCTGCGGAGGCTACAAGAGCGCCGCGCAATGCTGAGCGTCGCGATACTCGTTGACTGAGGACATCGTTCATATGCGTGACTGCACACCTTTCTATGCCCAGATCGCTCAGTAATTGGTCGTGAGCGGAACTGGGGCGCACCGCTGGTGCGTGCTGGCAGGTGGTCCCGAGCCATTGAACCTAGCATACACTACCGGTGGCCGGCGTTTCGACGCGCTGACTGGGGTTTGGCATTGATGTGGCATTGAGCGCCTAACTTCAGGGCTAGGACAAAACTCTCTGGCTTGACGCAGTTCGTTTCTTGACAGCACGCAAGTTGCTGTGTACCGTCAAAAGAGTATTGAAGCGGAGAAGCCCAACGCCTGCGAGGCTGTCGCGCGGCGTAGCGCACATCGCCCTGAGACAGTGCAATGGAACTGGAAACGGAGGTCAATGGCGAGCGTAAACGATTTCGCAACACGCCGAGTGTGGGCGACACTGCCTGAAGCATCGATTGGACGCCGGCGGTGGCTGCCGGGGGTCGCTGCTACAGGAGGCGAACAGAAAGGTCTGAGATGACGTTCCAAGCAAGCGATCGACAAGCGACGCGGCGCCAGTTCCTGCGCGTGATCGCGCTCGGGTCCGCCGGCACAGCTGCGGCAGCTTTGCTGGCAGCCTGTGGAGCTGGAAGCACCGGTGCGGCGACCAGCGCGGCGGCGACGTCCGCTGCGGCCGCCACTACCGCGGCTGCTACCAGTGCGGCCGCCGCCACCACCGCGGCTGCTACCAGTGCGGCCGCCACCACGACCGCGGCCGCTACCACCGCGGCCGCCACCACAGCAGCCGCCGCTTCGGCCACGCCGACGTCCGCTCCATCTGCGGTGGTGGGCGCTGGCACGGCCATCCGCTGGCAGTTCCGCGGTAGCCCGGCAAACCTCAAGGATGCGCAAGATGCGCTCACCAAGACCTTCGTGCCCAAGAATCCCAACATCAAGGTCACCATCGAGCCAGCCCCCGATAACCGCGACGAGAAGCTCATCGCCCAAATGGTCGCGGGCACCGCACCCGACATCTTCGAGACCTGGAGCGACAACGTCCAGCAGTTTGCCGAAAAGGGGCAGGTTGTTGACGTCCAGTCACTGGTCGACAAGAACAAGGTCGATACCTCAGACTTCTACCAGTGGCAGTGGCGGGACTTGAGCATTCCCCTGCACGGCGGACCCAAGCTGGGTGGCAGCATGATCCGCTTTGGCATGCCCAAGTACGTCAACGTTATGGTGCTTTGGGTCAACGTGGATATGTTCAAGGCTAAGGGCGTCGCCCTGCCAACCTTGGACTGGACCCACGATGACTATGCCAATGCCATGGCCAAGCTCACCGTGATGGATGGCACCAAGGTCAAGGTCGGTGGCGCTTGGATCCCGATGGACTGGTGGGACCGCTACTGGTATCGCCTCGTGATGTTTGGCGGCTACGACGCCGACCCCAACGACCCCACCAAGTGTGGCCTCGGGCTGAAGGGTTCGCAAGATGCTTTCGAGTGGGCACGCAAGTTGGAGTGGGACGACAAGACGCTGTTGGTGAGCCAGTCCGGCTTGCCGCAGGTACAAGGTGACCGCTTCTTCAATGGCCAGTATGCGATGGCGGAGGATGGGTTCTATCCGTTCGGCAACGCGATGAACAACGCCACCACCAAGATCAACTGGCAGTACGCGCACGTACCCAAGGGACCCGTCAACCGCACAGTGCTCGGCACCACCGACGCCTTCTCCGCGTCCAAGAGCACGGCGCACCTGGATGAGACCTGGACGCTGCTGTCGTACCTGGCTGGCGTAGACTACCAGACGGCACAGGTGGAGAGCACCGGCTTGTTGCCGGTGCGCAACTCAGTACTGGCCAACTGGCAGACGATTTGTGTGCAAAAGTACCCGGAGCTCGCCAACGTCAACCTCAAGGTTGGCGCCGACGCCATGTCGATGGGCTACCCGGCCAACCGTGCGTTCTTTAAGGACACGACGGCGGCACAGGAGCTGATCAATCCAGCGCTCCAGAAGGTGTACGACTCGGGCAGCACGCCGGTGACATACTTCTCCAGCGTGTCCACGCAAGTCGAAGCCAAGCAAACCGGGAACTAGCAGTCCAAGTACGGTGAGACGGTGAGGCTTCCTTCACCGTCCCACCGGCAGGGGGCTTACGCACATGCAGGACGGTTGACACCTCCTTAAATCCGTGTTGAAGGAGCGGTCCGTACATGGCGCAACAATTGACACAGCGTCAAACCAGCGTGAGGCCTTGGGGCCTCGGCCGGCTGTCGCAGCGTGCTCAGGAGGAGGTATGGGCCTATGTCTTCATTGCTCCTTGGGTCATCGGATTCCTCATTTTCACATTCGGTGCAATGGCATTTTCCCTTGGCCTGAGCTTCCTGGACACCGACTTGCTGTCGACGACCAAGTTCATCGGGCTTAATAACTACGTCAATCTCGCCAAGGATCCATTGTTCTGGAACGCATTGCGCGTGACCGTGCTGTATACGGTGCTCCTGGTGCCGCCCGGCACTATCATTGCACTGGCCATCGCCGTCCTGCTTAACCAAAAGATTCGCCCGCTGGGGATGTGGCGGACGGTGTACTACCTACCAGCTCTAGTGAGCGGCGTAGCCGTCGCGGTGTTATGGGGCTGGGTGCTTGACCCGGACTATGGCTTGCTCAATTCGGGCCTGGCCTTCGTGCATCTGCCACAGCCGCGCTGGCTACTCAGTGAGTTCTGGGTGATCCCGGCCATCGTGCTCATCGCCCTGTGGGGTGCGGGCGCCAACATGTTGCTGTATCTGGCCGGGTTGCAGAACATTCCTTCGCAACTGAATGAAGCAGCGCGGATCGATGGCGCCAGCAGCCGTATCGTGTTCTTCCGCATAACGCTGCCCCTGCTCACTCCGACGATCTTCTTCAACTTCATTATCAACATGATTGGGTCGTTTCAGGTCTTCAATACCAACTATGTGTTGACGCAAGGCGGACCAAACAATGCGAGTACGACGCTCGTGCTGTTTCTATACACGAAAGCATTCGCACAGTTCCACTTTGGTTACGCGTCAGCGATCGCCTGGGTGCTGTTCGCCATTATTCTGGTGTTTACGCTCATTATCTTCCGTAGTTCGAACCGCTGGGTGTATTACGAAGGAGGGCTTCGCAGCTAATGGCAACAACTGCCCTCTCTCAGGTCCATGCCGTTCGACGGCGTACGATCCAACCGTGGCAGCTCGCCAGCCGAGTGCTGGTGTACGCGATCGTTCTCCTTGGCGCCATCGTGTTCTCCGCACCCTTCATCTGGATGCTGTCGGCCTCCTTTAAAATCGGTAGTGAGGTGTTTACCTATCCGCCGCAGTGGATCCCGAAAGTCTGGACTTTTGCCAACTACACCAAGCCCTGGGGCGAAGTTCCCTTTGCCTTGTTTTACGAGAACTCGTTTATTGTGGCCGGCATCGACATCGTCGCCACGGTGTTTTCGAGCAGCATCGTGGCCTTTGCGTTCGCCCGTATGCGCTTTCGCGGTCGCAGCTTCTTGTTCCTGCTGATCGTCAGCACATTGATGCTGCCGTCTCAGGTAACGCTCATCCCGCAGTATGTGCTATTCGCGCACCTTCACTGGGTCAATACGCTGCGCCCGCTCATCGTGCCAGTGTTTTTTGGCAGTGCATTCAACATCTTTCTGTTGCGGCAGTTCATGATGGGCATACCGCACGAGATGGATGACGCTGCGCGCATCGACGGGGCATCGTGGTTTGGCATCTACTGGCGCATTCTGCTGCCGCTGGCAGCGCCGGCTCTAGGCGTCGTAGCCATCGGCGAATTCACCTATCGCTGGAACGACTTTTTGGGGCCACTTATCTACCTCAACACGCCAGAAAACTTCACCATTCAACTGGGCTTGCGGATGCTCACTACGCAATACACCTCGGACGTGCCCGGCACGATGGCGATGACCGTGGTGTCGCTCATCCCGGTGTTGACAGTGTTCTTCGTCGCTCAGCGCTACTTCATTCAGGGCATTGTGATTAGCGGCATCAAGGGATAGCCGTTTCGACCCATTGTCCACCACGTCTAGAGGAAGGGTTCGATCTGTGTTCATTGCTACGCGCGAAAGCGGCGTCCCGATGGGGGATGCGCCCTATACGCCAGAAGGCGCTATCGACTATGTAGCGCAGCTCGGTCTGGATGGCATCGAGTTTTCTACCTTGCCGCAGGACCCCCGGCAGAAGCGGCGCGGTATCTGGGCGGAGAGTTTGAGTGCAGAACAGCGCAGCGCGCTACGAGCGCATGCCGCCGCCAAGCAGGTGAAGATCACGTCGCTATCGTCGGACTGGGTATGGGGCTTCTCTGAATACCACCCCACGCTTGACACTTGGCAACGGGGCGTCGACATCCTCAAGGCCGACATGAGCCTCACGGCCGACCTTGGCGCCCGAGCTTGTCTGATCCACTTCGCGCGCGCCCAAGCCACCTGGGAACAAGCCCGAGAAGCCTGCGCCGCGGTGGCCTCCGAAGCAGTAAAGCACGGCGTCATCGCCGCTTTCGAGGGTAGTCTGTGGCATCTGTGTGGTCTCGGCGGCCTCCCCGAACTACTCAAGATGGTTGAGGAAATAAATAGTCCGGGCTTCGGTGTGTATGCGCACCCACGGGGAGCGGGCACGCACAATGCTGAGGAGATTGATCTCGTTGGCCAGCACCTGTCGTGCCTGCATCACTCCTTCATAGAGGACGGCACCGACTATCCGGCCATGCTGGCCGCCCTCAAGCGCGTTCACTACGACTACGCGTGGGTGTTTGAATGTAACGCTGAAGAGTTACCCCGTAGCCAAGCCAAGCTGTATGCGCTGTTGGGAAGGTAGCTCCATCGCCGCTATGGATGCGAGCGTGCGACGCAGAATGGTGGGAGGGTAACCGGAATGGCACAGCGTTTGCGCGTGGCCCTGGCGGGATTGGGAAGCGTGTCGCAGCGCGGCATCTTGCCGCACCTGGCGCAGCCCGATGCCCACGAATTCATCGACACCGTGGCTTGCTGTGACGTCGTGCCGGGACGGGCAGAGGAGACGGCACGCAAATTCGGCTGGCAGCGCGCCTACACCGACTACGATGCGATGATCAACAGCGATGGCATCGATGCCGTGCTCATCGCCACACCTATCCCCGCGCACTTTGACCAAACCATGAAGGCACTGGCGCTCAAAAAACACGTCTACGTCCAAAAGAGCATGACCGTGACACTGGCCGAAGCGAATTCCGTTGTCGAGGCGGCCACACACGCAGGCGTCACCGTGGTGGCCTCGCCGGGTCAGATGCTCCGCCCGCTCCATCAGCACATCCGCGACCTGGTACACAGTGGCGCGCTGGGCAAGCTGTACTGGGTGTTTACCACCAACGCTGGCGGCGGTCACGAAAACGAAGCGTTTCGTGCCGGGGGCGATATCCTCTCCAATGTGGATCCCACCTGGTATTACAAGGCCGGCGGGGGACCGGTGTACGACATGGCGGTGTATTCGCTACACACGCTTACCGGCGTATTAGGTCCCGTACAGGCGGTCACCGCGCTGTCGGGGATCGGTCTCAAACAGCGCGTGTGGAAAGACAAGACCATCGACGTCGAGATGGACGACAACACCCTCATGCTGCTCGACTTTGGTGACAGCGTATTTGCGGTGGCAGGCGGGCAAAATGCCGGCGTCAGTCGAGGCATCGGCTGGGGGCGGCTCGCGATCTTCGGGACCGAAGGCAGCATCGACGTTGGTGGCTCTGTAGGCGGCGTCGAAATTAACGCGCCGAAATCCGTGGGACAGCAACTCGGCTTGTCCGGACCAACGCTGTTGCTCACCGGTTCAGGAGGAGACTTGCCACACGTCACCGGAGCGCACCGCGGCATCCCAGAGAGTCACGTCTACGCGGACATTGCCCACCTGGCAGATTGCGTGTCACAAGGTCAGCGTCCAGTGCCGAGTATGGAACACGCGCGCCACGTCGTCGACCTCATCGAATCCGCCTATCGCTCGGCGCGAACAGGGCAGCGACAGACGCTCACCACCACGTTTTAGCCGCGTGGCAGCGCGACCCTAGCCTACGCTTTCGGCCGTGCACTCCCGGGCGACACTGATTGCTCATCGCGCACGGTGGTGCGTTTGCGTACGGCCCGAGGCTGCGGCGCCGTTGCGGCATCAACGCCAGGTGAAAACGTGTCATCGATGCGCGCCGTCGACGAATTGCCTGACCGGGACACTGGCGCAACGGCTCTGGCACTGGAAGTCGCTCGCTTGGCTGGTACAGCCACCGTTTGACGTGCCGTAGTGGCACGCGTCGTAGCTGGGGCGGAGCTCGCTGGCGAAGCAGTCGCACGCTTGCGCGTGGTACTGGCTGGTCGTGTTGGGGCCGTCGCGGCTGTCGGTCGTGAAGCAGCGGTTCTGCGGGTGGTCTTCTTTGTTGCCGGAACCTCGCCGACCAAAGGGTCCGACTGGGATCCAGTTGCTGCGGCTTCAGCTGCCGCTTCGAGACTATTGGCGGCAAAACGGCACTTGGGGTAGCGCGAGCAGCCGTAGAACGCGCTGCCCTTGTTTCTCCCTCGCGATGCGATACGCTTGAGGAGTTCGCCCTGGCCGCAGCGCGGACACGCAACGCCAGTTGGCTCGGCTGGCGGCGTCGACTCGTCACGCTTGATGTACTTACAGGTTGGATACCCGGAGCAACCGACAAACGCTCCAAACCTACCAGTCCGCTCCACGAGTGGTTTGCCACACAAAGGACAGACTTCTCCGGTTTCCTGGGCAGGCGCGCGCTGCACTTTGACGTGAGGCACCGACTGCTTCGTCGTCAGATCGCTGGCAAACGGACCGTAAAAATCCTTCAGCATGGTCCGCCAGGGCCGGCTACCTCCGGCAATCTCGTCAAGCTCTTCTTCGAGCTCAGCGGTAAATCCAGGATCCACGATATTGCCGAAGTGTTCGACCAGAAAGTCGTTGGAGGCGAAGCCGAGGGCCGTGGGAACGAGCAGCTTGTTCTGGCGCTCGACGTAACCGCGCTCCTGCACCGTACTCAGGATTTGGGCATAGGTAGACGGCCGGCCAATACCTAATTGCTCCAACGTGCGCACCAGCGACGCTTCGTTGAAGCGTGGCGGCGGCACGGAGAAGTGCTGCTCGGGTGCGAGTCCTAAGAGTTCGAGCACTTCCTGCGCGCTAAGGGGCGGAAGCGACGTGTTCTGGCCCTCGACACCCTCCTCTGTTGGCTCCTCGGCCTGCTCGTCCACGTTGATACCGTACACGGCAAGATAGCCCGGCTCGACCAAGCGCGAAGCTGTGGCACGAAACAGGTAGGCGTCAACCTGTGGCGCAACACCAGCATCGATGTCGACCGTTGTGCGCGAATATACGGCGGGCGCCATCTGGGACGCAATCATGCGCTGCCAGATGAGTTCGTACAGTCGGAACTGATCGTGGTCGAGCTGAGCTCGCAGCTGTTGCGGCGCCAATTCAGGGTTGGTAGGGCGGATGGCTTCGTGCGCCTCTTGGGCGTTTTTCGCCTTGGTGCGATAGCGATTGGGCGACTTGGGCAGGTGCGCCGGTGAAAAGTTGGCGTGGATATACCGTCGGGCAGCCTCAACTGCTGAGTCGGCCAGATTGACAGAATCGGTACGCATATAGGTGATGAGCCCGACCTGACCCTCACCTGGAAGCGCTACGCCTTCGTAGAGTTGTTGGGCGATGGCCATAGTGCGTTTCGCCGACATGCCGAGACGATGAGCCGCTGCCTGTTGAAGCGTTGAGGTGGTAAAGGGTGGCGGCGGATTGCGCCGGACCGGCTTGGTGACAACCGACTTCACCCGGTAGGCACACTTCTCCAATTCGGCCGTCAGCGCCTTGACGCTGTCCTCGGTCTTGATTGATGCCTTGTTGCCAGCCACCTGTATGAGCCGCGCCCGAAACGCAGTCAGTGGGGCAGTGAGTTTGCGCAGCTCGGCATCGATCGACCAGGATTCCTCCGGAACGAACGCCTGGATTTCGCGCTCACGGTCACAGATCAACCGCACGGCGACCGACTGCACCCGTCCAGCGGATATGCCCGCCTGAACTTTGCGCCAGAGCAGCGGCGACAGGCCATAGCCCACCAATCGATCCAACACGCGGCGCGCCTGCTGGGCATCCACGAGGTCTTGATTAAGCGCCTGGGGATGAGAAAGCGCCTGTTGAATAGCCGGGCGGGTGATCTCGTGAAACTCCAGGCGGCGTGGCTCGCGAATCTTGAGTAAATTGGCGATGTGCCAAGCAATAGCCTCGCCTTCGCGGTCAGGGTCTGTGGCGAGCAGAATGTCATCGGCTTGCTTGGCGGCGGTCTTGAGGTCGCGGACAACGGCCATCTTGCCGGAGTCGATATACACCGGTTCGAAGGTATCGGTGTTGACCCCAAGCTCGCTTTTGGGCAAGTCGCGCACGTGGCCCATGCTCGCCTTTACGACATAGTCACGCCCGAGGTACTGCCCAATCGTGCGAGCCTTGGTGGGAGACTCAACGATAATCAACGTCTTGGTCATGCTGTTCCTCAATAGTCAGGAAATATGGGTGCTGCCGGTTGCTCCCGGCTTGTACGAGTTGCGCGGCCGGTTCGTCTCCTTGGTGTCACCCGGAACGAGACTCCGTCATGCCAGGTATATCAGGTGCACACAAGTGTCCCCGCCTGGACTCGTCCCGCATTCCCCTGGAGCGGCAGCAGTATACCGTTACACGCAACCGCCAGTGATGGCGGGGACACCAACGTGTTAACATCGTGCTATGTCAGATATCACGTACCAACGCCAGTTCCGTACCTCGCACAGTGAGAGCTACATCCTCACACGGGCGGGCCGGCCGTTCGGCCACCTTGATGTGCATTTTGGCACGTCGGAAGTGTCCGGAACCCTGATTCTACTCAACGAACTACCGGAAGACGAGCTGTTGGCCCTGGTCGACCAGCTCGATGAGGACCTCATCCAGTCGGCCGACACGCCACGCGACGACCTGCTACTCACCGTATTCAAGGGGCAAGAAATCGCGTTTTATACCGACGACTTGCAGCGGGGTGAGCCAGCCACCGAAGAGCCGTAGCTATAGCGACCGGTTTGCTTGCTAGACAGCCAGATCTTCCGCCTGGACGGATTGTGCTCTGCCCCAGACCATAAACCTGCCCGCACTATCGTGCATGACGTTGGAAACGAGCCGCCGCACATCGTCCCGGCTGGTTGGCGCCGCGATGAAGCCCAACACCACTCCCACCAGGAGTCCTAGAAAGAGCAATCCGGTGTTTGCACGCAATCCCGGCACCTCCATCTCACCTCGCAGCAATTTCGACACAGCGCCCCGTCACGCCGCGCTGGTGCCGCCATACGGTGACGTAGGTGGTTCCCAGGGTGCGAGCGTCGTAGTCGACGCGCAAGCCACTAACTGCCCCACGAGATGCTAACATACGATCAATTGGGCTCTCTACTCAGCCGGGTACCGGTCACGCCGGCCTGGCTACCGCGTCTGACGGCATCCCCTGATCGTCATCATCGTCACGCGTTAGCGCGCCACACGAACGCGATGCTGCGCGATGGCGGCGACGGTCCAGAAGCGGTATGCTCGCCTGCGGCTGCGGTATCTGGCGCCGCGCGGAAGGACTGTCGTCGTGCTACGTCTGGCCTCGAGCAACGATCCGGAGCGCACGCAAATTCTGCGACGGCCCGATGCCGATAGCACCGTCCCGCCACATGTACAGGCGACCTATCGCGAGATATTTGGCAGTGAATTGACGCTGCGCCAGGCGGCAGTCCACATCGTGGAAGCGGTTCGGTCCGGTGGCGATGCGGCGGCTCGCCGCCTCGTGCACGCCTTCGGCGATGCACCACCGTCCGCGTGGCGCGTGGACACCGCCGAACTCGAGGCAGCTCCCCAGCAGGTCCCTGCTCCTTTGCGTGAGGCGCTGGAGCGAGCCGCCGCCAACATCCGCGCGTATCATCAGCATCAACGGCGTCCGGGTTATGTAGACACTTCCAGCGGCGCTATGCTCGGACAACTCGTCAGGCCTATCGAGAGCGTGGCCATCTATGCGCCTGGGGGTCTCGCGGCTTACCCATCGTCGGTGCTGATGGGTCTGATTCCAGCCAAGGTGGCCGGCTGCAGACGGGTGGTGCTGGCGTCACCGTTGCGCCAGGAGCCGCTACAGCGAGCCACCATGCTCGCGGCGGCGCGCATTGCCGGCGCAGACGACGTGTTCCAAATCGGCGGCGCGGTGGCCATCGCTGCGCTAGCATATGGCACTGAAACGATCCCTGCAGTGGACAAGATCGTTGGTCCTGGCAATGCCATCGTCGTGCTGGCCATGCGCGAGGTGTTTGGGCAAGTCGGCATCGGGTCTTTGCCCGGACCGAGTGAGGCACTGATCATCGCCAACGATTCGGCGCCGGCTGCCTTTGTGGCCGCCGACCTGCTTTCCCAGCCGGAGCACGGTCCTAACGGCATCACCGTGCTGCTCACGACGTCCCGCACGTATGCCTTGGCCGTTGATGTTGAGATGGAGCGCCAATGCGGCCTGCTGCCACGGCAAGACATCATCCGAGCAGCCTTCGCCAACGCTGGCGGGGCGTTAGTCGTGGGATCGCTCGAGGAAGCGCTTACTATTGCCAACGACTTTGCTCCCGAGCATTTGCAGCTGTGCTTCGATGGAGCAAGCGAGTGGCTGCCCAAAGTGCAGCACGCTGGAGCGGTGTTTCTAGGCCCCTACACTCCGGTGCCATTGGGTGACTATGCCGCAGGCACCAACCATATCTTGCCAGTCCTGCGCATGGCTCGCTTCAGTTCACCGCTTGGCGTTGACGATTTCGTCAAGAGGACGAGCTTATTGCAATTTGGGCCAGGGGAACTGCGCGCGCTGGCGCCCGTGGTCACGGTGCTCGCCGGTGCTGAGGGGTTTCAGGCACACGCCGAGGCCATCAACATCCGGCTACGGCACCTCGACGGCAGTGAAGGAAGGGTGGGATGACGGATTCACCGCATCGGGTGGGCGAGTATGCGCGGCAAACGGCCGAAACGCAGGTGGCCGTCGCGATCGACCTCGATGGTACGGGCGGTGCCCAGGTCGCCACTGGCGTGCTGTTTCTCGACCACATGTTGACGCATATCGCGCGGCACGGTTGCTTCGACGTGACCGCGACTGCACACGGTGATGTCCAGATGGACGCTCACCATACAGTAGAGGACGTTGGCATTGCGCTGGGCCGCGCGTTCGCGGCCGCCATCGGCGACGGACGTGGCATCGTGCGCATGGCCCATGCCGAAGCGCCAATGGATGAGGCGCTCGTGGACGTTGCGGTTGACCTGAGCGGGCGGCCGTATAGCGTAGTGGACCTGGGAACTGGCTTGCGGGGTGGCCTAGGAGATATGGATGTCGACATGGCCCGGCACTTCATGGAGAGTTTCGCCTTGGAGGCACGCATCAACCTACACATCCGCACGTTGCGCGGGGCGAACGCCCATCACACCGTTGAGGCCGCCTTTAAGGGACTGGCTCGGGCACTGGACGCTGCCTCCCAACGCGACAGCCGGTTGGGGAACGCCCCGCCCAGCACCAAGGGCGTCATCGGTTAGCGCTCCGCCACCCGTAGCAGAGAGAATGGAACATGATTGGTGAACGGCCACTCGCAGGCAAGGTGGCTATCGTCACGGGCGCGTCGCGCGGGATAGGTCGCGCGATCGCCGTCCGCCTGGCAGCGGATGGCGCCAAAGTCGCACTGAACTATCAATCCAATGAGGCCGCGGCAACCCAGACGCTAGAGGAGGTACTTGCAGCTGAGTCCGAAGGCATTGCCGTGCGCGGTGACGTAGCAGTGCAAAGCGACGTAGCGGCGCTCGTGGCAACGACGCTGCAGCGCTGGTCGCGGCTCGACATTCTGGTCAACAACGCTGGTATCACGCGCGACGGCTTACTGTTGCGCATGAAGGACGACGACTGGGATGCCGTGCTGAATACGAACCTGCGCGGCGCGTTCTTATGCTCACGCGCGGCTGTGCGGCATATGCTCAAGGCTGGCGGACGGATCATCAACGTGTCGTCGGTAGTGGGTCAGGTTGGCAACGCCGGGCAAGCCAACTACGCAGCGGCCAAAGCAGGGTTGCTCGGCCTAACCTGCTCGCTCGCGAAAGAGTTTGCCAGCCGCAACATCACTTCCAATGCCGTGGTGCCCGGGTTCATTACCACCGACATGACAGCGGCCCTTCCCACTGACGCTGTCGCTAAGCTTGTGGATGCGATCCCTCTCCGGCGCCTGGGGTCTCCAGCGGATATTGCCGGTTGCGTAGCGTTCCTCGCGTCCCCGCAGGCTGCGTATATCACCGGCCAGGCGATACGCGTGGATGGCGGGATGGTAATGGGATGACCGAACAACCATCTCCCCGCCGGTGGATCGGGCGAACGCCAGAAACCATAAGGAACAACTCCTGCTTTGCCTGCGGTCCCCGTCATCCAAATGGCTTGCACCTGGATATCCAGAACGACGGCATAGAGACCTTTATCGAGTTCACGCCGACGGAGCACTGGCAAGGCTTTCGTGGCGTGGTACACGGTGGACTGGTTGCCACGGTGCTGGATGAGGTCATGGCCTGGGAACTGTATGGCTACGACGATTTTGCCGTGACGGCCAAGATGGAGATCACGTTTCGCAAACATGTGCCGGTGGGTGAGCGATTGCGCGCCTCGGCGCGCATCGTGGAGGATCGAGGGCGCGCCAAAAAACTCCATGCCGAATTGCGCGACACCAGCGGCACGGTGCTGGCAACTGCCGATTCGCTGTTTGTCGCGCTTCCCAAGGAGCAAGAACTGGCGCTACGCAATGCCTACCCCGACGACTTGCCGGCGACGCCTGTGACTTCGATTGCTGATTAGGCCACTTAGCCGGCGCGTTGCCATTCGCGTAGAGCGGCGCGGTTCGCTTCAAAGGCAATCTGGTCAGGCAGAGCCTCTGGGGCGAAGAATTCGGCTGCCTCTGCGTCATCACCCGGGTGCAACTCGCCGCTGAGTTCACGTACCCGATACACAATGAGGTGTGACGGGTTGCGCGGGTCATCGCCGCCAAAATACACGCCGAACAGCGCAGTGACGGCGACCACCAGCCCAGTCTCTTCTTGGGCCTCGCGTACGGTCGTTGTAGCAGCATCCTCCCCGTACTCCACGAAGCCCGATGGCAAGTGCCACCAACCGGCGTATGGTTCGTGCTTGCGCCTGACCAGCAACACCTTGCCGGAACGCTCTACCAACGCAGCCGCCCCGGTGGCATTCTTGGCGTAATAGGTCCAGCCACAGCGCGGGCACACGGGCCTATCCGCCAGGCTCAGCGGCGCCGGCATCGCAACGCCGCAGCGAGCGCAGTAGCGTGGCAAGCCTGGATCAGATAGCACGAGTTGGAAACGAAGCGCGCTGTTTGCCGTCTCAGGCACCGCACCTATCCTTCGGACGAACCCAGTTGGCGTCCTGCGGCTCGAGATCAAGGTAGCCTAATGGTTGCCACACTACCGACACACCGCCGACGTGCGTACGCCGGCCGGAGTATAACAAGGCGAGAGGCAGCGCATAGGCGCCCGGGCGACCCGGGCTTATGCGCCGCGTCAATGGCGAGACGATTGTCGGAGGGCAAGCTGGTGTCGAGCGTGTTCGTGCGGAGACCCAGTGAGTCCGTCAGTATGAACGTCGAGGGCCCGATAGCGAGTTCGTCCACCCAGGTCTCCTTTTGGCAGCGATTGGCAGCTGACCCTCGGTCCGACGTGGTGTTGGTGGTGGTGATTGCGTTCCTGGCGTACACATTCACGTTGTCGCCAACCATCACGTGGGAGCACGATGCGACCGACAGCGCTGAACTTGCAGCTGCGGCATTTACCTTTGGCGTCCCCCACCCTACCGGCTATCCGCTCTGGCTGCTCATTGCAGCGGTGGTAGCCCACATTCCATTCGGCAGCGATGTGGCGTGGCGCTTAGGATTCATTTCAGCAGCGTGTGCCAGCGCAGCAGCGGGTTGTGTAACGGTCGTTGCCCGGCGTGTCCTGATGACATCGCCCGAGATGACTCCCCTGGCGCGGCCAGCAGCGCTCGTTGCCGGCATGGCCCTGGCGACGAGCCCGGCGGTGTGGAATGTAGCCGTCGTCACCGAGACCTACGCCCTTCACCTTTTGCTCGTTACCGTGCTACTGGTATTGACGGTTGTCGAGGCCCCTGCTGTCGTGGTGTTCCTACTTGCTGGGCTGGCGCTCGCCAACCATTCCACAGCAGTGTTCGCCGTTGCCGTTGCGGCCAGCATCATGGCCTGGAGGCGGGCGATGCGCTGGTGGTCTCCGCTCTTCACGGCGCCAGGCATTGCCTTGTATTTCGTGCTCATGTGGCGAGCCACGCAGCATCCGGCGTCGAACTGGGGCGACCCCGAAACGCTGCCAGCGCTGTACGCCCTCGTCTCCGGATCGGCGTACCATTACCTCCTCGCATCACCGTTCAATTTGGCGGGTGCGACGCGCGTGGTGGCCACGCTGAAAAGCTTGGTCAGTGGCTTCCCGTTGGTGTTATGGCCGCTGGCAGTGTTGGGCGTCCCGGATTTGTGGCGACAAGCGATACTCCGGTTTTGGGTTGTTGGCATGGGGCCGTACTTGATCTTTCCTGTGGTCTATCGAGCTGCCGGCGCCGAGCATTACCTGTTGCCGGTCTATATACTGCTCGCTCTGGCAGCGGGATACGGCTGGGTCTCGGTGATAAAGGTGCTGCATGTTCAGTCGCTTGCCAGGCCGTATCTGGCGGTCACGTGTCTAGGACTGACCCTAGTCTGCGCGATCCCCACAGCGCTCACCTCGTCACTACGCGACAACGACCAAGCGTTGGCATGGGCAACGTCTACGATGCTTGCGGCGCCGCAAGGCGCCACTATTCAAACGTCGCTTGACCAGCAAACATTTCCCCTGTGGTATGCACAGCGCGTGCTAGGCTTGCGCCCCGATGTGAGGGTGATCGACGAGCGGCTGATCGGTCAGCCGCGGGCCGCAGAAGCTATCGCGCCAGAACCGCAAGGCCCTGTACATGGTGGGTGAGGGAGGTCACACGCCCAAAGTGGGACCTAATGCTGAGACGCCAGTAGCGTCAGTGCATGTCCACGCGCAATCGAACCTGCCCCGGATTATGCTCGTTGTTGTAGCGTTGCTCACTGTGGAGCTTATTGCTGGCCTGCTGTGCCTCACCCTTGGCCTCGCCCAACTGCACAATGCCTCAGGCCAGATGTCACAGGCGAGCCTCATCTCGTCAAGCGAGTTGGGCAAAGCACAGGGTCAACTCGACCACGCCGCGGGCCTCACCAGTGCTGCGCACACCTTGCTCCGTCCCTGGTCGCCGTTGTTTGGCCGGCTGGGACTGGTGCCAGTGACGGGACCGATCATGAGCACCATGGACCAAGTGACGGTGGGAGTCTCGTGCGCCGCAGCCGCAGCTTCGGATGCGGGCCGAGCAGCCGGGCCCATCGGAACGTTGCTCTCTGCGCCAGACCTGGCGAGCGCGTTGCCCGCTGTAAATACTGCCGCGGGCGAGGCATTGCCGTGGGTGACCAGCGCGCAAGCCAACCTGGCCTGCGCCGTGGCCGCTCGCCGGTTGTTTGACCCTCGTCTCACCGCATCGTCGCCGCTGGCAGGGCCGTTTTTGCAATCGTTCGACGATTCACTGCTCAAGCTGAATGACCAACTGACGGTGCTGTCGCCGTTGCCAACAGCGCTTCGAGCAGCATTAGGTTTCGATCAACCACGTCACTACATCGTGGCCGCCGTGAACACGTGGGAGCAGCGCCCCTCCGGTGGCGTGCTGGATGGCGTGGCAGTGATCACCATTGACCAAGGCGTCATCACACACATTGTGGATCGACCCCTGGTGGTATCTGGAGCGGATACGACCACTGACCCTGCTTCCCCGCTAGAAAGCAAATACGCTGGACTGGCATCCGTCACATTGGGCGATGTGACCTGGAATGAGAATTTCCCTACCACGGCTGTCCGTTTGGAGGCGCTGCTCACCTCAGCGACCCACGAACAGTACGACGGCGTTGTCGTGGTGGACCTGGCCGGCCTACAGCAACTCCTCGCAACCACGGGTCCGCTGCACAACGACGCCTACGGCACGACCGTCACTTCCGATTCGCTGGCAGATCTGTATTGGACCCAAGTGCTGGGGCAATCGGTGACGGTTCAGGAGACACGTCCCGGTTATCTGACCTCAGCGTTTGCGAGTTGGGTGTACAGTTTGCAGACTCCAGGCAGCACGTCCCTGACGTCGCTCCTGCAAGCAGTGAGCCGCTCTACCGAGACGCGCCATATCCAGGCATACTTGAACGATGCGTCGCTCGAACAACTGGTGCAGCAGACGCCTGCCTCAGGCAGCCAGTGGGCTGGGCCAGGCGACGCCATCACGGTGCTGTCTGGGCAAACATCGACCGGACCCGTAGCCCCGATGGTCGATCAGTCGCTTGCTGCGGATGTCACGCTGGGCAATGACGGAACAGTCACGTCCAGCCAACTCACCGTGACCCTCACCAACCATTACAACCAGCGCCTGCCCATCCGGCAGTGGACGGGTATTCCCACGACCTTCTACGATCCGGCGAGCAACACCAGGGTGAGCGGCGACGGCGTGTTCGCGACGCTCCTCACCCTCTTGTTGCCGCCGTTGAAGGGCTCACCAACCGTAACTGGAAGCGATGCCGTATCCGTGCAAGGGAGCCTAGAAGGCGGTACACAAGTGTCGGTGTACGTCACCGCTATCCCTGACCAAACGCGCGAAATCAAGGTCACCTATGTTTCCGCACCGGTGGGGTTGACACCTGGCAGCTATACGCTCCACCTGCAAAAGCAGGCAGGTACGGAGGCGGTGCCACTCACGGTTCGGATCCACACTAGCAGCGCGCAAGAAGGGGTCAAGGCCACCGGCGGTCTGGTGAAGGGCGATGCAGGTATCTGGACGTACGAAGGATCGTTGCACGCTGACGCCAACCTGGGTCTCAACTGGGGAGCGGGCTAACGTACGGCGACACTACACCACCTACACGCCGTGCGGTATCGTGCTGGGTGGCGTGATTGTGGTACAGGGAGGCGCTAGTGCTCGTTCGCTCGCACGGACTCCGGCTCGTTGGTGACGACACGGGCAGCGGCAAGCCCATCATGTTCATGCACGCATCGCCACTGAACCACCGCATGTGGATTCCGCAAGTGGAATATCTGGAGGCAAGCTGGCGCTGCATCTCGTTTGACGTGCGCGGATTCGGCCGCTCGGACCTCCCTATTGGCATTTCCACTATGGAGACACTGGCAAGCGATGTTGTAGCGGTGCTCGATCACCTCAATATCAACGAAGCGGTGTTCGTCGGTGAATCGATGGGCGGGTACATCGGCATGGCCTTGCTGCGGCGCTGGCCGGAGCGAGTAAGCGCCGTGGTGCTGGCGGGCACCCGCTCGGTCGCTGATACGCCAGCAATTGCGGCCGGTCGTGAGGCTACGGCGGTCCAGGCCGAAACGCAGGGCGTCGCGTCGATAAAAGCTGCCCAACTAGCCCGCCTGCTAGGCCACAACGCCAGCGACGACTTGCGCCAGTGGGTAACCGATATGATCGAGGAAGCGTCGCCACAAGGCGTGGCCGCAGCCTTGCGTGGCATGGCCCTGAGGCCAGATAGCGGCGACGTGCTACGCGCGCTTACCAAGCCGGCACTCATCATCACCGGCGAGGATGACGTGATCACTCCGCCTGCTGATGCTCGCATGATGGCCGGCTTGATTCGTGGATCCACTTTGCACATCGTGCCGGGCTCTGGTCATCTGGTCAACCTGGAACAACCTGTGGCATTCAACGAAGCCCTGGCGACGTTCCTGAAAGCTTTGCCCTAGCCAGGAATACAATTGACCGCTACACCGGGCGCTCCGTATACTGCCAGCACTTCACGCTGCTCCGCTGCCTAGCGGAGAAATGCGCCGGCGTAGCTCAATGGCAGAGCGGCAGTTTTGTAAACTGCGGGTTAAGGGTTCGATTCCCCTCGCCGGCTCCTTATTCCCCTTATCAACAAATCCTTAGGGCTTCGGCGAGCGAAGAAACCAACAGGGTGGCGCGTCGGGCATGTAGCCGGCGACGTTGCCGGCCACATGCCCGACGCGCCACCCTACGCCTGCGGGACTCCTGAGTTATGAGCGCCTACCGTGGTATTCGCGTCGCCCATACTCCGCAACATTGCAATGGATTGAACGTCGGGTACGAGTCAACGTTCAGTGTGCTAACCCTGTGCCAGCGGTGCCGGTTCCCACTTCTGCAAATCTGGCCCGCAGCGCCTCCTAAATCGCGCGGCGGCTGGTGCCTCCGCCTACGGCGCGAACGATCAGCAACAGAGCTACGGCGCCGAGGAATGAGACGATGAGGCTGCCAACGAATTGGTAGTTGTTGGCACCATGACCGGCTCCGAGGATCAAACTCAGTACAAAACCGCCTATCACTGCGCCGACTAGTCCGATGACCATGTCACCGACCACGCCGTAACCAGAGCCGCGAGCTACAATCCCTGCTAGCCAGCCCGCTATTATTCCGATGATAATCCAGCCAATAATCGCTGTAGCAGTCATAAGCCTGTCTAGTCCTTTCTCACATGCCCTTTGGAACAAGTGGCTGTTTATGCCATGCGCTGCCGATGGGAGCCCACACCCTCCAAAATCTCCTACCACATCGTTGAGTCGGTCGCGCTGCTCCGACGGTCACTCTTGGACGTTGGTCGGGAACCAAGGGTGACGGTAGCCCGCTCCCCAGTACCGCATGCAGCCGCAAGACCTGGACGGTGGCAGCTACGCCCGACCGTTGTGAGTGGCTCGCGAGAGGTCACCGTACCCAGGGAACAACGGGTAGCTGTAGCCCGCTCCCCAGTACGGCATGTAGCCGTAGTAGCCGTAGAAGTCGCTCAGGTAATGCTCATCCTTGACAATGGTTGGATCGTAGGCGGGCGCGCCAGCCACGTGCTCGCGCGTATGACCGAGGTGGACAGCATCGTCGGTGATGTGCGAGATCGCATCGACCGGTATCAGCACCTTGGTCGCGCCCAAGCCCAGGAATCCGCCAGACTCGACCTCCAGGAGGCGTACCTTGTGCTCAATTTCGTCGATCACGAGGGCGTCGACTGTGCCGACATCCTTCCCATCCTTGTCGAGCACCTTGCGCCCGCGGATATCGGACTTGGGATCATCTACTGTCAGGTTCGCGTCCTTTAACTTGAGCAGTTTTGCGGTGGATTGGGTGTCCATCCTACCTCAACTTTCGTTGCGCCCGGGGTGCGTCGTGTCCCAATGTTCGGAACGCGTTTCATACGGACGGTAAGCGCATTGTTGCACCGGCAAGTTAATAAGCCGGTGAACGGCACTAGCGTTCTCTAACGCAACGCCGCTCTTCCGCCAACCGTGGCGGCATCAGGAAATTGCGTTAGAGAACGCTCACCCTCAGCGAGGCGAGCGATGGTGCCCGGTACTTGTAGTTCTGACAGGCGTCATCCACGCCTGACACTAGACGCGTGCGGTGTGTGCCACGTCTCACCTGGGGCCATAAGGTGATTCGCTTCGCGCGGCCCCCAACTGTGCGGCTCATACTCGTGGACAGGAGTTGCGTCGCCCAGGATGGGGTCGACAACCCGCCAGGCAGCCTCCACGGCATCCTCCCGCGCGAAGAGCGCGGCGTCGCCTCGCAAAGCATCACCTAGGAGGCGCTCGTATGGTGACATCTCATCGCTGGGATGATGATGGGCGATGAGTTCCACGCTTTCGCCTGCCATGGCCTCACCAGGCATTTTGGCTAAAGCACCAAGAGCCAGCACTACTTCGGGGCTGAGCCGGAACCGAAGATAGTTCGCCTGGCGGTGTTGGACCTCGCCAAACAGCGCGTGAGGTGGGAGCTTGAGCTGCACACGAACTTCAGTGGCTGTAACGGGGAGGCATTTGCCTACTCGAACATAGACCGGTACGCCGTCCCAGCGCCTGGACGCGAGGTGGAGTCTCAGCGCTGCGAATGTTTCCATCCGCGAGTCAGCAGTCACACCGCCCTCTTGTCGATAGCCGCGATACTGGCCGCGCACGACATCGGCAGGTGCCAGTGGAAGTATCGAATTGAGGGCCCGGGACTTGGCATCGCGCATCGACTCGGCATTGTTCGCGGTCGGTGGATCCATCGCCAGGAGCGCGATCACCTGGAGCATGTGATTCTGCACGACGTCACGAATCGCGCCCACCTCATCATAAAAGTGTCCGCGCCCCTGTACTCCGAAGCTTTCCGCCATGGTGATCTGCATACTTTCGACGTAGGTCCGGTTCCAGATGGGCTCAAGAAATGCGTTGGCAAAGCGGAAAAAGAACAAGTCTTGAACTGGTTCCTTTCCTAAATAGTGGTCGATCCGGAAGATCGCGGACTCCGGGAATACCGCGAGAAGCGTACGGTTCAGCGCTTGTGCTGATGCAAGATCACGACCGAACGGTTTCTCGACGACGATTCGTGCGTTCGGTACACAGCCGGCTTTCGCCAATCCTTCCACGACGGTTGCAAACATGTTGGGCGGTATAGCCAAGTAGTGAAGAGGTCTGCTGGATGTGCCGAGAGCCGTGCGCAGACGGTGAAACGTTTCCACATCGCTATAGTCGCCATCAACATACTGTAGCTGGGCACTGAGCGCAGCGAAGGCTGCGGCATCTACGCCGCCATGCTCCGCCACGCTGTCGTGCGCGTGCGCGCGTAACTGATCGAGCGTCCAGCCGGACTTGGCGACACAGATCACAGGCACGGCGAGATGATGCCGCCGGATCATGGCCTGCAGTGCCGGAAAAACCTGCTTAAATGCCAAATCCCCGGTGGCCCCGAAAAACACCAACGCGTCGGATTGCGCCTCGGTCATTAGGAACCTCCCGCGGTGGTGGAGTCACGCTCCACGTGGCCACCGAACTCGTGGCGCATGGCCGAAAGCAGTCTGTCAGCAAATTCGCCCTCACCGCGCGAACTGAACCGGTCGAAAAGCGCTGCGCTTATGACCGGCGCCGGTACCGCCTCGTCAATTGCCGCGATGAGCGTCCACCTCCCTTCTCCTGAATCAGACACACGGCCGGCGAATTCTGCCAAGTTGGGGCTGGCGAACAGTGCGTCGGCGGTGAGGTCCAAGAGCCAGGACGCGATTACGCTGCCGCGGCGCCACACCTCCGCTATGTCGGCAAGGTTGAGGTCGTATTGATAGTAGTTGGGATGGCGTAAAGGTGTCGTTTCGGCATCGGCCTCATGCTGCTGCTTGCCGGCACCGGCATGGCGCAGGATGTTCAGACCCTCCGCGTAGGCTGCCATGAGGCCGTACTCGATGCCGTTGTGAACCATCTTCACGAAGTGACCAGCTCCATGGGGCCCGCAATGGAGGTATCCCTGCTCGACGGAACGGACAACCTTGTCACGGCCAGGCGTTCGAGGCGCCGCTGCGAAACCGGGAGCCAGGGACGCAAAAAGAGGATCGAGCCGTTGAACAACGGCAGCGTCCCCACCGATCATCAAGCAATAGCCGCGGTCGTTACCCCAAACGCCGCCACTAGTGCCCACATCAACATAGTGGATATTGTGTGCATGGAGCTCACGACCACGCCGAATGTCATCGTGATAGTACGAGTTGCCGCCATCGATAACGACATCACCAGACTCAAGGTGGGGGATCAGCGATGTCAACGTCGGATCAACGAAAGCAGCGGGGACCATCATCCAGATCGAGCGCGGCTTGGTGAGTGCACGTGCGAAGCCTTCAAGGGTAGGCGTTCCGATGGCACCCTCTTTAGCCAGCGCTTCGATGGCCTCGGGGTGTACGTCGTACACCACGCATTCGTGCCCGGCTTTCATCAATCGCCGGACCATAGCACCGCCCATGCGACCCAGCCCCATCATGCCGACTTGCATCTTGTCAACCTCACCTCGTTACCACGCTGTTGTCAGTCATCCCGAATTACATCGGTACATGAGTTTGCCAGGTTCTCGACGGTCATTGCAGCACTGCGACCGGATCCGCTTGCAGCGGGCGGTCGATGAGTCCGGTTACCTCTCGGATTTGCTGGGAGTTGAGCGATTCTTCACGCATGAGTGCCTGCGCCAGGTGGTTAAGGCGATCTCGGTTGTTGCGAATGATATCGACGGCCCGGGCGTAACACTCATCGACGATGCGGCGCGTGGCCGAGTCGATGGCACGCGCCATCTCGTCGCTGAATGGGCGTCCCTGGCCGGGCAGCAGGCCACTGTCGAGGAAGTTCCCTTCCTCACCACCTTCTACCTGGACTAATCCCACTTCTGAGCTCATCCCCCATCGCGTCACCATCGCGCGCGCGAGGTAGGTCACCTGTTTGAGATCGTTCTCCGCGCCGGTGGTAATCACACCATAGACTAACTGCTCAGCTGCTCGACCGCCCAACGCATTGGCAATGCGTGCTCGCAGGTAGTTTTCGCTCAGATTGTAGCGGTCGGCGTCTGGGACGGAGAGGGTGACACCGAGAGCCATGCCGCGGGGCACCACCGTCACCCGGCGCACTGGGTCGCCGTCCGGCTGCAACAATCCAACCAGCGCGTGCCCACTTTCATGGTAAGCGATGCGTTCGCGTTCCTCCGGTATCAAGGTGATATGGCGTTCAGCACCAAGCGCAATCTTTTCGAGCGCCTCCGAAAAGTCGTTGCGTTCCACGGCGTTGTGGTTGTTGCGCGACGCCAGCAGTGCCGCTTCATTGATTAGGTTGCGCAAGTCGGCGCCGACGAGGCCTGGCGTCTCACCAGCGACCTCATCGAGACTGACGTTCGGGTCCAACGGTACACCTCTGGTGTGGACACGCAAAATTGCGGCCCGCCCGGCACGATCCGGTGGTTGCACGACGACACGTCGGTCAAAGCGGCCAGGACGCAGCAACGCTGGGTCGAGCACGTCCGCGCGGTTGGTAGCTGCTAGCACAATCACGGCCTGCCGGGCGTCAAAGCCGTCCATCTCTACCAGTAACTGGTTGAGTGTTTGCTCGCGTTCGTCGTTGCTGCCAAATCCGGCGCCAGCCCCTCGGCGGCGACCGATGGCGTCGAGCTCATCAACAAAGATGATGGCAGGTGCCGCCTCTTTCGCCTGTTTGAAGAGGTCGCGTACGCGAGAAGCGCCAACGCCAACGATCATCTCGATAAACTCGGAGCCGCTAATGCTGAAAAACGGCACCCCTGCCTCGCCGGCCACAGCACGGGCCAGCAGTGTTTTGCCGGTACCGGGATGACCGATCAGCAGGATGCCCTTCGGCATC